>JALHDI010000016.1 GCA_022839045.1 Sporomusaceae bacterium
CGTCGTCATCTCCGTCGACCCCCGCTACACCCGCACCTCGGTGCTGTCCGACATCTACGCCCCCATCCGTCCCGGCACCGACATCGTCTTCTTCAACGCCCTGGTCAACTACATCCTCGCCAACAAAAAATACTTCGAGCCCTACGTCAAAAACTACACTAACGCCAGCTACCTCCTCAAGCCCGAATTCGGCTTCAAGGACGGCTACTTCAGCGGCTGGGACGCCGCCAAGAAGAAATACAGCTACGACACCTGGCAGTATCAGACCGGCCCCGACGGCGCGCCGCTCACCGACCCCACCCTCCAGCACCCCGACTGCGTCTTCCAGCGCATGATTGGCTTCTATGCCCGCTACACCCCGGCGCTGGTCGAGAAGGTCACCGGCATGAAACAGGAGCTCTTCCTGAAGATCGCCGCCGCCTACTCCGCCACCGGCGTGCCCGACAAATCCGGCACCCTGCTCTACGCCATGGGCCTCACCCAACACACCAAGGGCGTGCAGAACATCCGCGCCTTCGCCATCGTCCAGCTGCTCCTGGGCAACATGGGCCTCCCCGGCGGCGGCGTCAACGCCATGCGCGGCGAAGCCAACGTCCAGGGCTCCACCGACGCCGGCCTGCTGTTCGGCAACCTGCCCGGCTACCTGGCGGCGCCCAGCGCGGCCGCCCACCCCAACCTCAAGACCTACCTCCAAAAAATCGAAGTCAAAAACAGCTTCGCCGCAAACGCGCCAAAATTCGCCGTCAGCCTCCTCAAAGCCTGGTGGGGCAACAAAGCCCAGCCCGAAAACGACTTCTGCTTCGACTACCTGCCCAAATTCTCGCGCCCCCACAGCTTCATGGACATCTTCGACGACATGTACGCCGGCAAGATCCAGGGGCTGCTGCTGTGGGGCATGAACCCGCTGGTATCGGGGCCCAATTTCGAGAAAACCGCCCAGGGCCTCGAAAAACTCGACTGGATGATGGGCATCGACCTGTTCGAATCCGAAACCCACCGCTTCTGGAAGCGCCCCGGCGCCAATCCTAAGAGCATCAAGACCGAAGTCTTCCTCCTCCCCGCCGCCTCGATGGTCGAAAAAGACGGCTCGGCCACCAACACCAGCCGCTGGCTGCAGATGCGCTACCGCTCCGTCGACCCCATCGGCGACTGCAAGGAAGACGGCGCCGTCATGTACCTGCTCGTTCAGGAGCTCAAAAGGCTTTACGCCGCCGACGCCACCGCGCCCTGCCCCGGCCCCATCCTCGACCTCACCTGGGGCTACGGCGGCGAACACTACAACGCCGACGAAGTCTTCAAAGAGATCAACGGCTGGGACGTCAAAACCAAGGCCCAGTTGGCCGGCTTCGGCGCGCTCAAGGCCGACGGCTCCACCGCCAGCGGCTGCTGGATCTACTGCGGCATGTACCCGCCGGCCGGCAACCTCGCCAAACGGCGCAAGCCCGACAAACAGGGCATCGGCCTCAACTTGGAGTGGGGCTGGGCCTGGCCGATGAACCGCCGCATCCTTTACAACCGCGCCTCCTGCGACCTTGACGGCAAGCCGTTCAGCGACAAGAAATACCTCGTCCACTGGGACGCCGCCGGCAAGAAATGGACCGGCATCGACGTCCCCGACTTCATCGGCACCCGGGCGCCGTCCGACCCGTTGGGCGCGGCCCCCTTCATCATGGTACC
Source organism: Sporomusaceae bacterium (assembly GCA_022839045.1). The sequence goes on from JALHDI010000016.1 coordinate 1,678, forward strand.
CTACGGCCTCGGCCGCCTGTTCGCGCCCGGCGGCATGACCAGCGACGGGCCCTTCCCCGAGCACTACGAGCCGATGGAGTCGCCGGTCAAAAACGCCCTCGGCGCGGCGCAGAACAACCCGCTCGCCGTCACCTACAAATCCGACCGCGATAAATGGGCCGCCGTCGGCAGCGCCGAATTCCCCTACATCTGCACCACCTACCGGCTTGCCGAGCACTACCAGACCGGCAACATCACCCGCAAGCTCCTCACCACCACCGAAGCCATGCCCGAGGCCTTCCTGGAAATCGACCCCGAGCTCGCCAAAGCCCAAGGCATCAAGAACGGCGAATACGTCGAAGTCGCCTCGGCCCGCGGCAAAATCAAGGTCAAGGCGTTCGTCACCCCGCGCCTCCAGCCGCTGGTCATCGACGGCAAAAAATGCCATGTCGTCGGCATGCCCTGGAACTACGGCTTCTTCGGCGAAGACCCCGCGGGCCTTGCCAACACCGTCACCAGCGCCAACATGCTCACCCCCCAGGCCGGCGACCCCAACGTGCGGATACCCGAATACAAGGCCTTCATGGTCAACGTGAGGAGGGTGTAGCGATGGCCAGACTGGCGTACCTCTTCGACAGCTCCAAATGCGTCGGCTGCCACGGCTGCCAGATCGCCTGCAAGCAGTGGAACCAGGAGCAGGCGACGCGCACCGCCTTCAACGGCAGCTACCAGAATCCCCCCGCCCTCAGCCCCGACACGCGCACCATCATGCGCTTCTACGAAAACTTCGAGCAGGACACCGTCCCCCAGCTCAACATCCTCAAAATCCAATGCTACCACTGCGGCGAGCCGGCCTGCGTCAAGGCCTGTCCCAGCGGCGCCCTCAGCAAGACCGACAGCGGCATCACCGCCGTCGATCCCGCCAAATGCATCGCCTGCGGCTACTGCCACAGCGCCTGCCCCTTCACCGTCCCGGCCGTCGGCAAGCACGTCAACAAGTGCGACATGTGCCTCAGCCGCACCGAGAACGGCGACGACAAACAGAAGACCTCCATCCCCGCCTGCGTCAAGACCTGTCCCGCCGGCGCCCTCGAGTTCGGCGACCGCGACACGCTCGTCGCCAAAGCCCATAAACGGGTCGAGTGGCTCAAGGCTCGCGGCCACAAGGACGCCAACCTCTACGGCGAGAACATCCTCGGCGGCCTGGGGGTCATGTCCGTCCTCAAATACCCGCCGGCCAGCTACGGGCTGCCCGCCAACCCGACCATGCCGCTCGAACTGTTCGTCTGGAAAGACCTCTTCAACCCGATGGGCCTGCTGATGCTCGCCGGCGCGGTCGGCGCGGCCGCCGGCCACTACCTGCTGGCCCGCCGCCAGGCCAAGGACGCCCTTCACCACCACGGCGGCGAAGAAAGCCACGGGAAGGAGGAGATGAAAGGATGAAACCGGGTTACCTCCTGAAACACGAAAAACCCACCCGCATCTTCCACTGGGTCAACCTGATCGTCTTCTTCCTGCTGCTCCTCTCCGGCCTGGCCGTCTTCAACAAAAACCTCGCCTTCCTCGCCATCCCCTTCGGCGGCCTCCGAAACGCCGCCACCGTCCACAAATACCTCGGCTGGGTGTACTTCATCGCCCCGCTCGTCTACATCGCCCTCTACCCCAAGCTGTTCGGCAAATTCCTCAAAGTCATCGGCACCATCACCAAGGACGACCTCCAGTGGTTCAAGATCGCCGGCGGCTACCTGGCGCCGTTCATCAAAGGCACCCCGCCGCCCCAGGACAAATACAACGCCGGCCAGAAATCCCTCGGCTGGATGGTCATCGGCCTCTCCTGCGTCCTCGCCGCCACCGGCCTGGCGATGTTCTTCTACGCCAACCTGCCCCCCGGCGTCGTCCGCTGGGCCATCCTCATCCACTCGGCGGTCGGCATCTTCCTCGGCTGCGGCATCATCGTCCACGCCTACCTCGCCGCCATCCACCCCGTCTCCAGCAAGGAGTTCTACACCATGATGGGCAGCGGCTACATCGACGAGAAATTCGCCCAAGGCCACAACGAAAAATGGTACAAAGAAATGAAGGCCAAAGCGGCCGAATGACCGGCAGGCGGGAAGGACCCTCTTCCCGCCTTCTTCCCTGTCAGAAATGAGGAGAAAAAGATGCGGCTAAAAGACTTCGGCGACAAATACCCCTTCCTCAGAGGCAACCTCCCCTTCTGGGAGAAGTACATCAAGGCCCGTGACGGACTCTTCGGGCTGTGCTCCCGGATCGACGCGCTGCAAAAACTGAAAAACTCGGCTTTCCCGCAGAACATCGCCCAGGGAAAACCGTTATTCGCCTACGAACAAATCCGCATCGACCAAGCCGACCTCGACAGGCTGGCGCAGGCCTTTTGCCGCGCCATGGACCTCGCCCCCCGCGACATATCCTGGGGCGAAACCGTTCCCCTGGCCGCCGGCCTCGCCATACCCCCCGACGAAGCCGGCTTCGTGCTCGCCGAGGTCCATGCCGCCCTCGCCGCCTACTGCGAAACACTCGTCGCCGGCGACGAGAAAACCGTCAACTGGCTCGAGCCCTACTGCCCCATCTGCGGGGCCGCCGCCGGCATGGGCCTCATCGCCGCCTCCGGCAAGAAGAACCTCGTCTGCAGCCACTGCCACACCGTCTGGGTCTACCTGCGCACGGCCTGCGGCCTGTGCGGCCACGTCGCCGAGCGCGGCGCCACCGTCCTGTCCGCCGACGAACTGCCCGACTGGTTCATCGAAACCTGCGCCGAATGCGGCCACTACCTCAAGGTCTGCGACATGCGCGAAACCATCCCCGCCATCGTCATCTACCCCCTCCACTACCTCACCACCTGGGAGCTCGACCTCGCCGCGCGGGAAAACGGCCGGCAGCCGGCGATGTTCGCCGTCTTCGAGCGGGCCGGCTGGCTGCGGCCGGACAACGCCAACTAAGGCAGGCGATTTTTGCATGCACAAGGAACTCGCGGGCATCGCCCCGGTAATCCTGGCCGGCGGCAAAAGCAGCCGCATGGGCCGCAACAAATCGTTCGTCACCCTCGGGGACCAAAAGCTCATCGACATCGTCGCCGGCAAAGTCGCCGCCCTATTTGCCGCCCCGCCCCTGCTGGTGACCAACGCGCCCGAGGAATACGCCTACCTCGGCCTGCCGACGGCGGGCGACGTCTACCGCGACATGGGGCCGCTCGGCGGCATCCACGCCGCCCTCAGCCACAGCACAGCGCCGCGCATCTTCGTGTTCGGCTGCGACATGCCGTTCGTCAGCGCCGAGCTCGTCCTCCACATGGCCGCCCTCTCCCCGGCTTTCGACGTCGTCATGCCGCGCTTTAGCGACCGCCCCGAGCCGCTCCACGCCGTCTACTCGGCGGCCTGCCTCGGCCCGGCCGAGGCGTGCCTGGCGCGCGGCGACCGGCGCGTCATCTCCTTCTTCCCCGCAGTCAACGTCCGCTACCTCGAACAAGCCGAAATCCGCGCCCTCCTCCCCGACGACACCGCCTTCCTCAACATCAACACCCCGGAAGACCTGGAACGGGCGCAGAAGTTGGTGCGATAAAAAAAATGAAGACCGGCCGGAATTAATTCCGGTCGGTTTATTTTTCTTATGGCCGGCTGAGGTGGCGGCTTTACCCAGCGCCGCTACCCGCCGCGCATCGCCAGCCGCGAAGCCCACATTTCCTTATAATCCCACATATATAGAAGTCGCGCGCTACACAACCTATCATCATTGGACTACACTTCGAGGAGGTCAAACGATGACAGTACAAAAAGACTTGCAGAAAGCATTGGCGGCGGCGGAATCCGCCAAAGGCACCTATGCCTCGTTTGCCACGGCCACGGACGATCAGAGCGCGAAAAACATGTTTCAACAAATGTCCCAGGACATGGACCGGCATATCGCTCAGCTCAACAGCCGCCTCGGGGTTGTGGATCAGAATCAGTTGAACAATCAAGAGCAGTGATAGACCGGAGGCAGTGAAGCACTTCCTGGTCCGGCTCATATAACGTAATGAAAAAAGGTGGCAGGGGCTATTGGTCCTCGCCACCTTTTTCCTTATAAAGTTTAGTAAGTATTCAGCCATTCCTCGTAGGCCGTCATCTCGTGAACGCTCCTGCTGTAATTTGCCGAATTTGACGGTGCGGGAATGACGATATTTGCGCCCGGAAGGCCGTAGCCGCTGAAGTCGTTGGCAAACAGGATCGGATCGCCGGCAATGGCGTAATTTATAATATCCAGGCCGTTATATCTTTGTCGAGCCGCGTTGTTAAAGGCTCCGGCAGCGGCGAAAGTTCGCGTGCGGATCCTGCCCTGTTGGTTCAATCCCATCTCTTCGGCGAGAGCGGCTAATATATGGGCGGCAGCGCCGCCGGAACTATGGCCGGTAATGATAAAGGTTGCTGCTGGATATCTGCCAAGCGCCTCCAGAATCGTTAAATGGGAACCGTCGACAGGGTCCACCACTTTCGCGGCTGATGCGAACCACACCTGTTCGACGTATCCCCCATGGACAAGAACCGGCGACCCGGAACGGAGATTGGAAAGCCAAGCATTCCAGGAGCCCATGATCATAGATGTTACCGTAGCGGTATCTGCCGGCACATCGTAAGTTATCCGGGCCGGTCCGGGCGATAAGGAGTAATTCCTTACCGGCTCGAAAGGAATAGGCTTATTCCTACAGTTCGTATACAGATAATCCTCTCTTTTGTCGCTTCCCCGAAAGGCTATAACGAATATCGGCTCACCGTTCGGCGCCTTCTTGCTTCCGGTCAGCATCTGCGTATCCTGCGGCCCATGACCGGTCGTCCTGATTTCGCTGAATAACAAGCGCCAGCCAGTTATTGCGAGCCGGTTAAATGCTTTTGAACTGCCCGCGCCATTATTGCGCAGGCGATAAGTCCCGTCTTCTTCTCGGCAAGCCGCGGCAAACCCTGCGTCCACACTGTCCCAATCCTTCACATAAACGGCATGGGAAAATGCGAGCGCGGTCCCCAGGTAAACGTCGCGCGTCAGATCGGCAGACGTCACCCGGCTGTTATGGTTATGCCAGGCGGCGAGAATGAGGCCGGCGGACAGAAAAGCAACTGCGATTACAAATGCTTTGATTCTCATGCTCGTTCCACAAAAAATTTTATTCACGGGATAGTAACCCCCGCAACTCCCCGACACTCAGCACCGCCCGTATAAAAAACAGCTCACTCCTTCCGCCGCGGATCGGGCAGCTTCAGCTCCTGCTCCGGCAGGGACAGCCCCGCGTCGGCGATTGTCCGCCGCCCCGCAGGGAAGCCCGGCCGGCCCTCGGGAGAATCGACCTGTTCCAGCCGCACCCGCGATTCGTACGTGAGCGGCCACGCCGCCGCCACGTCCATGTAAGCATCCTGAGGGCTGGAGGCCGTAACATAATCTCCCGTATCCTTATCATCCACAAATACCCTGTATACCGGCATCGCCAAATCACCCTTTCCCTGACTTTATCCATAGTGTAGGTAGAAAAGCGGCGTTAGATACTCGCCCCCCGCAAATACAAAACTCCAAACAAATATACAACCCCGACCGGTACCTCCCGGCCGGGGTTCATCATTCCCTATTCGTTCTACCGCCGCACGCCGGCGAGCCAGCCGTGCAGCCAGTGGATGCCGCCGCCGAACAGCATCAGCGGGCAGGCCACCGCCGTTTCGACGCCCAAGGCCCGGCACTCCTCCAACACGGCCGCGTCCGCCGTCTTGCCGAGATGGAAGAGTATCCGCTTCACGCCCTGCGCCGCCAGCTCGCGGACGAGCCCCCCGGCCTTCCCGGCGCCGAGCAGCACGTACGCCGCCGCCGGGACGGCGGGCAGCTCGTCCAGACTGCGGTACACCCGCACCGCCGAGTCGGCGCTCCCTTTGGGATTCAGCGGATACACCCGTATCCCCGCCTCGGTAAAGGCTTTGTAAAGTTTGCGGCTGAAGCCGGCGTTCCGGCTCGAATAGCCGACGAACAGCACCTCGCCGCCCGCAAAGAAATCCCGCGTCAACCGCGCCATCTTCGTCATCCTTTCCTCAACCGTTCCTAGCCCTCCACCACCGGTCCCAGCGCGGCGATGAACTTCTCCATGACCGGGATGGACCCCAGAGTAACCCGTATATGGTTGGGAAACCGGAAACCGGTCATCGTCCTCACCATCACGCCCTGCCGCATCAGCTTGCGATAGGCCAGGGTATCGCTGATCGGCAGACGGACGACCATATAATTGGCCTGGTCGCCGAAGTGGAACAGGCCGAGGCGGGTCAGTTCCCGGCGCAGGAATTCTCTGGCCTCGCTCACCATCCGCCGCGTCCGGGCGATATGCTCGTCGGCGTCCGCCAGCGAGCCGATCGCCGCCAGTTGGGCGAGGCTGTTCACCGAATACACCACGCAGGTGCGGCGGATGACCTCGACGACCTTCTCGTCGCCGGCCAGGTAGCCGATCCTGAGCGCCGCCAGGGCGAACATCTTCGAGAAGGTCCGGAAGACGACCAGGTTCGGGTATTCGTTGATAAGCGACATGCCGTCAGGGAAATCGCCGGCTTCGACGAATTCGCCGTACGCCTCGTCGAGGACGACAATCTGCCGGCCGTCGACCCGGTCGAGGAAGCGCCGCAGCCGCCGCTCGTCCCAGTAGGTGCCTGTCGGGTTGTTGGGGTTGCAGACGAAAATGATCTTGGTGCGGCCGTCGATCGCCGCCAGCATGGCCTCGTCGTCGAAGCCGTAATCGCGCAGCGGCACCAGCCGCGCTTCATAGCCGGAGAAGCCGGCCACCCACTCGTATACGGCGAAGGTCCGGTCGGCGGTTATGATATTGTCGCCTTCCTGGCAGAAGGCCTTGATGACGAAAGCGATGAGTTCATTGGCGCCGTTGCCCACGATGAAGGCGTCCGGCGGATGGCCGAAGCGCTCGGCCAGCCCGTGGCGGAGGTGATAGGCGTCGCCGCTTGGATATACGGCGGCCTGCCTGGGGTCCGCCGACTGCAAGGCCGCCAGCGCCTTGGGCGAGGGTCCGAGGGCGTTCTCGTTGTTGTTAAGGCGGTAAATCCGCGGGCAGCCGAACATCTTGCTGAGGACGTCGTCCGGCCTGCTGGGTATATAGGGTTCGATCACCCGGATGTGGGGCGGGACAAGGGTCTCCAGAGGCGGGAAGCGTCCGCTCACTACTCTCCCCCCTCTTGGTAGGCGAAGAGAATGACATCGCCCCGTCCTTCCCAGGGGAATATCAGCCGGGGGACAAAACCGGCCGCCAGGAGAGCCGGCCCCAGCAGGGCCTGCTCGGCCACGCCGGCGTCCAGCTTGAACAGGATATTGTCGACGCCCTCCCGCTTGAGAACCTGGACGTGTTCCGCCAGGCTCACGGCGGCGTCCGCACCCACCCACAGGGGCAACAGCACCGCCCTGCCCGCCGGCCGGTCCATGCTGGCGGCGAAAGCCGCATGCGGCGACCGGGCCTCGCCGAGATTCTCGACCTCCTCGACCTGGCGTGGCAGGCACAGGCGGTCGTAGGCGGCCCGCACGAAGGCGGCCAGGACGGGGTGAACATAGGTCAGCGAGCCGTTGTCCTCCTCCAGTTGGCGGTACAGAGCCTGCTCGCTGCGGCGGTCGCCGTCGACCACCACCGACAGCTGGCCGAGCGGTTCGAAATAATCCCGCGGGGCCTCCGGGGTAGCCGCCGGGACGACCATGCAGACCGTACCGGTGCGGGCGAACTTCCGCAGGCAGGCGTCGACGACGTCGCGGGCCAGTCCGGCGTCCCCGCCGAGAATATAGGGCCCGTATGCCTCGGCCATTTTGCCGTCGCCGCGCCAGAACATGCCGCCGCCGATGTTGCGGTTCTCGTCGGCCAGCAGGACGGTGCCGTACTCGCCGCCGGCCACCATATCGACTACCTTGCCGGGGAAGCGGAAAAACGGCGGCGCCTGCCGGCCGTATACGGAGGCCACCCGCCGGGCGAACTGTTTGAGCAGCTCGGGCTCGCCGCCATGCTCGCGGAAGGCGCCCTTGGCGGCAAACGGCGGGGGAGCTTCCTCCGGCGCGGGCGGATAGGCTTTCTCCTTGACGAAAGAAATACTCATGCCGTCGCCTGCGGTAGCGATCGCCAGCCGGTCGACGGTGCGGGCCGCCAGCAGAAAGCCCATCTCCTCCAGCGACGCTTCGTCGTCGGCCACGGCAGCCGTGATGTTGAGCGCCCTCACCGGCAGGGCCCGGGCGGGGAAGCGGCAGATCACCTCGGCGTAGTAGCCGCCGCCGCGGCAGGTGACGTGAAGGCTCTGGCCGGCGGCCGCCTTGGCGGTAAGGTAGGAGAAAACCTCCTCCGTCGCCAGCGCCAGGGCCAGCGCTTCGCCCCGCTGCAGCCCGAAGGCCTGGGCCGACCTCTCGACGCAGCCGGTCACCACCGGCAGCAGCTCTACCCGCAAAGGTACGGTCAGTTCTGTAACAGGCGCGTGGTTCATCAGCCATCCTCCTGTTCATGGTCGCCTGCGGCGGCCAGCTTCAGCAGCAGGTTGCCGGCCAGGCGGCGCCGGTAGGCGGCGCTGGCCCGCACGTCGTCGATCGGCCGCACGGCCGCCGCGGCCATCGCCCCGGCCTGCCGCAGGACCGCTGGCGACAGCCGTTTGCCGGTGATAAACTCCTCGACCGCCGGCAGCGAGGTCACCGTCGGACCGACGCTGCCCCAGGCCAACCTTATCTTCCCGGCCGGGCCGTTGTCGGCCCGTACGAGGCAGACGGCCAGACTGGCCACGGCGATCGCCATCGCCCGGCGCTTGCCGACCTTGTAGTAGGCCGAAAACGCCCCTGCGGGCGGCAACGGCACCACGATGTCCGTCACGATCTCCCCCGGGGTCAGGGCGGTCCGGCCCGGCCCGGCGATGAAGTCGCCGATCGGCAGCCGGCGGCAGCCGGCGGCGCCGGCGATTGTCACCGCGGCGCCGTAGACGTAAAGCGGCGGCAGAGTGTCGCCGGCTGGCGAGGCGGTGCAGACGTTGCCGCCCATCGTGGCGCCGTGGCGCACCGGCGGCGACCCCAGAGCGGTCGCTGCCTGCCATAGGGCCGGCAGGGCCTCGCGCACCGTTTCGCTGGCCGCGAGTTCGCCGATGGTGACGGCGGCGCCGATACGGAGCTCGCCGCCATGGACGGCCATCTGCCGCAGCTCGGCCAGGCGCTCGAGAGCGAAGAGGGCCGGCGGCCTGTCGCCGGTTTTGCGCATTTTAACAAGCAAATCGGTGCCGCCGGCCAGGACGGCGCCCGCGGGCTGAGCCGCCAGCAGCGGCCACAGCTCGGCCAGGGTGCGGGGAAAGAGGACCTCCATCAGCCGTCCCTCCCTTGGAGCCGCCGGGCCGCTTCCACCACGGCGTCGACGATTTTCTGATAGTTGCCGCAGCGGCACAGGTTGCCGCTCAGGCCGACGCGGGCCTCCTCCCTGGTGGGCGACGGATTGCGCCGCAGCAGGTCGAGGGTCGCCAGCACCATGCCGGGGCTGCAAAAGCCGCACTGGACGGCGCCGCAGTCGACGAAGGCCTGCTGCACGACGTGCAGGCTGTCGCCGGCCGCCACCCCCTCGGCCGTGAGGACGGCGCGGTTCTCCAACTGGGCGGCCAGCATCAGGCAGGACAGGCGGCTCTCGCCGTCCACCAGGATGGTGCAGGCGCCGCATTCGCCGGCGCCGCAGCATTCCTTGACGCTGGTAAGGCCCAGGTCCTCCCGCAGCAGGTCGACCACCCGCCGGTCGGCCGGGGTCTCCATAGTCGTATCCTTGCCGTTGAGGGTGAACCGCACGATCATCGCGCCGCCTCCCGGCCGCCGGCCCGCAGGGCCGCCAGTATTTTTTCCGCCGTCAGCGTTCCGCCGGTCACGCGGGACCCGGCCGCATCGGCCACGGCGTTGGCCACCGCCGGCAGGACGCCGTCGATGACGATCTCGCCGACCCCCTTCATGCCGAAGGGGCCATCGTCCTCGCTCACCGCCACGCTCACGGCCTCCATGTCGGGCACGTCGGCGGCCGTCGGCAGTATATAGGTGGCCAGATCGCCGGTCGCTATCCGCCCGCCGGCGACGGCGAAATCCTCGAACAAGGCGTAGCCCAGCCCCTGGACGGCGCCGCCGTGGAGCTGCTGCTCGTAAAGCTGGGAGTTGAGCACCCGGCCGGCGTCGACGCAGCTCAGAAAATCGCACACCGTCGTCTCGCCGGTAAGGGTGTCGGTTTCCACCCTGGCGAGCTGAACGGCGTAGGAGAATATCCGGTGAGGGTAGCCGTGGATTCTGAGGTTCTTCCCGGTCGGGATCGCCTGCTTGTTGACCTGGCAGGTGTAGCTGTACGTCACCGTGCGCTCGGCGGCGTCCATGAAGCCGGCGAGCACCTTGAGGGGGACGCTACGGCCGGAAGGCTCATGGAAGATACAGCCGGGCATAAGGACAACATCCCCGGCGGCGACTGGCGCCAGCAGTTGGAAGGATAGCAGCAGCGCCCCCCTCGCCAGGATCCGTTCCCGCAGCAGACCGGCGGCGCCGATGAGAGCGTTGCCGTAAGTGAAGGTGGTGCGGCTGGCCGACGACGAAGCCGACGGAAGCGTGCGGGCCGTATCCGGCAGCACGAGCTCCATATTCTCGTACGGCTGGCACAGGCTGTGGCTGACGATCTGCAGGCAGGTAGTCGCGTTGCCCTGGCCCATGTCGGCCACGCCGGCGCAGACGATTATCCGCCCGTCGGCGGTCAACTCCAGCTTGGCGTTGGCGTAGTCGGCGACCGCCGGTCCGAAGCCCATGCCGTGATAAACGGCGGCAACGCCCACGCCCCGGCGCTTGAAGAGCGGCGCGCCCTCCCGCCAGGCCTGCCGCTCGCGCCACAGGGGATGCCGCTCGACCGTCCCCAGGCACTCCCTGATGCCGGCCGGCCGGCTGATCGCCACGCCGGTCGGCGTCGTGTCACCGCGGCCGACGGCGTTTTTCCGGCGCAGGGCCAGCGGGTCGAAGCCGGCGACCCGCGCCAGCTCGTCCACGGCCTGCTCCATCCCGGCCGCCGCCTGTGGCACGCCGAAACCGCGGAAGGCTCCGGCCACCGGGTTATTCGTATAGACGATCGTGCCGCGCACGGCCACGTTGGCGATCCGGTAAGGGCCGCCGGCGTGCTCGAGCGCCAGGGCGAAAACCTCCGTTCCCAGCGACGCATAAGCGCCGGTATCGAACACCAGCCGGCAGTCCAGCGCCTGGAGGATGCCGTCGGCGTCGCAGCCCAGCCGGTAGGCGACGGTCGCCGGATGGCGCTTGGTGCCGGCCAGGATGCTCTCCTCCCGCGAATATCGCATCTTCACCGGCCGGCCGCCGCTGTGAAGGGCCGCCAGCGCCAGGAAGCCCTGCACGGTGACGCCGTCCTTGCCGCCGAACGCGCCACCCAGGTAGGGAGCGGACACCCGTATCCGGTCCGGGGCCAGGCCGAGGGCTTCGGCCAGTTCCAGGCGGTCGCGGAAGGGCGTCTGGGTGGAGGCGACGATCGTCAGACTGCCGTCCGCCTCCTGCCAGGCCACGCCGGCCTGGGTCTCGAGGAAAGCGTGCTCCTGCCAGCCGAGTTCGACGGTCAGCGCGGCGGTATGGCGGCAGGCGGCCAGCGCCGCGCCGGCTTCGCCGAAGATTATCTCGCTCTCGAGCAAAAGGTTGCCGTCTGGACGGCCTTCGTGAACGAGCGGCGCGCCGGCGGCGAGCGCCTCCTCCGGCGTGAAGACCGCCGGCAGCGGCTCGTAATCGACCCGAATGGCCGCCAGCGCCTCCGCCAGCGCCTCCTTGGTCTCAGTCACCGCCAGGGCCACCGCGTCGCCGCAGTGGCGGACTACGGCGTCGGCTAGGATCGGCTGGTCCTTCGCGAAAATTCCCAGCCGGTTCTTCCCTTTTACATCCTTATGGGTCAGCACGGCCACCACGCCCGGCAGGGCGCGGGCGACGGCCGTGTCGATAGCCGCGATGCGGGCGTGGGGAAGCCCGGCGCGCCTGACGCCGCCCCACAGGAATTTTTCCGGGTAATAATCGGCCGCGTAGCGCTCCGCCCCGGTAACCTTGGCGGCGGCGTCGGCCCTGGGGGCCGGCCGGCCGATCTCCTGCACGCCGCCGGCCGGGGGCCGGTTACTCCGCCAATCGCTTTGCGACATAATCGACCACGGCGGCCACAGTTTTCAGCTTCATGGCATCGCCGATCTGCATTTCGATATCGAAGGTGTCCTCGATGTCGGCAAGCATCCAGCTCAGCGCCAGGGAATCGACGCCAAGGACGGCGAATTCGGCGTCGGGCGTGATTCTGTCGGGGCTGACCTGCGGTAAACGTTTGGCGACGATGTTCCTCGTCAGGCTTTCGATCTGCTGTTTATCCATATCTATCCTCCTACCTTAACAACCACGGATTATGCCCGGTCTCCCCCGCTGCCGGCGAAACCGCTCAACTCTTCCGCGCCTCTTCGGCCAGCAGTTGGGCGGCCATCTCCCGCAGCCGGAATTTCTGAACCTTGCCGCTGGCGGTCAGGGGGTACCGGTCGACGAAGAAGAACTTGGCCGGCACCTTGATGAGGGCGATGCGCTCGCGGCAATAGCGTTTGAGTTCCAGCGAGGTCGCGGCGCAGCCGGCCTTTAGGCGGATGAAAGCCACCACGTCCTCGCCGTAGTAGTCGCAGGGGACGCCCACTACCTGGGCGTCGGCCACCTTGGGATGGGTGAAGAGGAATTCCTCGATTTCCGCCGGGTAGATGTTCTCCCCCCCGCGGATGATCAGGTCCTTGATGCGGCCGGTTATGCAGCAATAGCCCGCGGCGTCGGCCTGGGCCAGGTCGCCGCTGTGCAGCCAGCCGTCGGCGTCGATGGCCTTGGCGGTAGCTTCCGGCATCTTGTAGTAGCCCTTCATGACCGCCGGGCCGCGCATGCAGAACTCGCCCGCCACGCCGGCGGGCGCCTCCAGACCCGTCCGCGGGTCGACCACCTTGATCTCCATGTCGGGCATCGCCCGGCCGATGGTGCCGATGCGGCGGTCTGTCGGGTCCCCCGGCCGGTTGATCGTGCAGTACGATTCGGTCATGCCGAAAAAGACGCCGAATTCCCGCGCCCCCAGCTTCTCGATGACCGCCCTGGCCAGCTCCGGGGGGCAATAAGCGCCGGCCGTGTTACCGCCCCGCAGCGAGGACAGGTCGTACTCGCGGCCGGCCAGCTCCTCCACGGCGGCCACGTACATCGTCGGCGTGCCGAACACCATGGTGCAGCGGCAGTCCTCGATCGTCGCCAGCAGTTCCGGCGCCCGGAACCGGTCCAGAGGCGCCACCGCAGCCCCGGCGGCGAAGGCGGCCAGCACCATCCCGCAGCCGTACGCATGGAAGAAGGGCAAGGGGATGCACAATATGTCGGCCGGCGTCAGCCCCAGGCCCTCCCCCACCGCCGCAGCGACGTAAACAAAGTTGGCGTGGGTGAGCATGACTCCCTTGGGAGTGCCGGTCGTCCCCGAGGTAAGCAGGATGGCGAAAACATCCTCAGCCGTGACCGCCGCCTCGCGGGCGGCGACCCGCGCCTCGTCCGCCCCGTCCGCCAGCGCCAGAAACTCCGGCCAGGAGAACATCCCCGGCCGGCTTTCCTCGCCAAGGTAGACGACGCGGCGGAGGTGGGGCAGGCGGGTGGCCGCCACCCGGCCGGGAACCGCGTCCGCAATCTCGGGACAGATCTCCATGAGGGCTTCCGGGAACTCCCCCGGCCGGCCGGCGCCGTCGGCGATGAACAGCGTGGCCGCCTCGGTCTGGCGCAGCACCTGCTCGAGCTCATAGGCCCGGAAATTGGTGTTCACCAGCACCAGCGGCACGCCGGCCTTGGCGCAGCCGAACGCGACGCTCAGATACTGCGGCGTGTTCGGCGCCCAGATCGCGGCATTTTCGCCGCGCGCAGCGCCCAGGGCCAGCAAAGCGGCCGCCACCCGGCGGGCGCCGGCGTTCAGTTCGCCGAAGGTATGGCTTTCCTGACCGGGGCGGATAAGCGCCGGCTTGTCGGCATGCGCCTCGGCTTGGGCGGACAGCATGGCGCCGATGGTCTTGAAGCTGATAACAATCACCCCTTATGCAACCGGGCGGTTGCCGTTTTACCCTTCGCGGCCGGCCAGCCAGTCCTGCCTGACGAATTCCAGCAGCTTTTTGGCCGGCTTCCGATAAAGGAAAATCCCGTCGAAGTCGGACTCGGTCAGCACCTTCTGCATCAACAGCCCGTCGTCGTCGAACCAGCGGGGCAGAGCCCCGCCGAGGAAATAGCCCTGCCGGCGGAGAGTCCCGGCCACCGCCCCGGCCCACGGCCACGTCAGCGGACAGTAGACCTGGAACACGACGGCCCCCCCGGCCCGCGCCCGCCGCTCGCTCTCCTCGATGTAGGCGGCTAAATCGCGGCCGGCGGCCGACAAAGTTATCCGCGCCACGCCGGCGGCGGCGAAGACCTCCGTCCGGCCGCGGGTCGCGGCGTCGGCCGGCGGCTCCCGGCGGGAAACCTCGAAGCTGTGCCCGAAAGCGAACAGCGAATATACAAAACTAAGCGCCTCTTCGTACATCGGCGGCAGATAGATCGTCTGCGGCTTGGCCTTGAACGCCCGGAACAGCGCCAGCGTGGCCACCCGTCCGACCGTGTCCAGCGGCCGCGAAAAAGCTCTGGTGTAAGCCTCGGCCGGCATCAGGTCGACCTCGAGGGCCGCCGGCAGAAAACCGCCGTCGGCGGACATCTGCTGGGTGACAAGGTGGTTGCATACCGCCTCGCCCCACAACTGTTCGAGGCTGTGGCGGGCCGGCAGCTCGGCCAGCGAATACGCGAACAGCCGGCTGGCCAGGGGGCCGACCCGGTAATCCTGCCTGACCATCATCTGACCGATCTCGTACAGGTTGCGGTTGGGCGGCGAGGAGCGGTACAGGGCGATGTGGCCGACCACCTCGCCGGCGTTCGTCCGGGCCACCACCCGGTAAGCCTCGCCGGTTTCGCCCTGGCTGACCAGCTTCTGCGGGTCGTACACGTCGCCAACCGGGTAATTGTCGCCGTACACCGCCCGGTACAGGGCGGCCACCCCGGCAGCGTCGGCCGGCCGGAAAATGTCGATCGCCGGCGGCGACAAATCGTCGCCAAGGACAGTGGTGTTCTCTTCAACCATCGGCTACGATTCCTTTCCCGTTCTCCGTCGCGGCGGCCGCCAGGCTGCGGCGACAGTCCGCCAGCAGGCGCAAAGACAGTGCCAGCGCCAGCGCGCCCGCCAGGAAAGCGGCGGCGGGATGGCTCCAGAACACACCCCGCTCGCCCCAGTAGGCGGCGAACAAATAAGCCAGCGGCACACGGGCCGCGATCACATACGTCAGCGATATCGCCAACATGAAGGCCGGGCGGCGGAACCCCTGCGCCAGCCCGTTCAGCGCGAACAGGGCCGGTATAAACAACACCGCTACCGCCGACGCCGACAACGCGGCGCTCCCCAGCTCCACCAGCGTCGGCGCCGGCCGGAAAACAGCCGTCAACTCGCGCGGGAAAACCGTGAACAGCGCCATGGTCGGCACCGCGATGGCCAGCGCGAACCTGAAGAAGAAGGCCAGCCCCGCGCGAATCCGCCCGTAATCGCCCCGCCCGAGGTTAAAGCTGACGAACGCGGCCAGGGCGTTGCTCAGGCCCATTATCGGCAGCATCACCATCATCTCGGTGCGCGACATCAGGTTCCAGGCCCCGACGGCCAGCGGACCGAACCGGGCCAGCACCATGTTCAGCAGCATCAGGCCCACCGGACTCACCAGGTAGGCCACCATGATAAACACCCCCTGGCCGAGGATCTGCCGCCACAGCCGCGCCACGCCGGCCGGCAGGGTCAGGGCCAGCCGTTCCCCCTGCTGCGCCGCCAGCCGTCGCCGCAGGTACGCCGCCGCCGCCAGCTGCCCGGTGAAGGTGGCGATCGCCGCCCCGGCCACGCCCCAGCCGAACACGAACATGAACAGCGGATCGAGGCAGAAATTGAGCACATTGCCCATTATCTGCCCCTTCATCGGCGTCGTCGTGTCGCCGCGGGCCATGAACAGCGCCTCGGCGGTAAACACATAGCCCATGACCGGGAAGCCGGCCACCAGCCAGGCGGTAAAGGCGATGCCCGCCGCAGCCACGGCATCGGTGGCGCCAAGAAAAGCGTAAAAAGCGTGGCACAGGTCGGCGGACAGCAGCGGCGCGAAAACCGCCATCAGCAGCGTCATCAGCGGCAGCAAAGCCCGGGCGATCGCCCGCCCGCCCGCCTCGTCGCCCTGGCCGCGGGCGTAGCTTATCAACACGACACTGCCGAACGAGGCCCCCTTGGCCAGCGACAGCGCCACGTAGGTCAGCGGCACGGCCAGCGAGACGGCCGCCAGCGCCTCCGCCCCCAGCCAGGAGACGAACACCGTATCGATATAAGCGTACAGGTTCTGGAAAAACAGCGATACCATCAAGGGGACGGCGAAGCGGAAGATCACCGTCGAAACCTTGCCGGAGCCAAGGTCGATCTGTTGTTGCATAAGCCCTCTGCGGTTATTGCTTTTTACCGGGTGCGATTCGCCCGGGCATGCCTATTTCACCAGCGCATGACAACCGCGCCCCAGGTAAGGCCGGCGCCGAACCCGGCGAGGACGACGACGTCGCCGGGTTTTATCCGGTCCCGCTCCACAGCCTCGCACAGCGCGATCGGGATGGAGGCGGCGACGGTGTTGCCATAGCGGTCGATATTCATCATCAGCTTCTCCTCGGGAAGGCCCATCCTGCGGGCCGCGGCCTCGATGATATGGCTGTTGGCCTGATGGGGGATGAAAAGGGAAACATCGTCCAGCGACAGATTGGCCATCGCCAGCACTTGGGCCGTGACGGCCGGAACGGTGCGGAGGGCGAACAGGAACACCTCCTGGCCGAGCATCCTCACCTTGTCGAGGTTGGCATCCAGCGCATTGTGGGTCAGCGGCATTTCCGACCCGCCGGCGGGGATGGTGAGAAACTCGCCGCCGCGGACGTCGGCTCCCAGCTGCCAGGCGAGAATCCCCCTGTCCGGGCCCGTCGGCTGCAACACGGCGGCGCCGGCGCCGTCGCCGATCAAAATGCAGGTCGCCGCATCGGTCCAGTCGACGGTGTGGGTCACTACTTCCGCGCCGACGACCAGGACGTTGCGGTAGGCGCCGGTGGCGATGAACTGGCTGCCCACGGTCAACGCGTAGACAAACCCGGAACAGGCGGCGTTCAGGTCGAAAGCGGCCGCCCCGGATATGCCGAGCCGCCGCTGAAGGGCGCAGGCGGCGGAGGGCACGGGCCGGTCGGGCGTTTGCGTGGCGACGATGAGCAGATCGACCTCGTCCGGGGCTACGCCGGCGTTCGCCAGAGCGCGCTCCGCGGCGATCGCCCCCTGGGCCGAAGCGGCTTCGCCTTCGGCGGCGATATGCCGTTCGCGGACGCCGACGCGGCTGACGATCCACTCCTCGGAGATATTCAGCTGCCGGGCAAGTTCAGCGCTCGTGACAACCTTTTCCGGCACATACATGCCGAGGCCGGCAATCCGGGCGTTGATCCTGCCTCCCGGGGAAGTTCCGGTCATCTTTTCGCCCCCTTCCCCTGCCGGACCGCCAGGCGGTCGGCCCGGATAAATGCGAGCAGCTCCTTGGCAGTATCAGGATAGAGTTTTATCAGATCATAACGCGTATCGGCGAACACCTGCTGCATCAGCAGGCCGTCGCTGCCGAACCATCGCGGCGCGAGGCCGCCGAGGAAAAAGCCGCGCGCGCGCAGCACCTGCACAGCCTCGCCGATAGCGGGGCAAGCGGTATCGATAAAAATCTGGACGGAGACCATCTGGCGGCGTCGGGCTTCGGCCAAAAGCCTTTCCACCACGGCGGCCCAGTCCCCGCCGATGCGAAACACGTTGATTCTCATGCTGCGCGAAGCGGTGACAGGGGTCATCGCCACGTCCGTCGCCACAGCGACGGGCAGCGGCGCGGTGGAAGGTTCGCCCCGGGGCTCGCGGCGAACGGCGGCCAGGGTCGCCAGGATCTCGCGATAGGCTGCCGGCCAGTGGCAAGGGGCGGCGGCGGGCGGCATGGGGCTGAAGAAAAGGGCGCAGGATATGCGGTCCACTTCCGCCGGGCGGTCGTGGAGGATGGCGGCGTCGAACAGGTCGAGCTGGATGGCCGAAGCGGTCCAGCCGGCCTTGGCGCAGATTACCTGGGAGAAATAGTGGTGGCAGACCGCGGAGGCGAAAACGCCGGCGACGCCGGCCGGCCAGACCGCCGGATCGCCGAAGTAACAGGCCAGCGAAGTCCCGGCATCGGTTTTGTTATATTCGGGAACGACAATCAACCCTTTCTCTTCCCAGAGAGAAGGGTTGGGCGCGGTGGGCCCCAGCGCGGCATAGCCCGCCGGCCGGCCGGCGTGGTCCAGGGCAAGCAGGCCGGCCAAACGGCCTTGAGTGATTTTTTGCAGCAGGCTTTCCGGCCGGTAGACGACTGGATCGACATAATTTTCGCCATAAACCGACCGGAAAACCGCGCCGACGAGGGCGGCGTTATCCGGCCCGACAGGGACCAGTCGAAACGGTTCGTCCGACATGAAAGTCGCCTCCCTATCCGGCATCGCGAAAGGTGACTATTTTGCGAGCTTCTTGTCGAGGAACGCCACGGCGGCGGCGATGGTGGGCAGATCCTTCACTTCCGACAGTTCGAGGGAAATCTTGAAGGCATCCTCCGCCAAAACCAGCATTTCGGTCATATCCTGGGAATCGAAATCCAGATCCTGCTGAAAACGGGCTTCGGGGGTCAGCTTGTCCGCGGTGATGTTTTTCTTTTTCAGCTTAAGGATGACTTGACGCAGTTTCTCGATCGTCGACACGGGTTATTCCTCCTTACGCTTTATATTGAAACAGGTCGAAGCCCAGGGCCTCAGTTTCCTGCTCCAGCCATGACAGAGGCCCGGTCCGTCCGTATATAGGCAAGCAGGTCCTTGGCGGTCGGGGAATAAAGCCTGATATGCTCGTACTCGGTCTCGACGCCCAGCACCTGCTGCATGAGCAGGCCGTCGCCGCCGAACCAGCGGGGGGCGAGGCCGCCGAGGAAGAAGCCCTGGGACCTCAGCAGCTTCACGGCGGCGCCGATCTCGGGGCAGGCCATGTTCAAGGTAAGCTGCAGGCTTACCACGCCGCGCCGTTTCGCTTCGGCCAGCAGGCTGGCCGTGAACCGCGCCCAGTCGGCGCCGATCCTGCTGACGGACACCTTCCAGGTCTGGGCTGATTCGTAGTAGCGGTCTTCCTGCCGGGTGAGCGCACCCTGCGGCAGCGGCGCCGTAGCCGGCAGGAGCGTCCGGGGGTACAGCGGCCGAAAAAGCTGGCCGAGAAAATTCTCGTAGACCGGCGGCAGGTAAACGGGACCGGAGGGGCAAGAATACTCCTTGAAGCTGAGCACGCAAGACACGCGGGCGCTGCCCGTCCGGTTGTCCTTGAAACTCGGCCCGTCGAGCTGGTCGAGCTCCAGGGCGAAATCGGCGTGCCCCGCCTTAATGCTGCTTACCTGGGTGAAATAGTGGCAGCACACCGACTCGCCGAACAGGCCGTCGCTGGCGATTTTCGAAAAGAGGGTGCCGTCCGTGTAGGACGCCGCCAGCAGCAAACTGACGTCCGTCTGCTTGTAGGCCGGGACGACCACCAGATTCCCCGCTTCCCACAGGCGCGGATTGGGGCTGCTTTTGAAAACGGAAACATAGCCGGCGGCTCTGTTATCTTCATCCACGGCCAACAAGGCCGCCAGGCGGTTGTGGCGGATTTCCTCCAGCACCGCCTCCGGCCGGTAAACGTATTTCACTGGGAAAGTGTCGCCGTACGCCGCGCGGAAGACCTCGCCGACGAGGCCGGCGCTCAATTCGTCGATCTTTACGAGCCGAAACGCTGGTGCGGACATGAGGTACCCTCCCTATCGATGTATCGCCGTCTTTCACGCGGCCGCTTTCCAGGGCCTCGTGGACCACATCCCCCAGCAAATTGTCGTATTTGACTTGATTTCTTTATAATGGACGAAAGCTCCTGCAAAAAAGACACATCGCGACAAATATTGGCAATCCAATCGCATTTGTGATCGGGGAAAACAAAAGCAAAACAGACCCGCGAATTCCACGGGCCCATTTGCTCAATTTCACGGAGTTTAAACAACGCCCTCAGACAGCCGCGCCTTTTGGCGCTGCCGGTTCCGCCGCCATGTCGCGGCTGGCCACCACATCGACACCCAGGCCGAGAATATCGGCAACAACGACGTCCCCCTCTTTGACCGGCGCGGCCACCATAACGGCCGACAGGCGGCGGACGCAGGCCATTATCTTGTCCTTGGGCAGCGGCTGACGGGAAACGACAGGCAGCAATGGCAGCCGTCCACCGCTTACCCTGACGGTGCTTGTCAGCATCCGCTTCGGCGCGGTGACCTCCTCGCGCGCATAGGCCTGCCCGCGGGGACAGGCGAAACCCGCAACCCCGGTTATCTTACCGGCGGCGATCCTTACCTCGCCCACGCAGCTTAGCGGGCAGACGATGCAGCTGACCCGCCGTTTTTCTTCCCTTTCATTCACCCTGCTCACCACCTTGCCGCCGGAGAACGACCGTGATACCGTCGCCGATTTCCCCGAGCTTGTCGGCCGGGATATCGGCCACCACCATTTCCCCCGGTTTGGCCACCGGCAGCTTCCGTTCCAGCAATAGCCGGCCGTTGCTTAAGACTTGCAGCGCAACCCGGCGCTCCGGTTTGCCGACCCGCATATACAGCCGGACGGGAGCGGTCTGGCCGTCGTCCAGCCGTACCACCTGCGGCACCGCGGTCCGCACGCCGTCCGTCGCCGCAACGCGGGCCAGGCGGCCGGCCGAGGCGGGCAGGCCGCCCGCGTAGCAGGCGGCATATTTGCCAGCCGTTTCGCCTTCTTCCGACACGAAATCCACCAGGTCGTGCACATGCACCACGTTGCCGGCGGCAAAAAAGCCGGGCAAACTGGTCTGGCGCGATTGATCGACCACCGGGCCGCCGGTCAGGCCGTCCAGTTCGAGCCCCACGTCCCTGGACAACTCGTTCTCCGGGATCAGCCCCACCGACAGCAGCAGGCAGTCGCATTCCAGCGCGAACTCGCTGCCGGGTATCGGCCGCATGGCGTCATCCACTCTCGCGCCGGTGATGCCGGTGACGCGGTCTTTTCCGTGCACCCCCACGACCGTATGGGACAAGTACAGGGGGATGCCGAAATCCTCGAGGCACTGCACCACGTTGCGGGTCAGGCCGTTGCTGTAGGGCATGATCTCCAGCACCGCCTTGACGTCGCAGCCTTCCAGCGACAACCGCCTGGCCATTATCAGGCCGATGTCGCCCGAGCCCAAAATGACTATCTTCTTGCCCGGCAGATATCCCTCCATATTGACCATCCGCTGGGCCGCGCCGGCGGTGAAAACGCCGGCCGGGCGGCTGCCGGGTATGCGGATGGCGCCGCGGGTGCGCTCGCGGCACCCCATCGCGAAAACCACGGCGGCAGCGGTAATTTTCAGTAGCCCGTCACGGGGATTGACCGCCAGAATCGTCTTGTCGCCGCTCACCGACAGCACCATCGTATCCAGCAGCACGGAGATGGCGGGCCGCTCCTGCAGCATCCGGATATACCGTCCGGCGTAACCCGGCCCGGTCAATTCCTCCTGAAACCGGTGCAGGCCGAAGCCGTTGTGGATGCATTGCTGCAGGATGCCGCCCAGCTCCCTGTCACGCTCGATTACCAAAACCCGCGGCGCTCCGTTGTCGCAGGCGCTAACCGCGGCGGCGAGGCCGGCGGGGCCGCCGCCGATGACCACTACATCATAGGCCTGTTCAATCATCGACTTTCACCTCGCAACCGCGTGGGATCTTCTCGCAGAATAGGTACGACCCGGCGGTATCCTTGCGTACCGCCGTTACGGGGATACCCAGTTCCCGGGCCAGAATCGCGGTCACCCGCGGCCCGCAAAAGCCCCCCTGGCAGCGCCCCATGCCGGCCCGCGTCCGGCGCTTGACGCCATCCACCGTCCGGGCGCCGCAGACGCCGTGGATCGCGGCGACAATCTCCCCTTCCGTGATCGTCTCGCAGCGGCAGATAACCCTCCCATAAAGCGGATTCTGGCGGATAAACGCCTGCCTGGCGGCGGCGGGAAGCTCGCTGAAAGCCGGCCGCGGCGGATTCACCGGGTTGAACTGCCGCTTGGGCTTCAGCCCCAGACCGAGGTCGCCCAGGACGGCGGCCACCCTTTCGGCTATCGCCGGCGCGGCCGTCAGCCCCGGCGACTGGACGCCGGCGGCATGGACCAGCCCGCCGATCACCGGCGAGGGACCGATGATGAAATCCCCTCTGTCGGCGACGGCCCGTAAGCCGGCAAACTGCGTAATCGACGCCGCGACCGGGATGCCGGGCACCAGTCGCTCGGCGCCGGCGATGATTTCCGCCAGGCCGGCGGCCGTTGTGCCCACGTCGTCGGCATCCCGGCTATCCTGGGCGTTCGGGCCGACGAACATATTGCCGTGGACGGTCGGCGACACGAGGATTCCCTTGGATACCTCCGTGGGTGTCGGGAAAACAACGGTTTTGACCAGGCCGCTCGTCTTTTTGTCGAACAGCAGGTACTCGCCCTTGCGCGGCCTGATGCAAAAACTGTCGTCGCCCGCCAGCCGGCTGACCATGCCGGCCCCCACCCCGGCGGCGTTGACGACAAACCTGGTGGCGATAAACCCTTGCGGCGTATGCACCCCGGCGATCCTGCCGTCCGTCACCGCGATCGCCGTCACCGGGCACTCCCTGAGGATAGTGACGCCGTTGCGGGCGGCGTTTTCGGTGAAAGCCAGGGCGGCGCCGAAAGGCGACAAAATGCCGGCTGTAGGCGCATGCAAAGCTCCCAGGGTGTTGTCCGTCAAATTGGGCTCCATAGCCAGTACCTGTTCGCGGGACAGTATCTTCAGACCAGGCACGCCATTTTGCTCGCCGCGCCGGCACAGTTCGCCGAGGGCTTCCATCTCGGCGGCGGTGGTAGCCACTACCAGCGAACCGGTCAGCTTAAGTTCCAGGCCGAGTTCCGCCTGCAACTGGCGGAACAGCTCATTGCCGCGGACGTTGAGAAGCGCTTTCAGGCTTCCCGGCGGCGCGTCAAATCCGGCGTGCAGGATGGCGCTGTTGGCCTTGGTTGTTTCCATTGCCAGGTCGGGATGTCTTTCCAGTAAAAGGACGTTGAGGTCGTATTTCGCCAGTTCCCTGGCGATAGCCGCGCCGACGATCCCGCCGCCGACGATGGCCACGTCCGTTCTGTCGATGCTTGCCAAGTTATCACCTCTTAGCCGCAACATGCCCGGCAGCCGCCGGGAAAGGAAGCGGAGGCGGCCCCCCGGGCCGGTTGCCCATTCCCGGGAGACCATCCCCCTTCAGGCTTGAGTTGCCGGTTTTCGATTACCGCGGTCAGTCTTCCCAGTCCGTGGCGCGCTTGACGGCCTTCTGCCAGCCCTTGTACAGCTTGGCCCGTTTCTCCGCCGCCATCGCGGGGGCGAACCTGGTGTTAAGCTGCCAGTTTTTCACGAGATCGGCCCTGTCGTTCCAGACGCCGACGGCCAACCCCGCCAGATAAGCCGCGCCCAGTGCAGTGGTCTCGGTGACTTCCGGGCGGTCGACCGGCACGCCCAGGATATCGGCCTGGAACTGCATGAGGAGATTGTTGGCCACGGCGCCGCCGTCCACCTTCAGAGCCTGCAATTTTATCCCCGAATCGGCCTCCATGGCGCCGAGCACGTCCTTCGTCTGGTAGGCCAGGGATTCCAGGGTGGCGCGGATGATATGCGCCTTGCCGGTGCCGCGCGTCAGCCCGAGGATGGCGCCGCGCGCCTTCATATCCCAATACGGGGCGCCCAGGCCGACGAAGGCCGGGACGACATAGACGCCGTCGGTGTCGGCCACTTTGGCGGCGAAGTATTCGGAATCGGGCGACGTCTCGATGATCTTCAGCCCGTCGCGCAGCCACTGCACGGCTGCGCCGGCGATGAAGATGCTGCCTTCCAGGGCGTATTCCACTTTGCCGCCCAGGCCCCAGGCGACGGTGGTCAACAGGCCGTTCTTCGATTCATACAGCTCGCTGCCCGTATTCATCAGCATGAAGCAGCCTGTGCCATAAGTGTTTTTGGCCATACCCGGCTGGAAGCAGGTCTGCCCGAACAGCGCGGCCTGCTGGTCGCCGGCAGCGCCGGCGATCGGCACCGAAGCGCCCAGGAAGACGCCGGGGTCGGTATGGCCGTAAACCTCGCTCGAAGGCCGGACGGCGGGCAGCATCGAGGCGGGCACCGTCAACTCCCTGAGGATCTCCTCATCCCACTTGAGGCTGCGGATATTGTACATTAAGGTGCGGGAAGCGTTGGAGTAGTCGGTGACGTGCACCTTGCCGCCGCTGAGCTTCCAGATAAGCCAGGTGTCGATCGTGCCGAACAGCAGCTCGCCTTTTTCCGCCGCCGCCCGGGCGCCTTCGACGTTGTCCAGGATCCATTTGACCTTTGTTCCGGAGAAATACGCGTCGATGACCAGCCCGGTCTTTTGCCGGAACGCAGCTTCCAGCCCCTTGGCTTTCAGATCGTTGCAAATATCGATCGTCTGGCGGGACTGCCAGACAATGGCGTTGTATACCGGCTTGCCGGTGTTCTTGTTCCATACCACGGTCGTTTCCCGCTGATTGGTTATGCCGATGGCGGCGATGTCCCCCGGGCTGATCCCCGCTTTGGCCACCGCTTCGGCGGCGACCCCGATCTGGGTGCTCCAGATTTCGTCGGCGTTATGCTCGACCCAGCCGGGCTTGGGGTAAATCTGCGTGAATTCTTTCTGCGCCACGGCAACGATGCCGGAAGCGTCGTCGAAAATAATCGCCCGTGAACTGGTAGTGCCTTGGTCAAGCGCCAGAACATACTTTTTCGCCATTCTTCTCACTCTCCCGTGTTTTTTCCCCTGCGCGGCCAACGTTGCGCTTATGCCAGCCCGAGGCCCCTGGCGATAACGAAGGCGAGCGCGCCGCCGATAAACGGGCCGACGACCGGGACCCAGGAATAACCCCAGTCGGAGCCGCCTTTCCCGGCGATCGGCAGGATCGCGTGGGCGATGCGCGGCCCCAGGTCGCGGACGGGGTTGATGGCATAGCCGGTAGGACCGCCCAGGCTCAGGCCCATCGACCAGACGACGATACCCGCCAAATAGGGCCCCACGCCCGCGGGGATCGCCCCGACCGACTTCGCGCCCATCGTGAAGAACACCAGGCAGAGCATGGTGGTGCCGATGATTTCGCAGATAACATTGCCGACCGGATTGCGGATCGCCGGCGCGGTGCAGAAGACGCCCAGTTTGAGGGCCTGGCTTTCGGTCGCTTCCCAGTGCGGCAGGAAGGCAAGCCAGACGACCACCGAGCCGACGATGGCGCCCGCCAGTTCCGCGCCCATCGTCACCACGGCGTGCGCGGGCGTATACAAGCCGGCCATGCACCTGGCCAAGGTCACGGCCGGGTTCAGGTCGGCGTTCGGCGCCCCGGTGGCGACGGCCGCGAACACGCCCATCGTAACCGCGAAGGCCCAGCCCGCGGTTATCACTATCCAGCCGCCGCGCTCCGCTTTGGAATTTTGCAGGCACACGTTGGCGACCACACCGCACCCTAATATAATTAGGACCATCGTACCGAAAAACTCACCCACCAGATTGGTCATTTCCCTACAACCTCCTCATTAATCTTCGTTGCTCCCGGGTTCTCTGGATAATATCCGTCTGCCCTTTATGCCCCGATCACCCCCTGAAAGAAAAAATCCAAATTGAACCTGAACACCGCGGTGCTCAGACACAATTTGGACATCTCTTCGACTCTCGTCCGGATATATTCAGTTACGCCAATCTACGAACCAAGCCTCCACAGCTCGCGCTTGCTGGTGCTAATGGCGCATATGCCGTTGCCGATCGCCCTCGATACATCCTCGGCGGTGCTGATCAGGCCGCCGGCCAGAACAGGCAGGCCGGTCACCCGCGTTAGTTCCACCACCGCCGCCACCGGCACCGTCCCCGGCAGCACCTCGATCGCGTCGGGCCGGAAAGACGACAGCAGGTTGATGCCGGTTCGGAGCGCCTCGGAATCCATGAGGAATAAACGCTGAATGACGATCATCTTTTCTTCGCGGGCGAACTTCCCCAGATGGGGTTTAGTCGTGATTATGGCTTTAACCCCGGTCCGAGCGAGGAATCTGACGCCGACCTTATCCTTGCCCAGCCCTTCGATCAGGTCAAGGTGCACGATCACCAGTTTTTTCGCCACCCGGGCCTTCTCCACCAGCCCGGGCAGAGCAAAGATATCGCCGAACAACAGGATGATGCTCGGTGAAGTCACATGCGCCAGGGCAAACTCGAAATCCGCCTTGTTACGCACCGCCGGAATCACCGGCCCGTCGCACAACAGCCTTACCACATCTCGCAACGCCACCATCACCTTTTCCTTGGTTTTCGATTTACGGGCAAAAAATGATGGGAGACGGGGGAAAAAATAAAGCCCAAAATTACTCCGGGAAATAATCAGCAGGGAGTAATTTGGACTTCTCTTTTTTCTCCAGCCCAAAAATTGTTTTGTACTGCCACCATTTCCATATTACCCCTTAATTTTCCTGCTCAGCCTCCGCAGAAAAACAAGATATTTTCAATTTTATAATCGCCCCGCCATCTCGCACCCGACCGCTTGCCCCTCACCTCCCCTGCCGGTCGTGCCAGGTCAACTCAGGCTCCTGGCCAGATACTCGCGGATTTGCCCGCCGTCGCTCAGCGAGAGCGCCTCATCGGCCAGCTGTTTCGCCCTGCCGGCCGTTATCCCCCTGATCCTTTCCCTAACCCGCGGCATAACGGTCGCATTCATACTCAGCTCGTCGACCCCCATGCCCACGAGCAACGCTGCCGCCAGCGGGTCCCCGGCCATCTCGCCGCATACGCCCGCCCAGATGCCGTGTTCGTGCGCAGTGGTTATCACGTTACTCACCAGCCTGAGCACCGCCGGATGGAAGTGGTCGTACAGGCTTTGCACCCTCCGGTTGCCGCGGTCGACGGCGAGCGTGTACTGGGTCAGATCGTTCGTCCCGATACTGAAAAAATCGCATTCCCCGGCAAGCCGGTTTGCCGTTACCGCCGCCGCCGGCGTTTCGACCATTATCCCCAGCGGAATATTCCGGGCGAACTCCTTGCCTTCGCGTTCCAGCTCGCCGGCCGCCTGGACCAGGTATTCCCTGAACCGCCTTATCTCGGCCGCGCTTATTACCATCGGCAGCATCACGGCCACCTTGCCGTATGCTCCCGCCCGCAAAATCGCCTTAAGCTGGGAAATGAACACCTCCGGGCGCTCGAGGCTGATGCGGATGGCCCGCCAGCCGAGAAAAGGATTGCTCTCATGGCCGAAATCCAGATAGGGGAGCGGCTTGTCGCCGCCGATGTCCAATGTCCTGATAACGCAGAGGTGTTCGCCGCACCTCGCCGCGACCGTTCGATAAGCCTGAAACTGTTCCTCCTCGGTCGGCAAGCCGGCGCGGTCCAAAAACAGAAACTCGGACCGATAAAGGCCGACGCCTTCGCAGCCGAACGCCAAAGCCCGGTCAAAATCCCGGGGCGTGCCGATATTCGCCGCCAGTTGCACCCGCACGCCGTCCGCCGTCACCGCCGGCAGAAAAGCGGCGGCGAGATCCTGCGCCTGCCTGGCGCGTTCCTCCTCAATCCGCGTTGAGTAGAAGCGACGCCCGCTCTCGTCCGGGGCGACCACCACCTCGCCGTTTGTCCCGTCCAAAGCCACCGTCACCCCGTCGGCCAGCTTGTCCCCGGCAATACCGACTACGGTAGGAATGCCCTTCGCCTTGGCGATGATAACCGCGTGTGAAGTCGTGCTGCCGTGCTCGAGAATCAGTCCCCGGACCGTATCGTCCGCCATTTCGCTCACTACCGACGGCGGAATATCCCGGGCGTACAGAATCACCGGCCCACCGCCGAGGTCCTCAGCGCGTACGTCCAGCAAAATCCCCGCCACGCGGGCGCCGATATCGCGGACATCGGCGCCCCTTTCCCGCAGGTACGCGTCATCCATGGCGGCGAATATGTCCGCATACTCCTCGGCAGCCTCCAGCACCGCCCGCGGAGCGGGTACCGCAGCGGCGATCTTGCCGAGCACCGTCTCCTTAAGCACCGGGTCGGCCAGCATCATCAGGTGCGCTTCCATAATGGCCGGCTGACTGTTTTCCGGGATTTCCTTCGCCTTCGCGACGATTCTTCTGACCTGCTCGGCGGCTTTCCCCAGAGCGTCGACAAACTTTTCGGCCTCCCTGCCGGGCTCCTCGGCGGCGTAAGCGTGCAGCCGGTCCGCCACATCCCGCGAAAACCGCTTTATTATTCCGACCGCCGTTCCGGCTACCGCCCCTGTTCCCTTAAGAACCTCCGCCATCCCGCGCAACCTGCCCTTCGCCGAAATCGCCTTCGATAAAGGCAACCAGCGCCGCCAAGCATTCTTCCTCATCCTCGCCGTCGGCAGTCACGGCAATTTCCGTCCCAAAGTTCAGCCCCATGCTCATCACCGCCAAAATACTCTTGGCGTCAGCCGCTTTGTTGTTGGCAATTATCACGACCTTGCTGCGGAAGCTTGCCGCTTTCTGGACGAACTGCGCTGCCGGCCGGGCGTGCAAACCCGCCGGATTGGTTATCTTCAGCACAGCCTCTTTCATCTTCATCAAATCCTTCCGGCTTTTCAGGATAACTTGTTGTCTTTGCGCCGCCAAGCGGGAACTTTTTCATCTTTTGCGCAGCTCGCGCGCCCCTTCCGCGGTCGCCGCCACCTCCGCCAGGCTGCCGCCCAGAGAAGCTTGAACGGCGGCGCTGATAGCCCCCTCCACAATCGGCGCGTCCGCAATCCGCACCCTTGCGCGGGCGCCCTCGTCGAGAAGCTCCAGAGCGGTCTCGGTACTTAAGATGGCGCTGCCGAGATCGACCAGGACGACGACCCCGCTGCCGGCGTCGGCCTTCCTGATCGCTTCGAAAATTCTGACCGCGTCCGTGCCGATAACCCCGTCGGCCACCCCGCCGGCGGCGATGATCCTCTGCCCTGGCTTGGCCATCTGCGCCGCCATATCATGGATTCCTTCGGCGACTTTCGCGCTGTGTGAAACGATAACGATACCTACCATCTGCTTCGCTCCCGGATTATTTTTGACGGAAGAAGTCGGCCAACGCTTTCAGGATGATATAGGACGAAGTCGCGCCGGGGTCCTGGTGGCCGAGGCTGCGCTCGCCGAGATAGCTGGCCCGCCCCTTGGTGGCAATGATGGTTTTGGTGAAGGCCACTCCCTTGTCGGCCGCCTCGCACGCCAGATCGAGGCAATCCGCCAGCGGCTTCCGGGCCCGAAGGCCGTCGGCGAACGCCTCGCACGCCGGCTCCAGGGCATCGAGCATCGTCTTTTCGCCGCGAACGGCCTTGCCGCGCTCTTTTATGCCGTTGATAGCCGCCGCCAGCATCTTGACGACGGCCGCGCCGTCGACGACGTCCCCCCGGGCGGCGCCGGCCGCCCGCAGGAAGGCGGTGCCGTAAAGCGGGCCGGCGGCGCCGCCGACGGTGGATATCAGCGTCATGCCCACGGTTTTGAGCACCGTACCGACATCGGCCTCCGGCGGCAAAGCCCTTGCTTTCCCAAGCGCAGCGTCGAACCCGCGCGCCATGTTGGTGCCGTGGTCGGCATCGCCGATAGCCGCGTCCAGGCTCGTCAAATATTCCTTATTCCTGCCGATTGCCTTGCTTACGGCTTCCAAGGCCGCGATCGCCGTGCTCAAAGCGATTACCTCCCTAGTCAGAACTGGACGAATGCGGGCGTATCGGCCGGCGCGAGCAGCAGCTCCTTCAATTCGGCGTCCAGCTTCAGGACCGAAATCGAAAATCCGGCCATTTCCAAGGACGTCATGTAATTGCCCACATATGTCTTCACGATTTTTGCCCCTTTGCCGGCAAGAATCTGCGCGACCTTGCGATTGACGATATAAAGCTCCATAACCGGGGTACCGCCGAGCCCGTTGACGAGCACGGCCACTTCCTGACCCGGGGCGAGGGAACTATCCGCCAGTATTTTGTCCGTCAGGTGGGCCGCGATCTCGTCGGCCGGGCGGATAGCCTCACGGTGCGTACCCGGCTCGCCGTGAATACCCATGCCGATCTCGATCTCGTCCTCCGCCAGGGTGAAGCTCGGTTTGCCGGCGGCAGGCACGGTGCAGGGCGCCAGCGCCATTCCCATCGACCGCACGCTGGCGACGACCTTTTCCGCCACCCGCTTGACTTCGGCCAGCGTGCCCCCGGCCTCGGCCTTGGCGCCGGCGATCTTGTGCACGAAAACCGTACCCGCTATGCCGCGGCGTCCGGTCGTCCAGGTGCTGTTCTCCACCGCCACGTCGTCGTCCACGACGACCTTCTCCACCTCGATGCCTTCGGCCGCGGCCATTTCCGCGGCCATCTCGAAATTCATGACGTCCCCGGTATAGTTCTTGATGACGAGCAGCACGCCTTTACCGCCGTCGACCGCCTTAACGGCTTCGAAAACCTGGTCGGGAGTCGGCGATGTGAAAACCGCGCCCGCTACCACGCCGTCGAGCATCCCGCGGCCGACAAAACCGCCGTGGGAGGGCTCATGACCGCTGCCGCCGCCGCTGACCAGGGCGACCTTGGCGGCGGGGGCGCCGGCTCTCGTCAGGACGTTGAAGCCTTCTACCCGCTTAACGTATTGCGGGTGAGCGGCGACGACGCCTGCCAACATTTCCTCCACAACCTGTTCCGGGTGATTGATTATTTTCTTCATTGCCTTAACCTCCACATATCTGTTGGGCAACCTATACCCGTTTACCGATAATCAGCAGCCGTTACCCCGCCAATCCCCCCTCTCGGCGCTTGCGGTCCCGAAGGATCCTGCAAGCTGCCTCCGTCAAAATGCCCGAACCGTTCTTACCAACGACAAGTTAAATCGCAATAAGCGTGCCAAAAAGGCTAAAGAGCCTAACCAAGCCATCGCCGCGCAGCGATCCACGCCGACACCTAGTAAAAAGTATCAAGAACCTCGCAATTCTTGATACTTTTTATCAATGTTCATATTTTTTCCCAGACCGTCGTTTTTTCCAGCCCGTACTTGCGGGCCTTCGTGGCGACCGTTTTATGGGTCAGCCCCAACGCTTTCGCCGCCTTGTTGAACGTGCCGTACCTCGCCAGCGAGGTCTGGATGATCATCTTTTCGTACGCATCCCACGGTAAAACCGGACTGTCGGCCTGGAGAAAAACCACCGGATTCTCGGGCGCGGCGAACGCCCCTTCCCGCAGGTAGATCGGCAACGCGTCGATGCCGATATACGGCCCCTCGGTCAGAGCAATGATGCGCTCCATGATATTCTCCAGCTCACGGACATTGCCCGGCCAGCGGTAATTCATCAGCACTTCCAGCGCCTCGGGTCTGATCCCTTTGATTTTCTTGTTCTGTTCGGCGCAGATATTTTTCAGAAAGTATTCCGTCAGCAACGGAATATCTTCTTTCCGCTGCCAAAGCGACGGTAAGATAATCGGGATGATATTCAAGCGGTAATACAGGTCCTCGCGGAACTCGCCGTCCGCCACCATCTTCTCCAGCTCCCGGTTCGTGGCGGCGATTATCCTTACATCCACGGAAATCGTCCCTTCGCCGCCGACCCGCTGAAACTCTTTTCTCTGCAGCACCCTCAACAGCTTCGCCTGCACGCTTTTTTCCAGATCGCCGATCTCGTCCAGGAAAATCGTTCCCTTGTCGGCAAGCTCGAAGCTTCCCAGTTTACGCTTTATCGCGCCGGTGAACGCGCCCCTTTCGTGGCCGAACAACTCGCTTTCCAGCAGGGTCGTGGGGATAGCCGCACAATTGACGCGGATAAACGGCCCTTTTGCCCTGGAGCTGGCAAAGTGGATCCCCTCGGCGACCAGTTCCTTGCCTGTGCCGCTTTCGCCGCGGATCAAAACCGTCGAATGTCCCTCCGCGGCTTTGGCGCCAACCGCCAGCGCGTCCAAAACGACGCCGCTCCTGCCGACGAACTTATCGAAAGCCAGCGGCGGCTTTTTGGCCCGCCTCAGCTCCTGCTCCAAATACTCGGCCCGGGCCGTGACCTGATTCAGCCGATCCATAAGCGCCTGGACCTCGGATATATTCTTCACCACCGAAACCACGCCGGCCACATCATTGTCGATTACAATGGGATTGACGTTGGCTACGATCGTCTGCCCGTTCGGCTTGCGGCTGATACTGCCCAGCACGGGTCTGCCGGTCAGCAGCGCTTTCGACCTCGCCCCCAGCGGCGAAATATGCGCTATATTCTGGCCGATGAGTTGTTCCGGCGGCGTCTGCGTAATCCTGGTATAAGCCGGATTAACATACGTTATAAAGCCTTTTTTGTCCACGACGCATATCCCGTCCTGGACCGATTCCAGGATGAAGTGCAATCTTTCCTTCAGCTCTTTTACTTCCCGCAGTTCGCCGGTAACGTTCTCCAGGGAGGAGATATCCTCGAAAATCGCCACCGCGCCCTTTGATTGCCCATCGACGACGATCGGGGTGCGGTTCGTTATAATTACCGCATTCTCGGTCACCTGGCGTGAACCGAGCTCCGGCGCCATCGTTTTATTTACGATGTGCAGCCTGGTATGGGGTATCACCTCGCAAATATTTCTCCCGATCGCCTTGTCCGCCCTGATAGCCATTATCTTTTCCGCCGACGGGTTAAAAACGGTTATCACATCATTCTCATCGGTCACGATCAACCCGTTGGCCATACTGTTAAACACGTGCTCGGCCGTGAACGCGTTACTCTGCAAAACATTGTCGACCTTATTGATTACATCCGTATCGCTGATCAAAAAATCGCTTTCCAGGAACTCGACCATTTCGGCGACGGCGGGCTCCGCCATCGCCCCTTTTCCCGAAACCCACACCTCGTCGCCGGCCTTGACCCGTAATGCGACAATCGGGATAAGGCTATTAGCCAATACTATTTCGTGATCTCGAAAATGAAAGTATATAGTCGCCTTGTATTTCTCCTGAAGCTCGTGGGTCTTCTGGACGACCATCGCCGCCACCCTCGCGTGCAGCCCTTTGCCATGCCTTATTACAGCTTTTTGCATAAATACAAACACCTTCTAAATAAACTAATAAATCCCATCTTGCCCTTATCAGCTTTTCTCCCTGCAAAAACATAATTCCTTCCCAACCCAATGATATGTACTACACTAAGGGGGCCATGGGACCCTGCTCCGCTAGCAAGCCATCTCTTCTCTCCCCTGTTCTCAGCGCGCCCCTTTCTCCCGCCCGGAACAGGTTCCGGGCGGTCCCCAGCAAACGCTATGCCCACCCACAAACCGCCAAAACAACTTGTCGATAAATAACAAGGAAGCATAAAATGGCGCACTTGGCCATTTTATGCTTCCTTATCTGGATGATTCTTGATCTGGATGATTCTTGCGGGGTTTCGCCGTTTTTTTAATTAGCTTGCCTGATTTTCTTGAATTCTTCGGTCATTATCGGCAGTACTTCCATCACGTCGCCGACGATGCCGTAGTCGGCGACTTTGAAGATGGGCGCGTCGGGGTCTTTGTTGACGGCGATGACGATGTCGGACGAGGACATGCCGGCCAGGTGCTGGATGGCGCCGGAGATGCCGCAGGCGAAGTAGATTTTGGGGCCTACGGTTTTGCCGGTCTGGCCTACCTGGTGGAGGGCCGGTTTCCAGCCGGCGTCGACGGCGGCGCGGGAGGCGCCTACGGCTCCGCCGAGGACGTTGGCCAGGTCTTCGATGAGGGTGAAGTTTTCGGGTTTGCACAGGCCGCGGCCGCCGGAGACGATGATTTCGGCTTCTTCGAGGTTGCAGGCGGCGGTGCAGACTTTGATGACTTCGATGAGTTTGGTGCGGATGTCGCCGGGCTTGACTTTGCTGGCGACGCGGATGATTTCGCCGCTCTTGGCGTAGTCGGGCTCGGGCTTTTTGAAGACTTTCGGCCGGACGGTGCCCATCTGGGGCCGGTGGTCGGGGCAGAGGATGGTGGCCATGATGTTGCCGCCGAAGGCCGGGCGGGTCCAGGCGACGAGGCCGGTGGCTTCGTCGATGCCGAGGCCGGTGCAGTCGGCGGTCAGGCCGGTGCCGACGCGGCAGGCGATGCGCGGCCCGAGGTCGCGGCCGTCGTTGGTGGCGCCGAGGAGGATGACGGAGGGCTTGTAGGCGCCGATGAGGTCGACGAGGGCGATGGTGTAGGCGTCGGTGCTGTAGTGGGCGTATTCCGGCCCTTCGACGAGGTAGACTTTGTCGGCGCCGGCGGCGAA
>JALHDI010000312.1 GCA_022839045.1 Sporomusaceae bacterium
CTCTGCCGCCGTTTGCCTCGCCTGGCCTTTTCAGCCAGCCTCGCTTGCGGCGACTTTGTTATATTAACACGCCCCGCAGGGCCGTGTCAATAGGTATTTGTTGGTTTTTTGCGCTGTTTCCCCGTTCAGGGGCGCTTCATTAATATATCATATCGGCAGGTATTGCTCAACTGCCGTAAACGGCGATTATCGGATGGGCGCGCCCAAATTTCTGCGTGTGTTTACAGCTTTGATTATATGCTTGTATATGCTAAATTATGCTCTTGCTTGGCTAAATAATTAGCCTGCCCTGTCGGGCAGGCCGGCCGCATTACCAGAAGGTCCGCGGCATGATGCGCTCCAGGGGCCAGACGGGATTGCCGACGGCGTCGACGGGACCGATTTGGGCGGCGATCTCTTGGACGGCGGAGGTGGCGACGACGGGCAGGCCAAGGATTTTGGCCGCTTCGGCGACGCCTGCGGCGCCTTTCTGGACGATTTCGACGGTGGTTTCTTCGGCCATGTGGGTGTTGTTGAGGAGAGCGTCGACTCGTCCGAGGGTGGCGACGTATTCAAGGATGTTTTCGACGGTGGAGGTGAAGGGCCGCGACATGTTGATGACGGCGATTATTTTGAGGTAGGGGTTTTCGAAGGCTCCTTCGATGAGGTTGAAGATCCGCGCGCCGTGAACGCCGTAGCCTACGTCCATGATGATGTTGCCCGGGCGCCGGAGCACCCAGCGCATGGAGCCTTTGATGACGCTGCCGGCTTCGCCCAGGCCGACGGTGTCGCGCGTTTCCCAGGCGACGACGCTCAATCCCATGGCTTCGAGTTCTTTTTTTATCGGGCGGATGGTGTATACGGGTTCGACGGTGTCGAGGTCGACGAGTGTGACCGGTAGGCCGCGACGGCACAGGTCGATGGCCCGGTTGACGGCGTTTTCACTTTTGCCGCTGGCGTATTCGCCGACGTATGCTTCGATGATCGGTTCCATGTTGTCACCCCTTTCCAGCGAAAGGGCACTTCATACCCGAGCGCGGGCCGGGTATCAAGTGCCTTGTGCGGTCATTTTCTATAGTCTATCATACGGATGGGGAAAAAACCAATCAGGCGACAAATAATTTGAAGAGGATGAGGAGGATG
>JALHDI010000313.1 GCA_022839045.1 Sporomusaceae bacterium
GCTGCTACCGGGGCTCATTCTCCGCCTCCTTCACCGTAGCGGCCATGCTGATGATCCACCGCCTCCTCGGCACCTACCGCAACAAGGTTTCCACCTACATCGCCCTCACCGAGTTCGGCCGCCAGAAATTCATCGAGGCACGCCTCTGCGATCCGGCGAAGGTCGTCGTCAAGCCGAACGCCGTGGGCGCGTTCGCGCCGACGGCGGAGGGTTCAGGGTTCAGGGTTCAGGATGAAGAAACTTTGTCGCGAGCTTTGTCGCGAGCTTTGTCGAATCCAGAGCAGGAGCTAGGAGTTGCGCCGTCACCGACGAAACCGACGTCATCGACGTCCCGCGCATCCCGGCCCGAGGGGAACCCCTGCCACACTTCAAACCAGGACGCCCGACTCGCGACGCCCGACGCCCAGTTACCAGATTCCCATCTCCAGTCTCAATCTGCGGATCAACTTCACTCGGCGCAGCCGCCTGAGCCCCCAGTTTCAAATTTCAAATCTCAAATCTCCACTCCACCCACCGTCCTCTACGTGGGCCGACTTTCCCCCGAAAAGGGCCCTCATCTTCTGCTTGAAGCCTGGAAGCTCTTCATCGCCAAGTGGGAATCCTCCCATCCTGCATCACCCGACGACACTACAACCGTTTTATTGCCATCCGACGACGACAATCTCCAATCTAAAATCTCAAATCTAAAATCCGATTGTCCGCAGCTCGTCATCGCCGGAGAAGGCCCCGAGCGCATGAATCTGGAAGCCATGGCGAAGGCCCTGCCTACCGTATTGTTTACCGGCCAACTCTCCCTGGAAGAACTTCACGCGCACATGGCCGCGGCGCACGTCCTTGTGCTCCCCAGCACCTGCTACGAAACCTTCGCCATGTCTGTGAACGAAGCCGCGTCGCTCGGCACGCCGGCGATCGTTTCGGATATCGGCGGCCAGGCCTCGCTCGTCGAGGACGGCGCCACCGGCTTCACCTTCCGCTCCGGCTCCGTCGAATCGCTGGCCGAAACGCTGGCGAAGGCCCTGGCCGATCCCGATCGCCTCGCGGCGATGGGCCGCCACGCGCAGGCCCGCTTCCTCGCCGGCGATTGCCCGCCCGAAAGGAATGTCGAGGCGCTCTCCGCCA
>JALHDI010000314.1 GCA_022839045.1 Sporomusaceae bacterium
CGATGCTGTAGCCGAAAGGATCGAGGAACTCGCTCACCTTATACCGTCTGCTCTTCAAGGCCCCCTCGGCCAGATCCACCAGCCTCGCGGCCAGATCCGCCTCGCCGCTGGCGCGGTAAAAGCGCAGAATCTTTTCCCGTTCGCTCATCTATGCTTCTGCCCCATCTCGCGCGAGCGCTCCGTAGCCGCCACCACCGCGTCCATCAGCGCGGCCCGGACGCCCTTCTGCTCCAGCACGTGCACCCCGGCGATCGTCGTGCCCGCCGGCGACGTCACCATATCGCGGAGCTTCGCCGGGTGTTCGCCCGTCTCCAGCACCATCTTGGCCGCCCCGTAAAGCGTCTGCGCGGCCAGCGTAATCGCCGTCTGGCGGGGGAAACCCACCCGCACCCCGGCGTCCGCCAGCGCATCGATCATCACATATGCAAACGCCGGCCCGCTGCCCGACAAACCGGTCACCGCGTCCATAGCGTCCTCTTTCACCGTCACCACCCGCCCCACCGACGCGAACAGCGCCGCGGCCACCTCGCCGTCCTTGTCGCTCGCGTAGCGGCCGAGCGCGATCGCGCTCATCCCTGCCCCCACGGCCGCCGGCGTATTCGGCATCACCCGGATGACCGGCACCTCCGGCAGCTTCTCCTGCAACGTCGCAAGCGTAACCCCGGCAGCCACCGAAACGACCAGTGTCGTCTTCGCCACCGCCGGGGAAAGCGCCGCCAGCACCTCGCCGATAACCTGCGGCTTCACCGTCAGAAACAGCACGTCCGCCTTGGCGGCCGCCGCGGCCGAATCCCGCGCCGTCGCCACCGCATAAGTTTTCGCCATATAATCGAGGCGTTCGGCCGCCACATCGCTCACCGTAAGCTGCCCGGCAGCCACCAGGCCGGCCTGCAGCATCCCGCGCACCAGCGCCTCGGCGATCGCGCCGCCGCCGACAAATAAAATCCTCTTATCCTTCAACATCTCTGTCCTCCTGCATCCGGCGGCCGAAAAACACTACTGCTGCTTACTGTGCCAGGGCAGGATCGTCCTCTCCAGGCTCTCCTCGCGGCTGTTGTAAGCAACATCGACATTATTGGGCGCGCACAAAAAGATATTATTGCCGATCTTCTG
>JALHDI010000315.1 GCA_022839045.1 Sporomusaceae bacterium
ACCGAGATTGAGGTCGGAACAGGCCTTGAGCGAACGGTTGCCGAAAAGCAGACAGTTGCTCAGGCGCAGGTCAGCGTAGACCGTGTAATTTTTTCTGGCGTTTTCGTCATACCAATAATAGGATGTGGCGCTGATCGCCCCGCCCTGCCGGGGAGAAAAATTGCGCAGGAAGCGGCAGGAGCTGAACTCGGCTTCGCTGCCATTGAGCATGACCGCGCCTGCGCCGTAACCGCAGTTGCCGATAAAGGAGCAGCCCGTGATGGCGCTGCCCCAGGAGTTGACCAGGTTGAGCGCACCGCAGTTATCCATGCCGCCATCGCCGCCGGGGGTCTCGTTATACTCCCTCAGGGAGGCGTTGTTGCGGAATACGCTGCCGCTGATGGCCACCGGCGCATTTTTGACATAGACTGCGGCCGTGGAATAGGCGTCGGCCCAGTAGCTCCCATGTTCGTTGGTGATCAACTGGCCGGAGTTGTTGTTTTCAAAGGCGCAGTTGCGGATGTCGAGGGACGCGCCGTCCAGGTGGACGGCCGTGCCATAGCTGGCCATGTAGCCATTGCGGATGGTGAAGCCGTCCAGCCAGCTGGCCAGGGTTTCGGCGTTGGCCAGACTGAGGAAACGGCCCGCGCCGTCCAGGTCGACGATCGTGTCGGCGGCGCCGGCAGCTGAGCGCAGCTTGATGTCAAAGCCATTGAAGTCCAGGTTCCGGTTGCCCGCCCCGCTGTAGGTTCCGGCGGCGACCAGGATGACATTTTCGACGGCGGTCGTCTGGCAGGCGGCGACGGCGGCGGCGAGGGTCTGCTTGGCCAGAAGCGCTGTCAGACCGCTGTTGCCGTCATCGCCGGCAGCGCCATCCACATGGATGATCCGCGTCGGCCACGCGGGGTTGTAGCCTTGAGCCAGTTCGGCGGCGTCGTCAATGCCGTCGCCATCAGTGTCGGCGGCATTGATATTGGTGCCGTTCAGGTATTCGGCCAGGTTGGCAAGTCCGTCGCCGTCTTGGTCCAGCGCGGCGTCGGCGGGGTCTTCCGGGTTCAGTCCGGCGGCGGTCTCGACGTTGTCCGGGATGCCGTCGCCATCGGTGTCGAGGAACTCCTGGCAGCCGATGT
>JALHDI010000316.1 GCA_022839045.1 Sporomusaceae bacterium
CGGTATTTTTCCACGATTTCTTCGGGGATGTCGATCCAGCGTTCCTGGCTGACTTCCTGGTTGATGAGCTCCATGGGGAAGATGGGGGCGAGGTCTGCGGGGGTGATGGGCTGTTTGGTGGCCGGGTGGAGGGGCGGGGCCAGCTTGGTGGGCATGTCGGCCTGGATGTTGTACCAGCGGCGGGGGATCTCCCGTTCGTCGAGGAATATTTTTTTGTCCGTTTTCATGGTTACAACCCCTTTCTTTTGTCGGCAAATAAAAAAACCCCTCGTCCTGATAGGGACGAGAGGTTGCTCGCGGTACCACCCTGTTTGGCCGCGTGCGCGGCCCGACTCGCTAAGGCGCGGACGGCGCGGGGCCGTCGATGCCTTTCCCCTGGTAACGGCGGGGCTGTTTCCGGCGGCGCCTACCCCGCAGAATGCGGCTCGGGCTGCATTTCCCAGGCCCATTCACCGTGCCCTAAATACCGGCCTTCCACCGCCGCCGGCTCGCTGTGATTCTCCACCACGGCTACTCTTCCTGTTCATCAATGTTGGCTGTTTTGGGTTTGTCTGGATTATAGCAGTAAATGGGCGGGCCTGTCAAGAGAGGGGGTTAAGCCTGCAAGCATGAGGCCGTTCAGAAGGCCCCAGATGCAAGGCGCACCGGAAGATGGCCCACGATGGCGTACTTGGTTGCGTACGTCGAGTGGGCCATCTGAGGAGCAACGCCGCAGATGGGGCCTTATCAACGGCCGAAGTTTTACTGGCCGACTTCTTTGCAGTGTTGGAGATACAGGTCGTAGTTCTTCCTGATGAGCTCGGGGATGGGAAGGTTGTAGGGGCAGCGGGTGAGGCAGACGCCGCATTCGGTGCAATTCTGCACGGATTCGATGGCTTTTTTGGAGAAGCTGACGGCGACTTCCTTGGACATGCGGTGGGCGACGACGGGGTAGGCCATGGCGGGGGTGATCATGACGCCGTTGGGACAGGGCTGGCAGTATTCGCACCGGCGGCAGAATTGGCGGCCGAGGCGGTCGCGGTATTCGGCCATGAGGGCGCGGTCGGCGTCGGTGACGACGTTGGGCTGGGCGTAGATGGCGGCGACTTCGTCGACTTGGGCG
>JALHDI010000134.1 GCA_022839045.1 Sporomusaceae bacterium
CGTCGCCATGAGCGGAGGGGTGGACAGTTCTTTGACTGCCGCCCTTCTCGTGCACCAGGGCTACGACGTCATCGGCGCGACGATGCAGATTTGGGACAGTGAACGCGAAGATACCGACGAGCGGGGCTGCTGCTCGCTGTCGGCGGTGGCGGATGCCCGCCGGGTCGCCGACAAGCTGGGCATCCCTTATTACGTGCTCAACTTTCGCCAGCTCTTCCAGGAAACGGTCGTCGATTACTTCATCGCCGAATACTCCGCCGGCCGCACGCCCAATCCCTGCATCGCCTGCAACCGCTACGTCAAATTCGAGGGCCTGCTGAAAAAGGCGCTGGCGTTGGGGGCGGAGTACGTCGCCACCGGCCATTACGCCCGCATAGGCTACGACGTGGCCAGGGGGAGGTTCCTGCTCCGCAAAGGTGTAGACCCCGCCAAGGACCAGTCTTATGCGCTCTATCACCTAAACCAGCATACCCTCAAGCATTTCCTCATGCCGCTGGGCGAGTACACCAAGATAGAGACCCGCCAGATGGCCCGCGAAATCGGCCTCGCCGTGGCCGACAAACCCGACAGCCAGGAAATCTGCTTCGTACCCGACGACGACTACCAGAGCTTTCTCGCCGAAAAGGCCCCCAGCAGCCTGAAGCCCGGGGACATCGTCGATACTCACGGCCGGGTGCTCGGCCGCCACAAAGGCCTGCCTCTCTATACGGTCGGCCAGCGCAAGGGTCTCGGCATCGCCGCCGGGCGGCCGCTCTACGTCGTCGCCCTCGACACCGACCGCAACCAGGTCATCGTCGGCGACGACGACGACGTTTTCGCCAGCGAACTCATCGCCGGCGACCTCAATTACATCGCCTTCGACAACCTGACAGCCCCGCTCGCCGCAGCCGTCAAAATCCGCTACAGCGCCCGCGAGGCGCCGGCGCTGATAACGCCGCTCGCCGGCGGCCAGGTACGGATTAGGTTCGAGTCGCCCCAGCGGGCCATCACGCCCGGACAGTCGGTCGTCTTTTACGACGGGGACATCGTCCTCGGCGGCGGCATCATCGGTAAAGTGATCAGGTAAGGTTGACAAGGGAAGCGAACCGATAGGATACAACTGCGCGGCCGCGAAAAAGTTCCGGTGAACTTTTCCGCGGCCTTCTTAAATAAAAGGCGGCGAATCCGGCCATAATATTAGTGCAATCTGTTTCGACGGAAAGGCTGGCCTGTATGCAGAAACTGCGGCGTTTGCTCGGGCTGCCGGTGCTGGAGATCGAACAAGGCACCCAGATTGGCGAAGTGCAGGAAGTGGTTCTGAACATCGAGCAGGCGGCCGTCATCGGGATGGTCATCGCCGAGCCGACCTGGTTCAGCCACGAACGGGGCATCTTCTTCGTCGACCTGTACAGCATCGGGCGCGACGCGGTAACAGTGAGGAGCGCGGCCGCGGTGAAAGACTTCTCCGTCGCCATAACCGCTTCCGGGGTTCACAAATTATCCGCGTTGTGCGACAAGGAAATCTACACCGAGACGGGCGATTATCTCGGCGTGATGACCGATGTCACCTGGGAACCGGCGACGGGGGAAATCCGTTTCTACGAGCTGTCGGACGGATTCATCACCGATTTCCTCAGCGGACGCTTGACAATGCCGTTGCCGCCGGCCCAGGTGGTAGGCAAGGACAGGCTGATCGTGCCGGAAGCAATGATCGATCTGCTCCAGACCGCAAATCACGATCCGGGTGGTGGGTGTTAATGGTGACTTGCCCTGTGTGCGCCAAACGCGCGGTTGGCAAGGTCGGAGCAGACCAGTACTACTGCTGGGACTGTTGCGTGGAGTTCGTCGTCCGTGGTCCCCGCGTGACGATCTTCAACGTCGAACCTGACGGCAGTCTGACACTGTACGCCGACCCCATGGCTGGGGGCGTAAATTTAGGGATGCAAGAGGGGGAATATGATGCGCAGCAAATTCATGCACGGGTTAATCTGGGGTAGCGTTGTCGGAACCGTAATCGGCGCCATCATGAGTCCCATGCTGAGACCTCAAAGGAAGCCGCTGATGGAACGAGGCGCCGAAGCCCTTGAGCACACGACGCGGGACCTGATGCGGGAAGCCCGCCGGGCCAGGAAAAGGATTATGAAGAAACTCTGACTAAAGGGCAGGGGAGACCAGCAGGTCTCCCCTTACCTGTGGGGTGAGACACGTGGTTACGACACGGACGGCGGTAAGGGCGGCGCTGCTGCTTTTTTTCGCGCTCTTGGTCGCCTATTTCTTCTGGTTGGTGCGTGGCGGGCTATATCCTTTTATCATCGCTTTCTTTCTCGCCTATATCCTCAATCCCGCGGTCGAATACTTTGAGGGCAAAGGTTTAAAAAGGGTGTGGGCGATCGCCTGCGTCTACGTCCTGCTGTTCGTCTGCCTGTTCGTCGTCGGCAGCAGGCTCATCCCGGTATTCATCCGCGAACTGGAAAGCTTCGGCCAGGAACTGCCCCTTATGACGGCTAAGGTCGAAGAACTGATCGTCGCCCTCCAGTCGCAGTACCAGCAATCCGCGCTACCGTACTCGCTGCGCGCCGCCCTCGACAACGGCCTGATAACCCTCCAATCGACGCTGCAGGCGTTCATCGCCGGCGTCGTCGCCGGCATCGTGCATTCGCTCACCCATTTCATCGGACTGGCGATCAGTCCGGTGTTGGCCTTTTATCTCCTCCACGACTGGCACGAGCTGATCGCGGCCGTGCTCCGCACGCTACCCGCCCGCTGGCGCCACGAAACCGTCCTCATCCTTCGCGACGTCGACCGCGTATTGTCCGGGGTAATCCGCGGCCAGGTGACGGTGGCCGTTATCGTCGGCATCCTTGTAAGCACGGGGCTGTATCTCCTCGATGTCCGCTATGCCCTTATCATCGGCATCCTCGCCGGCGCGCTCGATGTTATCCCCTATTTCGGGGCCTTCATCGGCGCCACCCCTGCGGTCACGGTCGCCCTGCTGTCGTCGCCGTTGCTGGCCCTCAAGGTGGCCCTGCTTTTTTTCGTCATCCACCAATTCGAGGGGACGATCATCGGTCCGAAAATCCTCGGGGAAAACGTCGGCCTTCACCCCCTGTCGGTCATCCTGTTTCTGTTCATCGGCGAGGAACTGGGCGGACTGGCGGGCATGCTCCTCGGCGTGCCCGTCGGGGCGGTGGGGAAGGTGCTGCTGAGCCACTTATTACGTATAATGATATAATACCGTTCCATTGTTTTCTTTGGATTGAAGATATCGTGGCCGGAGGCCCATTAATTGACAACAAAGCTTAAATTATGTATAATTCCAGGAGAATGTCTGCCTAATTGTGGAGGTTGATAAACTTGACCGGAAACGAACTGCGCAAGAAATTCCTGCAGTTTTTCGCCAGTAAAGAACATCTTATTCTTCCCAGCTATTCGCTCGTACCCGAAAACGACCCGACCTTGCTGCTAATCGGCGCCGGGATGGCGCCGTTTAAACCCTTCTTCACCGGCAAAATGAAGCCTCCCCACCTGCGTATCGCCACCAGTCAGAAATGCGTGCGCACCGGCGACATCGAAAATGTCGGCCGCACCGCCAGGCATCATACCTTCTTCGAAATGCTCGGCAATTTCTCTTTCGGCGACTACTTCAAGAAAGAAGCCATAGCCTGGGGCTGGGAGTTCGTCACCAAGGAGTTGGGCCTGCACCCCGACGTGCTGTGGGTCACCATCCACACGAAAGATGACGAAGCCTTCGAAATCTGGCGCGACGACATCGGCGTGCCCGTCGATCGCATCATCCGCATGGAGGACAACTTCTGGGAAATCGGCCCCGGGCCTTGCGGGCCCTGCTCGGAGATCTACGTCGATCTCGGGCCGGA
Source organism: Sporomusaceae bacterium (assembly GCA_022839045.1). The sequence goes on from JALHDI010000134.1 coordinate 3,855, forward strand.
GCGCGGCTGCGGTCAGCCGGACTGTGCCGTCGGCTGCAATTGCGACCGCTACCTGGAGATCTGGAATCTCGTCTTCACCCAGTTCGACCGCGACGAAGCGGGCAACTACACGCCGCTCGCCAAGAAAAACATCGACACCGGCGCCGGACTGGAGCGCATCGCGTCGGTGCTGCAGAATAAAAAGTCCAATTTCGAGACCGACCTGCTGTTTCCGATCATCGAGCACATGGAGAGGGTCGCCGGCGTCAAATACGGTGTCTCGGCGGCTACCGACGTCTCCCTCAAGGTCATCGCCGACCACGGTCGCAGCATGGTGGTCATGATCGGCGACGGCATCCTGCCTGCCAACGAAGGTCGGGGCTACGTGCTCCGCCGTATCCTCCGCCGCGCCGTCCGCCACGGACGTTTGATGGGGGTCGACAAACCCTTCCTCACCGACCTCGTTGACGTGGTTGCGGAAATCTTCGCCGAGCCCTATCCCGATATCGGTGAAAAACGGGCCTATATCAAGAAAGTCGTTCAGATGGAGGAAGACCGCTTCAGCGCCACCCTCCTCCAGGGACTCGACCTCCTCAACAAACACATCGAGGAAATCAAGGCCGCCGGCGGCAAAACGCTCGACGGAGCTTCGGCCTTCCGTCTCTACGACACCTTCGGCTTCCCGTGGGAGCTTACCGAGGAGATCCTGTCCGAGAACGGCATGTTTATGGACAAGGCCGCTTTCGACGCGGCCATGAACCAGCAACGGGAGCGCGCCCGCGCCGCCCGCGGCGAAAACGCGCGCATCGACCTGCCCGACCTCACCGGTGTCCTCAGTGAGCCGGTGTCCTACGACCCGTGCGCCGAAACCGCCAAGATCGTCGTCATCCTCAAGGACGGCAAGGTCGTCCAGGAAGCCAACGACGGCGAGGAGGCGGCCGTTATCCTCAGCGCCACCCCCTTCTATGCCGAAAGCGGCGGCCAGGTCGGCGACGCCGGCGTAATCGCCGGACCGCTCGGCAAGATGCAGGTCGGCACCGCCCAGAAGCTGCCCGACGGCACCATCTACCACGTCGGCTACATCGAAGAGGGGACGCTCAAAACCGGCGACGCCGTCAAGGTGGCTGTGGAAATGCCCAGTCACCGGGCGACGGCCCGTAACCATACCGCGACCCACCTTCTTCACGCCGCCCTCAAGCAGGTCGTCGGCGGCCACGTCAACCAGGCCGGCTCGCTGGTCGGCCCCGACCGGCTGCGCTTCGACTTCACCCACTTCGCCCCGGTCAGCGACGCGGAACTGGCCGAGGTCGAAAAACTGGTCAACCAGGCCATCCTCGACAACATCTCCGTCGCGGCCATCGAGACCACCCAGGACCTGGCCAGGGACATGGGCGCGGTGGCGCTGTTCGGCGAAAAATACGGCCATAAGGTGCGGGTCGTCGTCGCCGGCGATTTCAGCAAGGAACTGTGCGGCGGCAGCCATGTCGGCAGCACGGCCGAAATAGCCCTGTTCAAGATCGTCAGCGAAGCGAGCGTCGGCTCCGGCCTGCGGCGTATCGAGGCCGTCACCGGCGGCGGCGCGCTCGAATACATCAACAGCCGCGAACGCATCCTCACCACAGCCGCGGCGGCACTCAAAACCCGGCCGGAGGAGCTGGCCGGCAAGATCGAAGCCCTTACGGCGGAAATCAAGGAAGTCGAACGCGAACTGGCCAAGGCCAACGCCGAAAAGGCGAAAGGCGAGGTCCAGCGCCTGGCGGAAACCCCGGCCCTCATCGGCGGCTGCCAGGTTATCAGCGCCGAAGTCGCCATCCCCGACATCGAAGGCCTGCGCAACCTCGCCGACATGCTGCGCGACAAGCTGGCCGGCAAGGCCGGGGTGATCGTGCTCGGCGCCAAACACGGCGACAAGGTCAGTTTCGTAGCCACGGCCACTCCCCAGGCCGTCAGTCTCGGCGCGCACGCCGGCAACATCGTCAAGGCGGCGGCGGCGGTCGCCGGCGGCGGCGGCGGCGGCCGGCCGGATATGGCCCAGGCCGGCGGCAAGCTGCCCGATAAGTTGGCGGAAGCTCTGCAAGCGGCCGAAACCGCCATCGGCAGCCAGATCAAAAAGTAAGGCGCCACCGGGGGCGGTTTATGGTCCGCTCCCGATTTATTTTTCCACATATACAGGAAATATATAGGTAGAGTAGAATATAATGGTATAGCACGGGAAATACTACAGGGGAGGAGGGTGTCCCATGGCCAATCCGTCTGAGCAGACAATGATGTTCAGAGTCGACAGCGAGGAGAAAAACGCTGCCGTCATCATCAACGCCGTCTATGAAGCGTTGAAGGAGAAAGGTTACAACCCCATCAACCAACTGGTAGGATACCTTCTGTCGGGAGATCCGACCTACATAACCAGTTATAAGAACGCCCGCACGCTGATCCGCAAGCTTGAGCGGGACGAATTGCTCGAAGAGCTGGTCAAGGCCTACCTGGAAAAG
>JALHDI010000317.1 GCA_022839045.1 Sporomusaceae bacterium
GCAGAACCAGATGCAGGATCCCCTGCGCCGCCCCGTGCAGCAGGGTGATCACGGCAGTCAGCAGGAGATGAAACAGCAGGATCCTACGGTGGCCGATCCGGTCGCCGAGATAGCCGACCCCGCCGGCGGCCATCGCGGCCGCGCCGCCGCTGATTGCAAACAGCATCCCTGTCGTTGAGGCGACGCCGCCCGTCGCCGGGTCGCACATCGTTTCGATGAAGAGCGGCAGGATCGGAGCGACGAAATGCACCGTGAAATTGAAGAAAAAGAAAAGGGCGAGCATGGCGGGAAAACCGCTGTAGGCCAGCAGGGAGAGCATCCGGTCGCCTTTTGCAAGCTTCTCCACCGACGGTCGGATGAACTGCTCACGGGTTCCGAGGAGGACGAGCATTCCGCCCAGCAGCAGAATCGCACCACCCGCCATGAAGGTGAACCGGTAGCCGGCGAGATCGGCCAGAAGCCCGCCGATCCATGGTCCCAGCGTCATGCCGAGAAAAACCGCTACCTGCATGAGCCCTAATGCATATCCCAGTCTCTGTCTGGGGACCACCGATGAGACCAGTGCAATGGAGGCCGAGATCGTGCCGGTCGTCGCGCCGGAAAGGATACGGAGGAAAAGGAGCTGCCAGACGTCGATGACGAGGCCCATCGCGAAGGTGATGACGGCGCCGCCGAACATGGCGCGCTCCACCATGATCTTCCGGCCGTACCGGTCGGACAGCCACCCCCAGAGGGGCGAGAAGAAGGCCATGACGAGACTGCCGGAGGCGACCAGAACACCTGCCCAAACGGGGACCATCCGTTCGTCGGTGATCCCCAGCTCGCGGACGTAAAAGGGCAGAAAGGGAAGCACGAACGCGAAACCGATCATCGACAGGAACTGCGCGACGAACAGGATGTAGAGGGTTTGCCGCCAGGGATGTTCCGTTTCCGGGCTATTGGGATCACGGGATGGATTCGCGTTCATGGGTTATTTTACCGGCGGCCGGCGGAACACGGCCGGTGCGCAGCAGTTGCAGGTAGACGTCGTGCGCCAGATCGGCCGCATCAAAGGCATTGCCCAGCTTGCGGCGCAGCAGGCCGCGCA
>JALHDI010000318.1 GCA_022839045.1 Sporomusaceae bacterium
CCACCAGCCCCTGCGCCGCGTACTGGCGCCACAGCCGCTCCAGCCCCGCGTACTGCGGGGTGAAGCCGCAGCGCGAGGCGGTATTGACCACCAGCAGCACCTTGCCGGCGTAGGCCGACAGCGGCAACGGCGTGCCGTCCAGGGCAGTGAGTTCGAAATCGGTGGCAACGGTCACGGCAGGCTCCAGGCGGAGCTCCAGCGTACGCCATTCGCCGGCATGGCTTTGCAGCAGCAGGCGTTCCGCCGCAACCCTGCCATTCGACACACCCGCCGGCGGGGCCGCCGGGTTACCCTGAAGGTTCAGCATTTTTCCGGAGTTTCCGACCTTGAACACCCGTCTTGCCCTCGCCCTGGCCGTGTCCCTGGGCGTCGCCCTGCCGGCCTACAGCCTGGCCGCGAACGCCGCCACCGGGCAAACCGCCCAGCAGGCCAACCCGTTCTTCGCCGAGAGTCCGCTGCCCCTGCACTACCCGCAGTTCGACAAGATCAAGGACGCCGATTTCGCCCCCGCCTTCGACGCCGGCATGAAGCAGCAGCTCGAGGAAGTGGAGGCCATCGCCAACAACCCGGCGCCGCCGACCTTCGACAACACCCTGATCGCGCTGGAAAAGAGCGGCGCCATCCTCGACCGCGCCACCACCGTGTTCTTCTCGCTGATCGGCGCCGACACCAATGATGCGCGCAAGCAGCTGCAGGCCGACTACTCGGCCCGCTTCGCCGCCCACAGCGACGCGATCAACCTCAACGGCAAGCTGTTCGCGCGCATCGAGACCCTCTACAACAACCGCGCCAAGCTCGGCCTGGACGCCGAAGGCCTGCGCCTGGTCGAGAAGTACCACGACAACTTCGTGCGTGCCGGCGCCAAGCTGTCCGACGCGGACAAGGCCAAGCTCAAGGACATGAACGCCGAGCTGGCGCGGCTGGGCACCAAGTTCAGCCAGAACGTGCTGGCCGAGGTCAACGCCTCCTACATCGTGGTCGACGATGCCAAGCAGCTCGATGGCCTGTCGGCCGAGCAGATCGCCGCCGCCGCCGAAGCCGCCAAGGCGCGCAAGCTCGACGGCAAGTACGTCATCGCCCTGCTCAGGACGGCAAGTACGTCATCGCCCTGCTCAACACCACCGGCCAGCCGGCGCTGACCAACCTGACCAACCGCGACCTGCGCCGCCGCATCTACGAGGCGTCGGTGTCGCGCGGCAGCAAGGGCGGCGAATACGACAACACCGCGCTGGTCTCGCGGATCATGACCCTGCGCGCGCAGAAGGCCGCGCTGATGGGCTTCGCCAACTACGCCGCCTATGGCCTGGGCAACCAGACCGCCAAGACCCCGGAAGCGGTCAACGCCATGCTCGGCCAGCTGGCCCCGGCCGCCGTGGCCAACGCCAAGCGCGAAGCCGCCGACCTGCAGGCGATGATCGACGCCGAGCAGAAGGCCGCCGGCAAGCCGGGCTTCGAGCTGCAGCCGTGGGACTGGGCCTTCTACAGCGAGAAGGTGCGCCAGGCCAAGTACAACTTCGACGAATCCCAGCTCAAGCCCTATTTCGAGCTGAAGAACGTGCTGGAGAACGGCGTGTTCTTCGCCGCCGGCAAGGAGTTCGGGCTGAGCTTCAAGCAGCGCACCGATCTGCCGGTGTACCACGACGACGTCACCGTCTATGACGTGTTCGACGCCGACGGCAGCCAGCTGGCGATCTTCATCTTCGACCCGTACGCGCGCGAGTCCAAGCGCGGCGGTGCGTGGATGAACGCCTACGTGTCGCAGTCGGGCCTGACCGGCGACAAGCCGGTGGTCGCCAACCACCTGAACATCCCCAAGCCGCCGGCCGGCAAGCCCACGCTGCTGACCTGGGACGAGGTGACCACCACGTTCCATGAGTTCGGCCACGCCCTGCACGGCATGTT
>JALHDI010000319.1 GCA_022839045.1 Sporomusaceae bacterium
TTCTGGACGGAATCGTCCAGCTGACCGAGGAAGACGAGGGCATTTATCATGAATGGATCGGCCTTTGGCCGCTGTTCGCCACCCCCAAGACTCCGGAAAACGTCTTGATCATCGGCGGCGGCGACGGCGGCGTCGCCCGGGCCGTCCTCCGCCATCCCGGAGTTAAAAGCGTGACGATGGCCGAGATCGACCGGGTCGTCATCGAGCAGTGCCGGACGCACCTTCCGGGGATTTCCGCCGGAGTTTGGGATGATCCCCGCTTCCGCCTGATCATCGGCGACGGGGCCGAGGTGATCCGGAAGATGAAAGGCCGGTGCGACGTGATCATCATCGACTCGACCGACCCCGTCGGCCCGGCCAAAAGCCTCTTCGACACCAGCTTTTACGAGAGCGTCTACGACGCCCTCCGCGAAGGCGGCGTCACCATCCATCAGACCGGGGCTCTTCTTCTCCAGCCGTTTGAGGCGCCGGGAAGCTGGCGGCAGATGGAGCGGATTTTCGACGACGTCCAGGTCGTCCAGTTCACGAACGTCAGCTACCTGGGCGGGCCGTTCAGCCTGACCGCCGGGTCCCGCGGCCGGAACGTTTTCAAGGCGGCCGCGCGCAACGCCCGGCGCAATTTCAAGGCCGCGGGGATCCGGACCAGCTGGTATTCCCCCGACATCTCGGCCGTTCCGTATCCCGAGTTCCAGAGGCGCCTCGAGGTCGACAAGTACGGCGAGGAAATCGTCCTGGACTTCCCTCTTTCCGGCCGGCCGCCGTCCCGGCCGCGGGTTGGAAAGTGGAGCCGGGAGCTTTGCCAGGCGATCGGCATGCTTCCCTTCGGGGACCCCATGGTCTCCGATCCCGCCTGGAGGGATGACGACACGCTCGTCCAGTATATCGAGACAAGCGCCATCAATTTCCGCCGGTTCGGGAATACGGCCTCAGCCAACTGCTTCACCTGCGCCCGGCTTCCGCGGGACGAGGCCGCGGCGTTCACCACCGGATTTTTCGGGGCCGATGCGGCGGTCTGCTGGTCCCTGCCGCGGGGCGTTTTCGCCGACATCCGGAAGGTGCGCCGCGACTCCCTG
>JALHDI010000017.1:0-42785 GCA_022839045.1 Sporomusaceae bacterium
GCCGGCCCTGCCTGTATTACCACATCGGCCGCTGTTCGGGAGTCTGCGGCGGCAGGATATCCCGGGACGATTACCTGAAAAACGTGGAGGGGGTCCGGGCCCTTCTGTCCGGGGAAACCGGGGAGATCCGGGACATGCTGGAAAGGCAGATGCGTCGGGCGGCGGAGGACCTGGACTTCGAGAAGGCCGCTTCCCTCCGGGACGCCCTGCGGGCGGTGGAGCTGGCGCTCGTCTGACAAGCTTCCGGCAAAAAGCTGGCTTTTTTTCGGTTGCCCGGCGGCCGGCGAATAAGATATAATCAAAGAAAAAACAATATACAAGTTGCTTTGGGCATAGTCTGTCAGCGACAGGCTTTTTCTGTTCTGAAGCAGAATAGGGGGACGATATGAAAACAGGGGTGCCTTACTGGCCGGAGAGCCGGACCTCGAAAGCAAACTGCCGGATTGTCGTCCGCAGCTTCGCCGACCGGGGCAGCTTATATGAAGACCGCGACGACATCGTCGTTCTGACCGACGGATGGGTGGCGGGGCCGGCGGCGGCAGTGCTGCGCGGCGGCATCAACGCCGGCGCCGTCCTCGACGTGCTGGAGTGCGCCGGTGTCGCCCAACTGAGGGTTTTGCACCTCGAAGAGAAACTGCCCCAGCTTGAGGATATTTTTCTCTCCTCGGTGGTGGCCCGCGCCCACGACATGTTCGACAACGTCAGCATCAACTGGCGCCGCGAGGCGACGGTCTTCGACCTCATCAAGGCCGTCGGCGCCGACCACAGCATGCTGTTCTTCGGCGCACCGCTGGCCGATTCCGAGATATTGCCCTTCTACAACGCCATCAAGGAAGTCTACCAAGGTAGCGTGACAATCGTTCGCGGCCCCGTCCAGGACCTCGAATTCGCCGAGAGCGACGAGATCTACCGCTGGGTGCGGGAGCGGACCTTCGAGGCCGGCGACTTTGCCCTGCCGACCGTGATGCGCAGCGGCAAGAACAAACGGGGCCGCAAGGTGGCGATCATCCTGCCCAGCCTCAACGAAGAGCGCACGGTCGGCCAGGTCATCGAAACGGCGCTCGAAGTCAAGGCCGCCGGAGTGGCCGACGAAGTCATCCTCGTCGATTCGGCCTCGACCGACAACACCGTGGCGATCGCCAAATCCTACGGCATCCCCGTCTACCTCCACCCCGAAATCGCCCCCGAGCTCGGCAGTTACCGCGGCAAAGGGGAGGCGATGTTCAAAAGCGCCTTCGTCACCGACGCCGACATCCTCGCCTGGGTGGACACCGATATCGAAAATATCACCCCGCGCTTCTTCTACGGCCTGCTCGGCCCCATCCTCTCCCACCCCGACGTCCGCTTCGTCAAAGGCTATTTCACGCGGCCGGTGCGGGTCGAAGCGTCCGGCCTCGAGCTCGGCGGCGGCCGCGTGACGGAAATCCTCGCCCGCCCGTGGTTCAACACCTACATGCCGCTTCTGTCGGGCTACATCCAGCCGCTCGCCGGCACCGTGGCCATCTGCCGCGAAGACATGCTCAAGATGCGCATCCCCGCCAACTACGGCGTGGAAGTGGCGATGCTCATCCAGGCGGTGGCGAACGCCGGCCTGTGGTCCACCTGTCAGGTCAACCTCGGCGAAGTCATCCACCGCTCCAAAGACGTCACCGGCCTGAGCGAGATGGCTTTCCAGATCCTCCAGGTGCTGAGCGAGTTCGAAGGCGGCGCCAGCCGCGAAAATCTCCTGCGGCGGGTCTACTCCGCCCAGGGGCACTTCGAAATCGGCATCAAGCGGTTCGCTACCGTCTGGCGGAACTATCGAAAATAACGAGAATAGTTATTGACAATCTCTTTATCGCGTGCTATCATAAAGCCAATTTAATACTCTTACTCTTATCGAGAGTGGTCGAGGGACTGGCCCGATGACACCACGGCAACCGGCGCTGCGGCGCAAGGTGCCAATTCCAGCAGGCATTGCCTGGCAGATGAGAGGGAAGGTTGCGCTTATGCCGTTCAACTCCTTTCCTCGGGAAGGAGTTTTTTGTTTCTCTCATCGCCCACTTTTCGCAGCAACGGAGGGTTCAAGATGCAGACACGCTACCCGCAGACCTTTTTCCCCGGGATGAAATACCGGCCATACCTGAAATTCGCCACCGTAGCCACGCCGGATCGTCCGCTCGAGCTCATTCTCGGCGGCGTCCTCACCGAGGTCGTCGTCGCCTACGAAACCTACGGCATTCTCGCCGCCGACAAGGACAACGTCATCCTCGTCTGCCACGCCCTTACCGGCGACAGCCATTGCGCCGCCCACAACGACCACGACGAGGAAGGCTGGTGGGACCTCCTCGTGGGTCCCGGCCGGCCCATCGACACCGACCGCTTCTTCGTGATCTGCGCCAACGTCCTCGGCGGCTGTCAGGGCACCACCGGCCCCGCCTCGCCCGACCCGGCCACCGGCCGTCCTTACGGCGCCTCCTTCCCCGAGGTCACCATCCGCGACATGGTCCATGTTCAGAAACGGCTCCTCGAGCACCTGGGCATAAACCACCTGTCCGTGGTCATCGGCGGCTCGATGGGCGGCGCCCAGGCGCTGGAGTGGGCGGTCACCTACCCCGGCTTCGCCGCCGCCGTCGCCGCCCTGGCCGCGCCCGGCTACGCCTCGGCCCAGGCTATCGCCTACAACCGCGTCGGCCGCCAGGCCGTGATGCTCGATCCCGAATGGCGGGGCGGCGACTACTACGGCGGGTCCGGCCCCGTCCGGGGCCTGTCTCTCGCCCGCGCCGTCGGCATGATAACCTACCAGAGCGAACCGTCCATGGCCGCCAAATTCGCCCGCAAAACGCGCAACGGCCAGTTCGAGATCGAGAACTACCTCGACTACCAGGGCCAGTGCCTGGTGCAGCGTTTCGACGCCAACTCCTACCTCTGCCTGCTGCGGGCCTTGGACCTCTATGACCTGGGGGCCGGCCACGCCTCCTACCGGGCGGCCCTGGCCCGCATCGAAGCCAGGGTGCTGGTGGCCGGAGTCACCTCCGACATCCTCTACCCCGCGTACCAACAGGTAGAGCTCGTCCAGATCCTGAAAAGTCTCGGCGTCCGGGCGGAATACGCCGAAGTCGACAGCCCCCACGGCCACGACGGCTTCCTGATCGACTTCGATCTCCTCAAGCCCATCTTGAGCGAGTTCGTCGGCACGGCCCTGCCGGCGCGAATGCCCTGGCTGGCGTCCATCTTCCGCGCCCCGCGGCTGGCCTATTTCGGCGCCCGCCTTGTCGCGGAAAACTACCCCTGATATATCCGGTAATCACCATAAAACAACCACTACGAGGAGGACCAGACAATGACCTTGCCCGCCGATCTCCGTTTCGACAGCCTCGCCGTCCACGCCGGCCAGGAGCCAGACCCGGCCACCGGCTCGCGGGCGGTGCCCATCTACCAGACCACCGCCTACAACTTCCGCGACAGCGCCCACGCCGCCAGCCTCTTCGCCCTGCAGGAAAGCGGCAACATCTACACGCGGATAATGAACCCCACCACCGACGTGCTCGAAAAACGCATCGCCGCCCTCGAGGGCGGGGTGGGGGCGCTGGCCTTCGCCTCCGGCCACGCCGCCATCAGCGCCGCCATCCTCAACATCGCCCAGGCCGGCGACGAAATCGTCAGCTCGTCCACCCTCTACGGCGGCACCTACAACATGTTCGCCTACACCCTGCCGCGGCTCGGCGTCAAAGTGTCCTTCGTCGACCCCCGCGACCCGGACAACTTCGCCAAGGCCGTCACCCCCAGGACCAAAGCCGTATACGCCGAGACCATCGGCAACCCCAAGATCGACGTCCTCGACCTGGCCGCCGTAGCCGACGTAGCCCACGCCAACGGCCTGCCCCTCATCATCGACAGCACCTTCACCAGCCCGTACCTGTGCCGGCCGCTCGAATTCGGCGCCGACATCGTCGTCCACTCGGCCACTAAATTCATCGGCGGCCACGGCACCTCTATGGGCGGGCTGGTCGTCGACGGCGGCAGATTCGACTGGGCCTGCGGCGGCAAATTCCCCCTCCTCAGCGAACCCGACCCCAGCTACCACGGCCTGCGTTACACCGAGGCCCTCGGGCCCCAGGCCTTCATCATCCGCCTGCGCACCCAGATCCTCCGCGACCTGGGGGCCTGCCTCAGCCCCTTCAACAGCTTCCTTCTGCTCCAGGGGCTGGAGACGCTCCACCTCCGCATGCGGCGCCACAGCGACAACGCCCTGGCGGTCGCCGAACACCTCGCCGCCCACGAACGGGTGGCGTGGGTGAGCTACCCCGGCCTCGCCGGTCATCCCGACCGCCAGAAGGCGAAGAAATATCTGCCCAAGGGGGCGGGCGCCATCCTCACCTTCGGCATCAAGGGCGGCCTCGAAGCGGGGCGGAAATTCATCGACTCGCTCAAGCTCTTCTCGCTCCTCGCCAACGTCGGCGACGCCAAGTCGCTCGTCATCCACCCGGCCAGCACCACCCATTCCCAGCTCACCTCCGAGCAGCGGGCCGCCGCCGGCGTGCCGGACGACATGGTGCGCCTGTCGCTCGGCCTCGAAGATCCGGCCGATTTGATCGCCGACCTCGACCAAGCGCTCGCATAGCAAAAGACCCCGCCTCATGGCGGGGTCTTTTCCGTGTCGGCCGCCCGGCAGCGCCCATCTGCGGCGTACCCGCAAGCGGCAGGCCGTCGTTCTAAGGTGCTAAAGCACCTAGAACTCCGCACTTGCTCCTCGGCTGCCATCCTCAGCGTACGTGCGTGTACGCGCGATGCTGTTAAACCGATCCTGTGCAGACAACGTATATAAACATTGTCGCGGAGAAAACGGTGGTGTCAGCCTCCGGTGCGCCTTGCATCTGGGCACTTCTGAACGGCCGCGGCAATCCAAAGAAGAACGGGACGGGGGGAGAGGGGAGAGAAAATAAAGGAAAATATTGCTATTGCGGCGAAATCGGGAAACAATACAGGCGGGAGATGATGAACGATGAGCGAAGCGTGGCAGCAATTCCTCCAGGCCGTGCAGACGGCGACCAAAGGGGTGCCGTACCCCTTCTACCGCGGCTGCCCCAGTTCGTGCCACACCCTGCTGCCCAGCCTCTTCCGGGTCAGGCGGAAGCGGTACACCGAGTGCAACATCTTCTTCGACTTCTTCTCGTTCGCCAAGCCGCTCATCAACACCCAGTCGCTCAAACCCATCGAGATCCTCTTCGAGATGCGGCACGCCGGCATCCCTACGCGCCTCTTGGACTGGACGACCACCTTTGCCGTCGCCCTGTATTTCGCCGTAAGCGGCAAGCCCGACGAGCCCTGCATCTGGGTCCTCGAGCCCGACAAGCTCAACCACAAGGCCACCGGCCACGGGCTGCTCGTGCAGTCCGACGCCGTCGACTACGACCACGAGCACGAGAAGGTGCTTTATCTGGGCAAGAAACTCCAGCACCCGCTGGCCATCTTCCCCACCATGCAGAACCCCCGCATCTTCGCCCAGAAAGGCCACTTCACCATCCACGGCGCCATCGAAAAGCCCGTCGAAGACATCTGCCCCGACTGCGTCACCCAAATACCCCTGCCCGCCGCCGCCATCGACGACGCGCGCGCCTTCCTCCACCTCGCCGGGCTCAACGAATACAGCGTCTTCCCCGACATCGACGGCCTGGCCAGGTACCTGACCAAAGAGCATGGCCTCGACCGCCGCAAGCGGGTCGCCGCCGTCAAGGCGGCGAAAATCCGTCAGAGACCGTCCCCGATATAAGCGAAGCGCGGTTTTTCCTCGCCACCGACGGTCACCGTCTCGAGAAACATCGCCCGCGGCCTCACCCACAGGCCGCGGGCGCCGTACAGCGCCTGGTAAAGGACCAGCCGCTCCATAGTTTCGGTGTGGGCCGCCTCGCCGATCACCCGGTACATATTGCCCTTGTAATGACGGTATATCCCCGGTTTGACCGGTATATCGTCGACTGCGTCCATAATAACGATGCCTCCCGCCTTCGTCAGATCGTCCTTATAAGTTTTCCCGCGCTGGCGGCCAAATCCTTTTATCGCCAAGAAAAGAAAACCCGCCAAAAGGCGGGTTTATTGCTACGCCGTCGCCAGCTCAATGCGGCGGCGGCCGCGAAACGAAGGCCTGTTCAGACGGCGTCCCGGGAAGACAAGGGTTTCAGCCCGAGGCCCCGGGCGGCGGCGATGTCCCGGTCGGCGCCGCGGCCGGTGGTCGTGAGATAATTGCCGATCAGCATGCCGTTGACGCCGGCCAGCAGGCCGAGGGGCACGAGGTCGCCGAGCGCCGCCTCCCGGCCGCCGGCGTAACGGATCGTCTTGGTGGGGAGGAGGAGACGGAAGAGGGCCAGCGTCTGGAAGATTTCCAGCGGTGGGAGCGGCGGTTGCCCTTCAAGGGCGGTGCCCGGCACCGGGTTCAGTATGTTGACGGGCACCGAATCGACGTCTAGCTCCCGGAGGGTGAGGGCCAGTTCGATCCGCTGACGCCAGCTCTCGCCCATGCCGATGATCCCCCCCGAGCACACCTCCAGCCCGGCCGTCTTGGCCCGGTTCACCGTTTCTACCCGCTCCCGCCAGGAATGGGTGGTGCAGATCGCGGGATAAAAACTTTCCGCCGTTTCCAGATTGTGGTGGTAGCGGGTGATGCCCGCCTCTTTCAAGGCGGCGAAGTGCCCGTCGTCCAGCACTCCCAGCGAACAGCAGGGGATAACCCCCGTCTCCTGCCTTATCTGTTTTATCGCCGCCAGCACGCGGGGGAAATCCTCATCATCCTGCATGCCCGCCCCCGAGGTAACGATCGAGAAACGCCGCGCGCCGTCGCTTTCGGCCGTCTTCGCCGCCGCCAGCAGCGCCGCCTCATCCAGGAGGGGATGAGTGACGATAGCCGCCCGGTGATGGGCCGACTGGGCGCAGAACCTGCAATCCTCCGAACAGTTGCCGGAGCGTGCGTTGACGATTTCGCAAGTATCGACCGCGTCGCCGCAGAACTCGGCGCGGACCTTGTTGGCCGTCGCCATCAGGAGCGGCAGGTCGGCCCGGTCGATGCTAGTGAGGGCCATCGCTTCGGAAAAGCTTAGCGCGATGCCGCTCAGCACCTTTTCGCCCAGGGCGGTGATCGAATGAATACTCATGACAGCCTCCTTGTAAACTATGTACGTCGGCGCGGTTTACAATATCGGTCTCAAAAATGTTAACCACATAACGAGATGCGGTTAACTAACTGTATTATACTATGCCGGGGCGGGCTTGTAAACGTAGAACGGCAAAAATTCCCGCGCCGGCGGAGGGAAAAAGGGAAACCGCGACCTGCCGTCGCGGCTTCGCGGTTATTATTTCGACTTGTCCTTGCTCTTCTTGGACGGGGACGACGGGCATATTTCGGCGGAGAAGTCGGCCAAGGCCGCGGAGCGGCTTTTGCCGGCGCTGCTGTCGCAGCTGCTCGATTTGCTGGAACTGGCCATGCGCTCACCTCCTTGGCGCTATTCTGCCCTGCGCGCACCACGGCGATTAGTGGCAAATTCAGGCTTGCGCCGGCGGGTGAATCAAAAAAGGGGGCTGACCGGCAGCCCCCTTTGCGTCAATATCATCTAGACCGTGAACCTGCGCAGGGCGGCCTGGAGGTTCTGGGAGAGTTGCGCCAGACTCTGGCTGGAGGCGGCGATCTCCTCCATCGTGGCCGACTGCTCCTCGGTCGCCGCCGAGACGGATTCCGTCTCGGCCGCTGTCGTCTTGCTCACCGCGTCGATGGCTTTCATCGACGCCACGATCTGTTGGCTGCCGCCGGCCATCTGGCGGATGGCGATCGACATATCCCTGGTCTGGGCGGAGGCCTGGTTGACGAGAGTGAGAATATGCTCGAACGCCTGCCCGGCACTATTGACAACCCCGCTGCCGACCTTGACCTCGTGCGTACCGGTATTCATCGCGGCGACTGCCTTGTCGGTATCGGTCTGGATGGCGCCGATCAGCTCGCCGATCTGCATGGAAGCCTCCTGCGACTGCTCGGCCAGCTTGCGCACCTCCTCGGCCACGACGGCGAACCCGCGGCCGGCCTCCCCGGCCCGGGCCGACTCGATGGCGGCGTTGAGGGCGAGGAGGTTGGTCTGGCCGGCGATGGTCGAAATAGTGTCGAGTATCTGGCCGATCTCTTTGGAGCGGTCGCCCAGCGTCTGGACAATCTGGGCCGAATCGGCGACCGTCTTTTCGATGTTGGCGATCTGCCGCACGGCCATAGAGATCTGTTCCGTGCCCTTGCCGGCGGCTTCGGCGGCCTGCGCCGAGGTGGCGGCGACGACCTCGGCGTTGGCCGTCACCTGCTGGACGTGGGCGACCTGGGTGGCCGTCACGGCAGCCTGGTCGGCGCTGGCGTTAAGCTGTTCGCTCGCCGCCGCCAGCTGTTCGGCCGATTCGGCCACCTGCTTAATGAGGCCGCGCAGGTTGTCGGTCATCGTGTTGATGGCTAGCGCCACCTGGCCCGCCTCGTCGCGGGAATCCACGACCAGCGCCTGCCGCGCAAGGTTGCCGGCGGCGACCTCGGTCACGGCGGCGGCCACCTGCTTGAGCGGCCTGGAGACCATGCGGGCGATGGTCAGGCCAAGGGCGATGACGGTCAGCAGCGCCGCCAGCCCGATGGCGGTCAATGTCATGCTGGCCACCGTCACGCCATGCGAGCTTTGCTCATGGGCGCTACGGGCCGTTTCGTTGAACTCGTCGGATATATATCCCAGCTGTTTGTTGATGCCGTCCAGTACGGGGATGGACTGGTAGGTATATATCATGATCGCTTCGTTCATCTTGCCCTCGCCTGTCAGCTTCAGTACCTGGTCGCGGTTGCCGCGGTAGTTTTTCAGCATCGACGTGAGCAGCTCCAGGTTGCGGCGCTGATCCTCGCTGAGGTTGGTCTTGTCGAGCTCCAGCAGGTAGAAGTCGACCTTCTCGCCGCGGGTTTTCAAGTCGTCCAGCAGGGCCTTCCGGCGGTCGGCATCCCTGGTAAGCAGATACTCGAGCACGATCGACTGGGTGGCCTTGATCTCGATTTGCGCCTCGTCGATCAGCTTCACGGATCGCAGCTCGTTCTTGTTCAGGGCCTGCATTACGGCGTCGGTATTGGCGAGGAAGTAGTAGCCAGTGACGGCGATAGTTGCTACGAAGAAGGCGGCGATAAACACGAGAACGGAAAGCTTATTGGCGATACTGAGGTCTTTGAAAAATCGCAAGGAAGCTCAACTCCTTCGGTATGGTCGTTACCGGGTAGCGTTGAAAAAAACTGGCATAAAAAGCTAATTTTTTTAGATTGTTTCGACATAATTCGCGGAAATCCCTTCCTAAATTAACGGTCTGAATAATATTGACGCCGTTCATGAAACAGGATAATATAAATACGTGAACAGATATTCATATATTGAGGTGAATTGCCGTGCCCGAATTCGATAACGCCGTCTGCGAAGAAGTCTGCCTGCACCCGGAAGTCATCCGCGCCGCCCGGGCCGAGGCGCTGACCGAGGACGACGCCCGTGAACTGGCCGAGATATTCAAGATCCTCGGCGATCCGACGCGCGTCAAGATGCTGCAGGCCTTGTCCCGCCGCGAGCTGTGCGTGTGCGACATCGCGGCCGTCGTCGGCATGGGCCAGTCGGCCGTTTCCCACCAACTGCGCCTCCTGCGCGGGGCCCGGCTCGTCAAATACCGCCGCGAAGGCAGAATGGTCTGGTATTCACTCGATGACGAACACATCGCCGTCCTGATGGCCCAAGGCATCGAACACATAAAACACAGATAGGATGAGGCAAATGATCGAAAAAGCCTGCGGCTGCGGCTGCTGCGGCGCCGCCGCGGCGCCTGCGGGCGCCGTTCCGGCGGCGGAGGAGGGGATGAGCGTCTACCTCCTCGGCGGTCTGGACTGCGCCGACTGCGCCGCCAAACTCGAAAAAAGAATCGCGTCCCTGGCCGGCGTGCGGCAGGCGAAGGTGAATTTCGCCACCGCCAAGCTGGCGGTCGCCCACACCCTCAGCGACGCGGCGATAATCAAGGCGGTCGAAGGGGCCGGCTACCGCGCCCGGCGGGCCGGCGCCCCGGAGGAAGCGCCGCCGGGTTGGCGACGCGACTCGCGGACGCTGGCGACGCTCGCGTCCGGGCTGCTGCTGGCTGCGGCCGCCGGCTCCGACCTACTGGGCGCCGCTCCGGCCTGGACGGCGTCTGTCTACGCGTTGGCCGCCCTGACCGGGGGGGGGCACGCCGCCCGCAGCGGCTTGTCCGGCCTGAAGTCGCTGTCCCTCGACATGAACTTCCTCATGACCGTTGCCGTCATCGGCGCGGCGGCCATCGGCGAGTGGAGCGAGGGAGCGACGGTGGCTTTCCTCTTTTCCCTCGGCAACACGCTCCAGACCTACACCCTCGACAAGACCCGCCGGGCCGTGCGGGCGTTGATGGAGCTGGCCCCGTCGGAAGCGACGGTACTCGCCGGCGGCATCGAGGAACGGCGGCCGGTGGCGGCGATCGTTCCCGGCAGCGTGATCCTCGTCAGACCTGGGGAAAGGGTCGCGCTCGACGGCATCGTGCGCGACGGCCATTCGGCCGTCGATGAGGCCGCCCTCACCGGCGAATCGCTGCCGGTGGAAAAAACGGCCGGCGACAAGGTCTACGCCGGCACCGTCAACCAGCACGGCGTGCTGGCGATCGAGGTCGCCAAGCCGGCCGCCGATTCCACCCTCGCCAAGATCATGCACCTTGTCGAGGAGGCCCAGGCCCAGCGCGCCCCTTCCCAACAGTTCGTGGACAAATTCGCCCGCTACTACACGCCGGCGGTGCTGACAGCCGCCGCCGCCATTATGCTCCTGCCCTGGCTGGCCTTCGCCCAGCCCTTCGCCCCCTGGTTCTACAAAGGGTTGGTACTGCTCGTCATCTCCTGTCCCTGCGCCCTCGTCATCTCTACCCCGGTGTCGGTCGTCGCCGCCATCGGCAACGCTTCCAAGCGAGGCGTGCTCATCAAGGGCGGCGCCTACCTGGAAAAACTGGGCTCCCTCCGCGCGGTGGCCTTCGACAAAACCGGCACATTCACCCACGGCCGGCCCCGGGTGACCGACGTCATCCCGCTGGACGGCCTGGCCGCCGCCGACCTGCTCGCCCTGGCCGCGGCGGTGGAGAAATGGTCCGAGCATCCCGTCGCCCGGGCGATCGTCGCTGCCGCCGCCGGGCGGGAACTCAAGCCGGCGGCCGCCTTCCGCGCCCTGGTGGGCCGGGGAGCGCAGGCCGAGGTGGACGGCGCCGTCGTCTATGTCGGCAACGCCCGGCTGTTCGTCGATCTCGGCCATAGCCTGGCGCAGCACGAGGCGGTGCTCGCCGGACTCGAAGCGGCCGGCAAGACGGCGATGCTCGTCGGCACCGCGGAAACGATCTTAGGCGTGGTCGCCGTCGCCGACACGCTACGGGCCGACAGTGCCGCCGCCGTCGCGGCGCTGCGCCGGGCCGGCATCGGGCACGTGGCCATGCTCACCGGCGACAACCGCCGGGCGGCCGACGCCGTCGCCGCCAGTATCAAGCTCGACGGCGCCTACAGCGAGCTCATGCCCGCCGACAAGGTGCGGGTGGTCAGAGACCTTGCCGGCCGCTACGGCGGCGTGGCGATGGTGGGGGACGGCGTCAACGACGCCCCGGCCCTGGCGTCCGCCGACGTCGGCGTCGCCATGGGAGCCGCCGGCTCGGACGCCGCCCTGGAGACGGCCGACATCGCCCTCATGGCCGACGACCTCGGCAAGCTGGCGTACGTCATCCGCCTCAGCCGCAAGACGGTCGCGGTCATCAAGGAGAACATCGCCTTCGCCGTCGCCGTCAAAGCGGTCTTCATCGCCCTGACCTTCGCCGGGCTCGCCAACCTGTGGCTGGCCGTCTTCGCCGACACGGGGGCGGCGCTGCTCGTCACCCTCAACGGCATGCGGCTGATGCGGGAACTCGGCTAACCCTTGCGGCGCCTGCCCCGGCAGGCGCTGCCTTTTCATATACGCGCATCTTCGTTGACACTATTTGTCGCCAACGGTAAAATAATAGTACAAATAAATATTCTCGTATATTTTTGGGGATATGGCCCAGAAGTCTCTACAGGCAACCGTAAATTGCCGGCTACGAGTGAAAAAGCCACCTGGGGACCAGACCCCGGCGGGGATTTTTGCTCATCGAGGAAAGCGAAATCCTTCGCTGGGTTTTCTTTTTTTGAGAGAGAGGAGGACATCATGTTTACAGTCCAAGAGCTCGTCCGGCCGCAGACGCTGGACGAAGCCTACCGGGTGCTGACCGCGCACCCCGACAACGCGCTCCTGGGCGGCTGCGCCTTCCTGCGGATGGGCGGCAGGAAGATCGCCGCCGCCGTCGACCTGTCGCGGCTCGGCCTCGACTATATCCGCGAGGCGGACGGCTGCCTCGAAATGGGGGCGATGACGACCTTCCGCGCGTTGGAGACCCATCCCGCCTGCCGGGATAATTTCCGGGGCATGCTGCCCCGGGCGGTAGGCAACGTCCTCGGCGTCCAGTTCCGCAACCTCGTCACCGTGGGCGCCTCAGTCTTCTCCAAATACGGCTTTTCCGACCTCGTCACCGCCCTCCTGGCGCTCGACACCGACGTCGAGCTGCACGGCGGGGGTCGGATGCCGCTCGCGGCCTTCCTGGACAAGCCGTACACCAGGGACATCCTTACCCGGATATATATAAGAAAAGACGGCCGCGACGCCGCCTACCAGAGCCTGCGCAACTCGGCCAGCGACTTCCCGGTCGTCAACGCCGCCGTATCGCGCCGCGGCGACCGGTGGACGGTCGCGGTCGGAGCCAGGCCGGCCAGGGCCCAGCTCGCCCCCACGGCCGCCGCAGCCTTGGGCGGCGGGGCGGGCCCCGACGAGGCCGCTTCGCTGGCCGCCGGCGAACTCTCCTTCGGCGGCAACCTCAAGGCGTCGGCCGAATACCGCCGCGCGATGGCCGCTGTCCTCGTCAAACGCGCCGCGCTGGAGGTGCTGTCATGCGCATCGAAGTAATCCTGAACGGCAAAAAAACCGTCCTCGAAGTGGCGGCCGACGAAATGCTCGCCGACACCCTGCGGGCCGTCGGCTTCGCCAGTATCCGCCGCGGCTGCGACACCACCTGCTGCGGCCTCTGCACCGTGTGGGTGGACGGCCGGCCGACCCTGTCCTGCGCCACCCTGGCCGCACGGCTGGACGGCCACAGCATCACCACCATCGAAGGCGTCGCCGGCGAAGCCGAAGCGTTCGCCCGCCTGCTCGTCGCCGAGGGCGCCGAGCAATGCGGTTTTTGCAGCCCCGGCTTCATCATGACGGTGCTGGCGATGAAACGCGAACTGGTCAACCCCACCGACGAGGAGATAATCCATTACCTCACCGGCAACCTTTGCCGCTGCACCGGCTACATGGGCCAGCTGCGGGCGGTCAAAAAGTTCCTGGAGGTGCGGCCATGAAAATCGTCGGCAAAGGCGTCGCCAAAATCGACGGGCTGGCCATCGCCACCGGCAAGCCCCTGTACACCGAAGACCTCGCCCCCGCCAACGCCCTGGTGGTCAAAATCCTCCGCAGCCCCTACGCGTCGGCGCGCATCAAAGCCATCGACACCGCCGCCGCCGAAAGCGTCGAAGGGGTGGCGTGTGTCCTCACCCACAGGGACGTGCCCAAGGCGAGGTTTACCCTCGCCGGACAGACCTACCCCGAGCCCTCCCCCTACGACCGGCTCATCCTCGAAGACCTCGTCCGCTACGTCGGCGACGAGGTGGCCATCGTCGCGGCCGCCGACGAGCGCGCGGCCCAAAAGGCGCTGGAGCTCATCAAGGTCGACTACGAGGTGCTGACGCCGGTGCTCGACTTCGAGCACGCCATCGGCCACCCCGCGGTCGTCCACCCCGAAGCCGACCTCCACTGCAACTTCGACATCGGCCACGACCGGCTGCGTAACATCGCCGCCACCCACAAGGTCGAGGTGGGCGACGTCGCCGCCGAACTGGCCGCCAGTGACGTCGTTGTCGAGGAAACCTACTACACTCAGGCCCAGGCCCAGGCGATGATGGAAACCTACCGGGCCTTCAGCTATCTCGACCACGCCGGCCGCCTGGTGGTGGTAAGCTCGACCCAGATCCCTTTCCACGTGCGGCGGCACCTCGCCCGCGCCCTTGAGCTGCCGGCCAGCCGCATACGGGTAATAAAGCCCCGTATCGGCGGCGGCTTCGGCGGCAAGCAGACCGCGGTGGCCGAGATATTCGCAGCCATCGTCACCCTCCGCACCGGCCGGCCGGCCAAGATCGTCTACGAGCGCAAGGAAACCTTCACCGCCACCAACAGCCGCCACGCCATGCGCTTCAAAGTGCGGCTGGGGGCGGACCGCGACGGCCTCATCCGAGCTATCGACGTCGAGTGCCTGTCCGACACCGGCGCCTACGGCGAGCATGCCCCCACCGTCTTCTCCGTTGCCAGCGAAAAGAGCCTGCCGCTCTACAACAAGGCGCGCGCCGTCCGCTACGCCGGCCACGCCGTCTACACAAACAAAATGCCGGCCGGGGCGATGCGTGGCTACGGCGCCACCCAGGGCTGTTTCGCAATCGAATCGGCGGTCAACAAGCTCGCCGACGCCCTCGGCATCGACCCGTGCGAGCTCCGGCGCAAAAACATTATCAAAGCCGGCGAAATCGACATCTACCACAACCGCGTCCTCGGCAGCTCGTCCCTCGATAAGTGCATTGAGCGCGGTCGCGAGCTCATCGGCTGGCAGGACAAGTACCCCCGCCGCGACCTCGGCGGCAAAGTGCGGGCCGTCGGCATGGCGGTCACCATGCAGGGCTCGGGCATCGCCGGCATCGACACCGCCTCGGCCGAGGTGCGCCTGGGCGACGACGGCAACTACACCCTCCTCCTCGGCTCGACCGATATGGGCACAGGCAGCGACACCATCCTCGCCCAGATGGCGGCCGAGGTGCTCCAGACGCCGCTCGACACCATCATCGTCCACGCTGCCGACACCGATGTATCGCCCTTCGACACCGGCTCCTACGCCTCCAGCACCGCCTACGTCACCGGCATGGCCGTCGTCAAGGCCGCCGGCGAGCTCAGGGAAAAGATAATCGCCGCCGCTGCCGGGCTTATGAACGCCGCGCCGGAAGCGGTAACCTTCGACGGCGCCGTCCTCACCGGTCCCGCCGGCGCCAGGCTCACCCTCGCCGAGCTCGCCCAGCGGTCGGTCGTCGGCCCCGACCGTCGGCAGCTGTCCGGTTACGCCAGCCACGGCAGCCCGGTGTCGCCGCCCCCCTTCGTGGCCGGCTTCGCCGAAATCGCGGTCGACAAGGAAACCGGCAAGGTCGAACTGCTCGACTACGTCGCGGTCGTCGACTGCGGCACCGTCGTCAACCCCAACCTCGCGCGGGTCCAGGCCGAGGGCGGCCTGGTGCAGGGCATCGGCCTGGCGCTCTACGAAGACGTCAGGCACGACGAGCGCGGCGGCCTGCAGACCAATTCCTTCATGACCTACAAGATACCCAGCCGCAAGGATATCGGCACCATCCGGGTGTTCTTCGAGGAAAGCTACGAGCCCACCGGGCCGTTCGGCGCCAAATCGGTCGGCGAGGTCGTCGCCAACACGCCGGCGCCGGCCATCGCCCACGCCGTCCACAACGCCGTCGGGGCATGGCTTACCCGCCTGCCGCTGACCCCCGAAAAAGTATTCGCCACCATGACGAAATGAGCCGAAGGAGAGAAACCGCGCATGTACACCGACAAAGTTCACCCCGTCGATGAAATCCTCCCCAAGGGCCAATTGTTCGCCTACGGCCTCCAGCACGTCATGGCCATGTACGCCGGCTGCGTCGCCGTGCCCCTCATCATCGCCAACGCCCTGGGGCTCACCAAGGATCAGCTCATCTACCTCATCAACGCCGACCTCTTCACCGTCGGCATCGCCACCATCATCCAGTCCTTCGGCTTCCTCAACATGGGGGTCAAGCTGCCGATCGTGCAGGGCGTCTCCTTCGCGGCCGTCATGCCGATGATTATGGTCGGCAAGATGCACGGCATCCAGGGCATCTTCGGCTCGATCATCGTCGCCGGACTGCTGGCCTACCTCATCAGCCCCTACTTCAGCCGCCTCATCCGCTACTTTCCGCCGGTCGTCACCGGCACTATCATCACCATTATCGGCGTCTCGCTCCTGCCGGTGGCCGTCCGCTGGGCGGGCGGCGGCGTGCCCGGCGCGCCGGGGTTCGCCAGTCCCAAGAACATCGCCATGGCCTTCGCCGTCCTCGTGCTGACGGTCGGCTACTACCGCTTTCTCAAAGGCTTCTGGAGCAGCATCGCCGTCCTGCTCGGCCTCGTGTCCGGCACCCTCATCGCCTTCGTCCTCGGCTACACCGACTTCGCCAAGGTGGCCACCGCCGCCTGGTTCGGCATCACCACTCCCTTCGCTTTCGGCATGCCCACCTTTGACCTCATGGCCATCCTCACCATCTTCCTCGCCATGCTGGTCATCATGACCGAAACCACCGGCGACATGATCGCCGTCGGCGAGATGGTCGGCCGGCCGGTCACGCAGCAAGACGTCGTGCGCGGCCTCAGGGCCGACGGCTTCGCCACCATGCTCGGCGGCGTCATGAACACCTTCCCCTATTCGGCCTTCGCCCAGAACGTCGGCCTCGTCGGCCTCACGGGGGTCAAAAGCCGCTTCGTCATCGTCGCCGCCGGCCTCATCCTCATGGTCCTCGGCCTCTTCCCCAAAGCCGCCGCCGTCGTCGCCGCCATCCCCATGCCGGTGCTCGGCGGGGCGGGCATCGCCATGTTCGGCATGGTCGCCGCCAGCGGTATCCGCGTCCTCGGCAAGGTCTCCTTCGCAGGCAACCACAACGCCATGATCGTCGCCGTCAGCCTCGGCGTCGGCCTCATCCCCCTCGCCGTCCCCACCTTCTACCACGGCTTTCCCGCCTGGGCGCAGCTCTTTCTCCACAGCGGCATCACCACCGGCAGCATCATCGCCGTCGGCCTCAACTACTGCTTCAACGAACTCGGCCGCAAAAGCGCCGCTCTTCCCGAAAACGCCCTCTCTGAATAAGCGTAAAGCGGCCCGGCTTGACCGGGTCGTTTTTTTGCCGCGTCTCTTCGCCGGCCGTCCAAAAAATGCCGGGCATTTCGGTCCCTTTTTTACGGACACTATGAATAACAACCGTAAAAGGGGAGGCTTTCGTCGTGAAGCATACCGCCGGTAGGCACAAGGGATACCGTCACAGCAGCCTGAAGAATAAATACCGGCCCCTCGCCGCCGCGGTCGCCGGCGCCTTCGTCCTGTCCGCGGCCGGCCTGCCGGGCATGCTGCCCGCCGTCGCCCATGTCGCCGCCCCGGCTCCGACCCCGACGCCCGCCACCCCCGGCGCCGATCTCAAGGCCAACGAACACGCCAAAAGGATCCGCGGCGAAGCGCCGGAAAACTTCCAGAAAGAAATCAAGATGGTTGCCACCGCCTACGCCCCCGGCCCGCACGACAACGCCCAGTGGGGCAACAGGACCCACCTCGGCACCCAGGTCCGTCCCGGCGTCATCGCCGTCGATCCCAAAGTCATCCCGCTCGGTTCGAAGGTATTCATCCGGTATCCCGACGGCCACGGCGAATACGCGGTCGCCGAAGATACCGGCGGGGCCATCAAGGGCAACCGCATCGACGTCGCCAAATGGACGGTGCGGGAAGCCGAGAAATTCGGCATGAAAGACGTCAAAGTCTTCGTCGTCAGCACCCCGAAAGACAAAGGCATCTAGAAAAAACAAGGCAGGCCGGAGGCCTGCCTTTAAACCGTTCTGTTCCCTCGTGCCTGCCTACTCCCCGCCGGCGCCGCGCGCCAGCTCGGCCTGGCCGTTCCCGAGCAGCGCCTCGAGATGGCTGACCGGCATCTGGCCGTAGCGGCCCTGCTCGTCGATATACTTCACCACCCGGCTGTTGACCGCGTGGATAGTCCACGCCAGCTTCGCGCCCCCCGCCGTGACGATGATCCTGTCGCCGCTCGCATACTCCATGGTCGAACACCTCGGCAAAGAAGTTGATACTTCTCTTTTTAAACGCCCGGCCGCGAAATCCTCCGCCGACGACGAAAAAAGTTCCCGCATAAGCGCGGGGACTTGGCTGTAAACGCTAATCCCGATTGGCCGCTATCTTCGCCGCGCCGTCCGCAATCCTTCCGTTTCCCGGCGGCGGCTGCATCCGAACGGACGGGGCAGGATTTGGTAAGGAGCGCAGCGAAGGAGCAGAATAACTAACCCTGTCGCGCGGAGGTACCGACGATGACCGTCAAAAACATCCTTGACGCCGCCTCGCTTGCAAAATGGTCGATAGATATCTTCGATTCCCTGAACGAAGGTTTGCTGATCGCCGACAAGGACGGCATAGTCCAGTACGTCAACAAACAATACCTGCGCATCATCGGCAAAAAGGCCGAGGAAATCCTGTTCCGCAAGCTCGCCGAAGTGCGGCCCGGGGCCATACTGCCGACGGTCATCAAGACGGGGCAGGCCATGAACGGCGTCTACCGCACCGACGGAAAAGTCGAATACGTCGTCGACATGTCGCCGATCATCGTGGCCGGCGAAATAATCGGCGGGGTTTCGATCATCAGGGATATCACCGAGGTGCAGAAACTGTCGGAAGAGCTGAACAGGGCGCAGAACAGGCTCAGAGACCTGCAGGGAACGGTAAAGGAAATCCTCAGCGCCATATATACCTTTGACGACCTGATATACGGCAATTCCGAATTTCGCGCCTGCGTCGCGCTGGCCGAACGCGCCGCGGTGTCGGACGCCAACATCCTTCTGCAGGGCGAAAGCGGCACCGGCAAAGAACTCATAGCCCAGGGGATTCACAACGCCAGCGCCAGGAAGCATCGGCCGTTCGTCGCCATAAACTGCGCCGCCGTTCCGGTCAATTTGCTCGAAAGCGAGCTTTTCGGCTATACGGAAGGGGCGTTTACCGGCACGAAGAAGGGCGGGAAACCCGGCCTCCTGCATCTTGCCGACGGCGGGACACTGTTTTTGGACGAAATAGGCGATATGGGCAACGACCTTCAGGCCAAACTGCTGCGGGTCCTCCAGGAGAAAAGGGTAAGGCGGGTCGGGGAACTGGAGGAGAAAGAAATAAATATCCGCATCATTTGCGCGACTCACCAGGACCTGGAACTTATGGTGGAAAAGAAGAACTTCCGCGAAGACCTCTACTATCGCGTTAACGTATTCCAGATAAACCTGCCGCCCCTCAGAAAGCGCAGAGAGGACATCCCTCTCCTGGCGCGCCACTTCGCGGACAGCCGCTCAGCGGCGAAAAAGAAGCACTTCAAAATCAGCGCCGCGGTGGAAAAAATCTTCTTGGCGTACGACTGGCCCGGCAACATCCGCGAACTGAAAAACGCGATCGAATTCGCCTGCAATGTCATCACCGGCGACGAAATACTGCCGGAGCACCTTCCGCGCCGTATTCTGGCGCAGGCGGACATAAGCCGGTTTATCGTCGGCGGCACTTTGGACCAGCGCGTCAAAGAGTTTGAGCGGCAAAACATCCTGCAACTGCTTAAAATACACGGCGACAATACCGACGGGAAGAAAAAAGTCGCCGCCATTCTGGGCATATCGATCGCCAGCCTGTACCGCCGGCTGCAGGATAATTATCAGAAGTGATAATTGGCCGCTGTCGCCTTATCAATACTGATAAGAACCGACGCCAGGCAATCCGCGGAGGATTGCCGGATCGGTTCGTTTTTTTTATCAAATATGATAAAAAAGGCCCGCCAAGCCGCCTAAATCGGCTGGCATGCAACTTGCACTTGTAAATGATAACACGAGTAAAGGAGGATTGACCTATGTTATCTTTATGGGGCTTTTGCATCATCGCGGCGTTATTGATTTTAATCATGACCAAGAGGGCCTCGGTCATCGTCGCGCTCGTCGCGGTGCCGGCCGTGTTCGGCGCGCTGGCGGGGTTCGGGCCCAAACTGGGGTCATTCGCTTTCGACGGGATCAAAAGCGTAGCCCCGGTAGGCGTCATGCTGACGTTCGCGATTCTGTATTTCGGGGTGATGAACGATACAGGCATGTTCGACCCCGCCATCAAAAGGATCGTCAGGTACGGCGGCGGGGACCCGGTCAAAGTCGCCGTGGGTACCGCAGTGATAGCCATGCTGGCCCACATGGACGGGTCGGGCGCGTCCACCTTCCTGATCGCCGTGCCGGCTTTGCTGCCCATTTACGACAAACTGGGTATGGACAGAAAAGTGTTGGCGTGCCTGGTCGCGCTAGGCGCGGGGACAATGAACATGCTGCCGTGGGGAGGACCGACGCTGCGCGCGGCGACTTCGCTGCACCTCAACATGACGGACCTGTTCAACCCCGTCATCCCCGCCCAACTGGCCGGTCTTGCCACGGTGATATTCTTTGCCTACCTGCTGGGGCGCAGGGAGCGGTCGCGGGTAGGAATGGTCAAGCTTGCGGAGGAAATCGCCGCCCCTGCCGAAGAGGACAAGGCGGACCCGCTCAAACGTCCTCGCCTCGTCTGGTTCAACATCGTCCTGACCATCGCCGCCATCGTCGCCCTGGTCGAAGGAAAACTAATACCGCTGCCCGTCGTCTTTATGGTGGCGCTGGTGATCGCCTTGGTGGTCAACTACCCGGATGTCAAGATGCAGCAGGAGCGGATCGTCGCCCAGGGGAAATCGGCCGTATTCATGATCGCCATCATCTTTGCGGCCGGCATCTTCACCGGCATCCTCACGAAATCGGGCATGATCAAGGCGATGGCCGGCACGCTTGTGGCCATAGTGCCCAAAACGCTCGGGGGCCATCTGCCCATCCTGACCGCCGTCACCTCCATGCCGGCGAGCCTCCTTTTCGACCCGGATTCTTATTACTTCGGGATTCTGCCTGTTTTGTCCACGGCGGCCGAGGCGATGGGCGTCGCGAAAATCGAAGTCGCCCGCGCCGCCATCCTCGGTCAGATGACCACCGGCTTCCCGGTAAGCCCGCTGACGGCCGCGACCTTCCTGCTGGTCGGACTCGCCGGCGTCGACCTCGGCGACCATCAGAAATTCACCATCCCCTTCGCGTTCGGGGTAACGATCGTGATGACGATTGTCGCGGTTCTCACCGGAGCTTTCGGGTTGTAAGCCTGTTTAAGGGAAATATGCTGGTTCGTCGCAGACCGACACAGGTCTTTACGCTATCAAAAACGTTAGAGGTGGTCCTATGAAAAAGATCCGGCTTGGCGCGGGAGCAGGCTACTCCGGCGACAGGATTGAACCTGCCGTGGAACTGGCGGAAAAAGGGGATATCCAGTATTTGTGCTTCGAGTGTCTGGCGGAAAGAACGATCGCCATTGCCCAGCAGGCGAAAATGAAAGACCCGTCGGCAGGGTATGACGCTCTGCTGGCCGCGCGGATGGAAGCCGTCCTGCCGGTGTGTCATCACAAAGGCATAAAAATAATCACCAACATGGGGGCCGCCAACCCGGAGGCAGGCGCGCAGAAAATCAAAGAAGTGGCGCAGAAGCTGGGCATCAGGGGGCTGAAGATCGCCGCCGTAAGCGGCGACGACGTTCTTGAAGCCATCCGCGCGCAAGAATACAAGATAGAAGAGACAGGCGAAAATCTTTCCGCCATCAAGGATAAGCTGGTCTCGGCCAACGCGTACCTTGGCGCCCAGCCGATCCTCGAGGCCCTGAAGGGCGGAGCGGATATCGTAATAACCGGCCGCGTGGCCGATCCCGCGCTGTTTGTGGCGCCTCTGGCGTACGAATTCGGCTGGTCCCTGGATGACTGGGACCTGATGGGTCAGGCCACCGTTATCGGCCACCTGATGGAATGCGCCGGCCAGATCACCGGCGGCTATTTCGCCGACCCCGGCTACAAAGACGTCCCGGGCATCGGGCACCTGGGCTTCCCGATCGCCGAAGTGAGCGAAGACGGCACCGCGGTAATCACGAAAGTGGCCGAGGCCGGCGGCATGGTCACCCTGGCGACCTGCAAAGAGCAACTGCTGTATGAAATCCATAATCCCGCCACCTACCTCACGCCAGACGTAGTGGCCGATTTCAGCGGCGTGCGGATGACGGAAATCGCCAAAGACCGGGTAAAAGTGACCGGGGGCAAAGGGGCTCCGAAGACCGACCTGCTGAAGGTCTCCATCGGCTATGTCGACAGTTATATCGGCGAGGGGCAGATAAGCTACGCCGGCCCGGGCGCCGTCGAGCGCGGCCGGCTGGCGCTCGACATCGTGAAAGAACGGCTTGGCCTCACGGGAGTCAAGGTCCGGGAAATCCGGTTCGACCTTATCGGCGTCAACGCCCTCCATGCCGCCAAACTGTCCGGCGGCCACGAGCCGTACGAAGTTCGGGCACGAGTCGCCGGGCGGACGGAAAACATGCAAGAAGCGGTGAGGATCGGCAATGAAGTCGAAACCCTGTACACCAACGGTCCGGCGGGGGGCGCCGGAGCATGGAAAGCGGCGCGGGAAGTGGTCGCGATGGTTTCGATCCTTATACCCAGGTCCCTGGTCAACTATTCTGTGAAGTATGAGGTGGTATGAGATGAAACTGCGCGAAATCGCCCACTCCAGAACGGGAGACAAAGGAAACACCTCGAACATCTCGGTGATCGCTTACGACCCTGCCGATTATCCGCTGCTCGAAAAGCATATCACCGCCGAACGGGTAAAAGCCTTTTTCGCCGACATCGTACAGGGCGAGGTAATCCGCTATGGGCTTCCCAACCTCGGCGCCCTGAATTTCGTGATGTTTCAGGCACTCGGCGGCGGCGTGACCCGCACGCTCGCCCTCGATATCCACGGCAAGTCGCTGAGCTCCGCCCTCATGAACATGGAAGTCATCGAATAAAAGCATCACCTATCCGGCCTTGTTTTTTCCGCGGGCATTTCTGCTTTGCGCCTGGTACCGCCAAAACTGTCGCCGTATTTGCATAACAAAAGGCCTCGCATACCGCGAGGCCTTGATTTCACTGGTGACCCACGTAGGAATCGAACCTACAACCTACTGATTAAGAGTCAGTTGCTCTGCCAGTTGAGCTAGTGAGTCATGATGGCTGGGGAGGAAGGATTTGAACCCTCGAATGTCGGAGTCAGAGTCCGATGCCTTAACCAGCTTGGCGACTCCCCAACAAGATATATTATATATTGTCGTGCAGAGAATATTCTAAACGAGCGCGGCCGATTTGTCAACCGTCACGAACGGGAGACAACGCCAGCGGGCGATACAATGGAGGACCACGCCCGCTATCCCGGG
The DNA here is from genome assembly GCA_022839045.1 of Sporomusaceae bacterium. Next base: position 23,281 of record JALHDI010000017.1, read on the forward strand.
GGATAGCGGGCTAATTCGGACGAAAACGGGGACTACGGCTTTATGCACCGGGCCGGCGGCCGGTCTGGCTAGCTAAACAGCCACAGCATGAAAATCACGCAAATGAGGATGAGGATGGCGGGGTAGAACAGCCAGAGAAACAGGAGCAGGATGACCGGGACCGCGTACAGCCAGATGCTCCCGCACGGCAGCCAGGACGTGACATCTGGCAACCTGGCGGCCCCGGTCTCCGTATTTTCGCCCCCTTCCGCGCCCGCTGGCGCGGCGCCGCCCGCCTCCGGACCGGATTCGGCCGTCTCCGTGCCTGTTGCGATAACGGTGGCTTCTTCCAATGATATTCCCCCTTTCCATAATATTGCCGCCTGATTTATGTTATTCGCCGGCTGCCGGTAACGCAACCGATCTTCACTCCGGGATCCTGCCGGGAGCGGCGCATTTTCCCGCCGCAGCAGGATTTGCCGCCCCGGCATGGAATGATGGAGGAGGACAAACGCAACAATGAGGTAGCGACCAAGAGCAGGAGGATAAGGCGATGCCAATTTGCCCGAGCTGCGGCGCAGAGCTCCCGGACGGCGCCAATTTCTGTCCGAACTGCGGCGCTTTCCGGTCGGCCCCGCGCGCAGAGGCACCGGTGCAGGCCGCGGAGCGCTGGGAAACGTGCGAAATCGTGGCGGCGGTAACGGGAGAGAAATGGAGCCCCGTCTTCCCCGGCGACTACATAAAGTTTGCGGCCCAGGCCGAAGGACCGCAGGGCGGGTACACCGTCCGGGAATCGTCCCAGGTCAAGGCTGGTTTGAGCGACTACTACCAGGCGAACAAGCAGAACAAACTCCACGTCAAGGCGCTGGAGGAGCTGGCGGCCGCGCTGACCGCGGCCGGCTGGGAACGCGCCGGCAAAGGCCGGGAGTGGTTCAACCTGCGGTTCCGCCGCCGACTGGGTTCGGCATGAGCGCCGCCAAGATCGTCGCCGTCGGCGACTCCCTGACCTATGGCTATCCCTATCCCCCCGACTACTCCTGGGTGCGGATCGCCGGCGACCGCCTCGGGATGCGGATAGTCAACAAAGGCGTGTGCGGCGAGACGACCGGGGACATGCTTCGGCGGTTCGCCGTCGACGTCGCCGCCCTCGGACCGGACTACGTCATCATCAGCGGCGGCTCCAACGACGCCTTCCTGGGCCTGACGGCGGCCGAAGTCGCCGGCAATGTCGCCGCCATGGCGGATGCGGCCCGTTCGGGCGGCATAAAAGCGATCATCGGCCTGCCGTCGCCGGTCGACTACCCGGAAGAAAGCCTGCTGGCCGAATACCGCCGCCGCCTGCGCAGCTTCGCGGCCGAGAACGCCCTGCCGGTGCTCGACTTCCACGCCGCCCTCGTCGATCCGGCCGGCGGCCTGCGGCGCGGCCTGCACACCGACGGCGTCCACCCCAACGAGGACGGCTACGGGCTCATGGCCGCCGCCGCCGTCGCCGCCCTGGAGGAAATCCTGTCGTCCTGACGCCGAAAACCCGGGCCCGCCCGGGTTTAAATATTTACAAAATAGTTATTTTGTAGAAAATTATTTCGTGTCGGCAGGTAATTTACAGAATTTGGCGAATAGAGCATGTGCGAATTGTAAAATTATGGGGAAAGTGTAGTGTTGGTGTATGAAAGGTCAGATCACGTACTGTGAGGATCGTCACAGTACACAGGCGGCTGCCCTGCGGGAGAGCGAGGAACGGTTCCGGCTGGTGTTCGAAAACGCCCCCATCGGCATGGTCATCTCCGACCTGAAAGGCCGCTTCATGCGGGTAAATAAGGCGATGGCCGATATCCTCGGCTATTCTGTCGACCAACTGGCCGCGATGGATTTCGCCAGCATCACCCATCCCGAAGACCTCACCAAAGATATGTTCATGGTGGGCGAACTGCTACACGGCAAAAAACCGCGCTTCGTCATGGAAAAGCGGTACCTGCGCAGGGACGGGGAGATAATCAACGTCACCCTCCATGTCTCCCTTGTGCGCGACGCCCGGCGGCGGCCGCGGTACTTCATCGCCCAGATCGTCGACATAACCGAGCGCAAACGGTACGAGCAGACGATAAAACACCTCGCCTACCACGACCCGCTCACCGGCCTACCCAACAGGGTGATGCTGCGGGACAAGCTCGCCGTCGCCCTCGCCCAGGCGCGGAGCAACAAAGACATGCTGGCTGTGATCTTCCTCGATCTCGACCGCTTTAAAATCATCAACGACACCCTCGGCCACTACATCGGCGACCAGGCCCTCCGGCTTATCGCCGAACGTTTGCTGGGCGCGGTGCGCGGCAGCGACATCGTCGCCCGCCTTGGCGGCGACGAATTCACCGTCCTTCTGCCCGGCATCGGCGATGAGCGCGATATTTTCACCGTCCTGCACAAACTGATGGAAGCCCTCCAGCAGCCGATGCGGCTTGAAGACCGGGAGTTCTCCGTCAGCGCCAGCGTCGGCTTCGCTCTTTTCCCCCGCGACGGGCAAGACAGCGAAGAACTGCTGCAGGTGGCGGATAAGGCGATGTATGCGGCCAAGCAGCGCAAAGGGATTGAATCTTGATACATGGGGGCCGTTGATAGCACCCCATCTGCGTTGTTGGCGTTGCGGGCACTTGCCAGCGTACGTTCCGAGTACGCGGCCGAGCGCTTGCGCCATCCCTGGCGCGCTCGGCACTAGGCCCATCCGGGGCCGCCGTCGCTGCGTGTCCTCACGCCGCCTAGCATCTGGGGCACTCTGAACGGCCCCGGAATTAGCGAAGGAAAGAACGCTCCGGCATACGCGAATAACGAAAATAAAAAGGGCGCTGCTTGTGCAGTGCCCCTTCCTGGGCCTTTTACCGTCCTGCCCGGGACCATCTATGGCAGCCTTCCTTACAATGGGTAACCGGACGGAGCATCATCCAGACCATCGACGCAACCTCCTTTTCGCTAACCTATTATATATTATTTGCGAATCCTCCCAGGAATTCCTCCGGGCGGAAAGCAGAATGCTGCGAATTTTATTCGGGACCTTGACATAATATTCCTGGTTCCAATCGAAAATATACTATGACAAAGAAGTCGCTTCCCCGATAGGGAAGCGACGATTTTTCTCGAGGGGTAGATGCTATGCTGGGATTTAAACGCGACCGGGAACTGGAAAGAATGCTGGCGAGGACCGCGGAATATGCCGCCGGCAATATCGCCGGCCGCCTCGACCCGGAGGAGTACTCCGGCAATATGGCCGTACTGGCGGGGCACATCGCCGCCCTGGTAGACCGTCTGTGCACCACCGGCCGGGGGATGCGGGTTCAGGTCCTGCTACTGCTTGACCAAGATCAGCAGCATCTTGAAATCTTCCGTGGCCTCCAGCCCGTGAGGGATATCGGCCGGCATGACAACCGTCTGCCCGGCGCCGGCGGCGAGCTTCTCCCCGCCGATAGTGATCTCCGCCTGGCCGTCGATGATGTACACCATCGCGTCTCCCGGCGCCGAATGGGTGCTGACCCCCTCGCCCTTCGCGAACGCGAACAGCGTCATGCTTAAAGCCTCGTTCTGGACCAGCGTCAGGCTGACCACCCGCCCCGGCTGGTAATCCACCAGCTCCGCGAGCTCGAGTGCCTTGCCGAAATCGATATTCTTGATAAACTTTCTGCTCATTGTCATGGCCTCCTGGTAAAATATTCTCCTGCCATCATTATAAAACCGCCAACGCAGCCCGCGCTGTGACGGAAATCACACGCTCCCTCCGCCGTCCGGGGCAGGAGATGGGCTTCTTTCCTGCTGTTCCTACCGACCTTCGTCCGTCTGCTTTAGGCTAGTGTAACCTGCGTTCCCGGCAGGCATATCAGGAAAATAGTGGCATCCGCGGAGGGGTGACTAATCAGTCAGACGGTGTTATAATGAGACATAACATTTATCAAATAATGATATATGGGAAAGGATGGGCTGTAGATGAAGAAAAGCATGCTGAAAATGACGGCGGTATTCACCTTGCTGATAGTGGTACTGCTCGCGGCCGGCTGCGGCGGCGGGAGCGGAGCCAAGCGCATCACCGGGCTGTCCGCCGACGGGGTAGTCAAAACCTTTTTCGAAGCCGCCAAGAGCGACCGCCTGAACGACGCCGCGCTCTACATCTCCCCGAGCACGGCCAACGATCCGCGGGTGGTAATCAAATACCTCACCGGCAAATCCGGGCTGGAGGACCTCAAGAACGCCAACCTCCTGTCGCTCAGGAAAGCGGCCGAACAAGGCGATTACGCCGTAGTCGTCGCCACCCTGCAAACCGAGCAGAACTCCTTCAACGTCGTCATCCGGCCGGTCGGCCTGGAGAAGATCAACGGCGAGTGGTACATCGTCGACTTCGATAAAATCTACCAGGACGCCAAATACAAAATCCTGCAGCAGTTGATCAGCAAAATTTAACCGGCAGCTACCAAAAAGAACACCCGCCTAACTCAGGCGGGTGTTCTTTTTGCTGCCTTCCCCCGACCGGGCTAATCCGTAAAACCCTTCTCCTGCATGGCCTCCGCGCGGACGAACCTGGCCATTCCGGTCAACAACTTCGCATAACCCATCGCCCGGTAAAAGTTCTCCACCCCCGGCATGGCGAAAAAAATCGTGTCCATACCCGGCAATCCCTCCTGGATCGTCTTCACGATCAGCGTCCCGAGCTTTTTCCCCCGGTATTCCGGGCGCACGGCGACATCGTAGATCGCCGCCTCATAAGCCCCGTCCGAGATTGCCCGCCCGAAGCCGACCAGCAGGTCGTCCTCGAAGACAAACACCACCCGGTAGCTGTTCTCGAACGCCCGCCGCACCTGTTCCAGGGGATGCGAAGCCATCCGGGCGCTGGCCAGTATCCCGTAAACCGCGTTCCAGTCGATTCCCTGGCAGGATTCCTGAACCCGATACACCATACGACACACTCCCAACCGCTTCATTCTTTACCAATTATTTTACCACCCGATCCCCATAATCCCAATAGGCGGACCGTCCCCATTTCCTTGTCGCCGGCGGAGGGCCTGGCGCATATAATACTACATAACAAGAAGGGAGGTAGGAATATGCCCGAAAACGAAGCACTCCGCCGCCCCCCCGGCGAAGACCGCGAAGATCGCCATATGGTCCATGTCCATGTTTTCGATACATTGACGCTGGTCGCCGACGACCACCAGCACATCGTCCAGGGCGTTACCGGGCCAGCCAGGTGCGCAGGCACATCCCACATCCACCGCATGCGGGTGAGGACATCGTTCTACGACGGTCACTGGCACTGGTTCGACGTAATGACCGGACCGGCCGTCGAAACGATGGACGGCGGCCATGTGCATCCTTACGAAGGCGAGACGAGCTACGACGACGGCCATACCCACGACGTCGCCGACACCACCGCCCAGGCCCCCAGCCTACTGGAAGACGAGGAAGAACTCGACGAGATCCCCGTCATGGTGACGAACACCAAAAACAAATCCAAAGGCAGCAAACGCTGACCCAAACGCCAGGCGGCCGGGGTGGCAAAATAAGCAGCCGCCGCATATCATAACCCGTAATCACGGGGCAAGACGCCTACCGGGCCGTTCGCCGGCGCCGGTAGGCGCCGTTCGTTTCCCCGGCCGATAAGGAGAGGGTAAAGATGTGCGGTATCACCGGATGGGTCGACTGGGACAGGGACCTAACCCACGAAGGGGCCGTCCTGGCCGCCATGACCGACACCCTGGCCCGGCGCGGGCCGGACGCCCAGGGCTTCTACACGTCGCGGCACGCCGCCCTGGGCCACCGGCGCCTCAGCGTCGTCGACCCGGCGGGCGGCAAGCAGCCCATGCTCCGCCGCCGCGGCGAGCAAGAATACATCATAACCTACAACGGCGAACTATACAACACCGCCGACCTGCGCTGGGACCTCATGGCCCGCGGCCATGACTTCACCACTTCCTCGGACACCGAGGTGCTTCTCAAGGCCTACATCGAATGGGGGACCGGCTGCACCGAGCGGCTGAACGGCATCTTCGCCTTCGGCATCTGGGACGTCGCCCGCCAGCGCCTCTTCCTGGCCCGCGACCGCCTGGGCGTCAAACCGCTCTTTTACGCCCGCCGCCAGAGCGGCTTAGTATTCGCCTCCGAGCTGAAGGCCATGCTCGCCCACCCCGACATCGAACCGGAAATCGACCGCGAGGGCCTGGCGGAAATCCTCATGCTCGGGCCGGCGCGCACCCCCGGCCACGGCGTCTTCCGGGGGATAACCGAGCTCGAGCCCGGCTGCGCGGCCGTGTTCGAGCGGCGGGGAATGGCGAAAACGCGCTACTGGTCGCTCGTCAGCCAGCCGCACGAGCAGGACTTCCCCACCACCGTCGTCATGGTGCGGGCGCTGTTCCAGGATGCCGTCAAACGTCAACTCATATCCGACGTCCCCCTGTGCACCCTGCTGTCCGGCGGCCTCGACTCCAGCGCCATCACCGCCGTCGCCGCCGCGGCCTACCGGGAGGAAGGCCGCAGCCTCGACACCTTCTCGGTCGAATACGTCGACAACGACCGCTTCTTCGCCGCGCATTCCTTCCAGCCCAACCGCGACGCGCCCTGGGTGCAGCGGGTCGCCGAGCACTTCGCCACCCGCCACCGCGAAATCCTCCTCGACACCCCCGAGCTTGCCGACGCCCTCCGCGAGGCCGCACGGGCTCGCGACCTCCCCGGGATGGCCGACATCGACACCTCCCTGTACCTATTCAGCCGCGAGATCAAAAAGGAGGCGACCGTCGGGCTGTCAGGCGAATGCGCCGACGAAGTATTCGGCGGCTACCCCTGGTTCTACCGCCCGGAGATGCTCGCCGCCGGCACCTTCCCCTGGTCCCCCCGGCCCGAACAGCGCCTCGAACTGCTCGCCCCCGCGCTCAGGGCCGACACCTTCCTCAGCGAATACCCCCGCCAGCGTTACGGCGAGGCGCTCGCCGCGGTACCGCGGCTGGCCGGCGAAGCCGGGGAAGACGACCGCATGCGGGAGATATTCCACCTCAGCCTGTTCCGGTGGATGCCCACCCTCCTCGATCGCAAAGACCGTATGAGCATGGCCTTCGGGCTCGAACTCCGGGTGCCCTTCTGCGATCACCGGCTGGTGGAATACGTCTGGAACATCCCCTGGGCGATGAAGAACTACCAGAACCGCGAGAAAGGGCTGCTCCGCCACGCCCTGGCCGGGCTGCTGCCCGACGACGTATTGTGGCGCCGCAAGAGCCCCTACCCGAAAACTCACAACCCATCGTTCGCCGCCGCCGTCAGAGACCGGCTGCTCGCCGTCCTCGCCGACCCGGCCTCGCCCCTGCTGCCGCTCGTCGACCTCGCCAGGGTCCGCGACTTCGCCGCCTCGACGGACGCCGGCTCCCCCTACCCGTGGTTCGGCCAGCTCATGGGCGGGCCCCAGCTCATGGCCTACCTCGTCCAGATCGACGCCTGGCTGCGCGACAACAACATCCGTATCGTTCTCTGACGACACGCCCACCCGGGCTGCCGGCGGGCGGCCCGGGCGTTGACAGGTCCGACGCCTGGCTGGTATCATAAACACATAAACACACCGCCGTATCCTGACAGCATATGACCTGCCCCGCCGCCTCCCCGGGCTTCGCCAGGTCGGGGATGCGGCGGGCCGCAGCCCGGTTCTCGCAGGCTCCCGCGGCATGGCTGAGGCCAAGCCTTTTTTTGTGAAAAGATTAGGTTGCGCGGAGCACGAAATTCCCCGGGAAATGTCGTTCGGCCGCAAACACGGACGAGCCTTGCCGCAGGAAAGGAAAAGGGGAAAGATATGGATACGAAAACTCAGCAGATCGCCGAAACGCTCGACCGCCTCATCAGCCTGGACGTCCCGGCGCGGGGCGTCATCGCCAAACTCTACGGCGCCGCCCGCGAGAAAGCCGGCAAGCCCCTCACCCTGGCGGCCGCCGATCTCCTCTTGGACCGCGTGCGGCCCGGCGACACCGTCGTCATCGCCACCGGCTGGGTCGACCAGCCGGTCGTCGCCCCCGGCTGCGGTGAATCGGACGGGCCGCCCGGGGCGGTCGCCCTCGCCCGCGCCCTGCGGCTGGCCGTCAAGGCCGCGCCAGTCATCGTAACCGACGCCTGCCTGGTAGAGGGCGTCAAACTCGTCGCCAGGGCGGCCGGCTTCCAATGCGTCGCCCCTGGGGAAATCGGCCACTCGGTCGCCAGGGACAAACTGCTCACCCTTGCCGTCCTGCCGTTCCCCGTCGCCGGCGATGAGGCCGCCGCGGCCGCCGAGCGGCTGCTCGACGACCTCAGGCCCGCCGCCTGCATCGCCATCGAGCGGGGCGGCATGAACGCCGCCGGCGTCATCCACAACATGAACGGCGAAGACACCGGCGCCAGCCAGGCCAAGCTCGACCACCTCTTCCTCGCCGCCGGCCGACGGGGTATCGCCACCCTCGCCATCGGCGACGGCGGCAACGAGATCGGCATGGCCAACATTGCCGACGCCGTACGGGCCCAGGTTCCGCACGGCGCCAAGTGCCAGTGCCCCTGCGGCTGCGGCCTCGCGCCCGCCACCCCGGTCGACGTCCTCGTCGCCGCCGCCATCTCCAACTGGGGCGGGTACGCCATCGCCGCCCTCCTTGGCCTGCGGGCCGGGGTGCCCGCCGCCGGCCCCGACGCCGCGCGCGAGAAGCGGGTCCTCGAAGCCACAGCCGCCGCCGGCTTCCACGACCCCATCAGCGGCGGGGTATACCCGGGCGCCGACGGCTGCGGCGCCGACGCCCACCTGGCCTTCGTCACCCTCCTGCGGGAAGCCGTCCTGCACGGAGAAGCCAGACTGTGAACTAACCGCTAAACGAGGTGGATGAAATGGATTTCGCGACAATGACCCCAGCCGCCCTCCGCCTGCTCATGCGCAAGGGCGAACTCGCCCGGCCGACCGCCGGCATGGCCAAGGGACACGTGCAGGCCAACCTGGCCATCGTCCCCCAAGACCTCGCCTACGACTTCCTCCTGTTCGCCCAGCGCAATCCCAAGCCCTGCCCGGTGCTCGACGTCACCGACCCCGGCTCGCCCGAGCCGAAGCTGATGGCCCCCGGCGCCGACCTCCGCTACGACGCGCCCAAATACCGCATCTACAAGGCCGGTGTCCTGGTCGACGAAGTCGTCAACCTGGAAAAATACTGGCGCGACGACCTCGTCGCCTTCCTGCTCGGCTGCAGCTTCACCTTCGAAACAGCCCTCCTCGCCGCCGGCGTCCCCGTCCGCCACATCGAGGCCTGCTGCAACGTCCCCATGTACATCACCGGCATCCCCTGCTGCCCAGCCGGGAAGTTCCACGGCAACATGGTCGTCAGCATGCGCCCCGTTCCCCACGGCAAAGTCGTCAAAGCCGTCCAGATCACCTCGCGCTTCCCCGCCGTTCACGGCGCCCCCGTCCACATCGGCGACCCGGCCGTCATCGGCATCCGCGACCTGGGCCGCCCCGACTTCGGCGACCCGGTTGAGGTCCGCGACGGCGAAGTCCCGGTATTCTGGGCCTGCGGCGTCACCCCCCAGGCAGTCGCCATGACCACCAAGCCCGAGATCATGATCACCCACGCCCCCGGCCACATGTTCCTGTGCGACCCTCGCGACGAAGACCTTGCCGCCTTCTGAGCCGTCCATAACTGCAAAAACAATAGGCCTTCGCGAACGCGCGAGGGCCTATTCCGTCTTCCAAGACAGGGCGTCCTCGTGGCCCGCCGATTGCCAAGAATGGCCCGAACGGTTATAATAATGGACATATATCCTAAATATTTAGATAAATGTGGGGGGAATGATATTTGACCAAGGCGCTGGCCGGACTCAAGCTACTCGACGTATCGCGGGTTCTGACCGGACCTTACAGCACCATGGTGCTGGCCGACCTGGGAGCCGACGTTATCAAAGTCGAGGTTCCTGGCAAAGGAGACGACTCCAGGCTATTCGGGCCGTTCGCCAACGGCGAAAGCGGCTACTACATGACCCTGAACCGCAACAAGCGCGGCATCACCCTCGACCTCCGCCAGGCGGAAGGGCAGGCGGTCCTCAAAGACCTGGCCCTGTGGGCCGACGTTCTCCTCGAAAACTTCGCCAAGGGTACCATGGCCGGCTGGGGCCTGGGCTACGAAGACCTCGCCGCCGTCAATCCGCGCCTCATATACGCCTCCATCACCGGCTTCGGCCAGTACGGCCCCTACTCCGACCGGTTCGCCTTCGACGCCATCGCCCAGGCCACCGGCGGCCTCATGAGCATCACCGGCCCCAAAGGCGGCCCGCCCACCCGCGTCGGCACCGCGCTCGGCGACATCAACGCCGGCAACTTCGCCACCATCGGCATTCTCGCCGCCCTCTACCAGCGCGAGCGCACCGGCCGCGGCCAGCGGATCGACATCTCCATGCAGGACTGCATCGCCGCCATCCTCGAAAACGCCATCGTCCGCCACACCATCGACGGCGTCGTGCCCACGCGCAACGGCAGCGCCCACGCCATCGTCGGCCCCTACGACGTCTTCGCGGCCAGCGACGGCTACGCCTTCATCGCCTGCGCCAACGAGGCCACCTGGCAGCGGCTCTGCAAAGCCATGGACCGGGAAGACCTCGTAACCGACGAGCGGTTCGCCGTCAACGCCAAACGAATCGAAAACATCGACACACTCACCGAAATCATCAACCGGTGGTCCCGCCGCTTCACCGTCGAAAAACTCCTCGCCGTCCTCGCCGACAACAACGTCCCCGGCTCGCCGGTGCTCGCCATCGACCAGGTCGTCAGCGACCCGCACATCCGCGAGCGCAACATGATGGTCGCCGTCGACCATCCGGTGGCCGGCAGCATCACCATCCCCGGCAACCCCGTCAAAATGTCGGCCTCGGAAGATACCATCGAGTGGCCGGCGCCCACGCTCGGCCAGCACACCGACGAAGTCCTCGCCGAACTCGGCTACTCCGCCGCCAGAATCGCCGCCCTCAAAGCGGCCGGGATCGTCTAAGACGACAAACCGGCCGCGGCCGGAAAGGAAGACCTCAAGTGAACCTGCTCACCAGCTCCGGCAAATCGGAGCACTTTCGCGCCCTCATCCTGCTCGTCGTCACCGCCGTCCTCTGGAGCAGCAGCGGCCTCCTCATCAAATCGGTCGACTGGCACCCGCTGGCCATCTCCGGCGCGCGCAGCCTCATCGCCGCCGCCGTCATCCGGTTCGCCTTCCGCCGCCAGCCGCTCAACATCAGCAAGGTGCAGGTGACCGGCGCGCTGGGCTACGCCGCGATGGTAACGCTGTTCGTCAGCGCCAACAAACTGACCACCGCCGCCAACGCCATCGTCCTCCAGTACACCGCTCCCATCTGGGTGGCCCTCTTCGGCGCCTGGTTCCTCAAGGAGAAAACCACCGCCCTCGACTGGCTCACCATCGGACTCGTCTTCGGCGGCATGATCCTCTTCTTCCAGGACCAGATGGAGGCCGGCCACCTGCTCGGCAACCTGCTGGCCGTGGGCAGCGGCATCAGCCTCTCCGTCATGGCCCTGGCGATGCGCAAACAGAAGGACGGTTCCCCCTTCGGCTCCGCCCTGCTCGGCAACATCCTCGCCTTCGTTTTCGGCGTGCCCTTCATGTTCGACGGCGGCCTCGACCTCGCCGGTTGGGCGGCCATCGTCCTCCTCGGCTGCTTCCAGCTCGGCCTCTCCTACGTGCTCTACTCCATCGCCATCAAGCACGTCACCGCCCTCGAAGCCACCATCATCACCATGATCGAGCCCATCTTAAACCCCATCTGGGTCTTCCTCCTCATCGGCGAAACGCCCGGCCCGTGGTCGCTCGCCGGCGGCGCGATCATTTTGGCGGCTATCGTCGCCCGCTACGCCCTCCCCGCCATGAAGTCATCCGCCAGCGTACAGGGGGACCGTTAATAAGGCCCCATCTGCGGCGTTGCTCCTCGGCTGCCATCCTCAGCGTACGTTCGTGTACGCTTCCGGTGTCAGCCTGCGGTGCGCCTTGCATCTGGGACCTTCTGAACGGTCCCGGCGATTCGGGGGGGGGGGGCGCTCGCAAAATCACCTATACACAAAACCTCCTGGACATTGTCCGGGAGGTTTTATCACTTGCTGTCGTATTTCATTTTTGGGGGTACTCTAAGGCACTATGTCAGCATTTTTGTTTAATATTCTTATTGCCGGTTCTTGTACAGATACTACGTCTACAACATGCCACTCGCAACAGAATCCAAAGTGCCTTAGCTTGCCTGGCCACTCATCAGACGCTATAGTATCGCTCTTTACATATTCCATATAGCGCGATTTTGAATACTCGCGAATTAATCGGCCATCCCAAATATCATAATCACTCCGCGTCGTGTATGATTCCCAACGTACATTGTAGGCGACATAGGAAGAAAAGACTAGTTCAATAACTAGACTACTATTCTCTAAAATTGGCCTAGTACCAGTGATGGTAACTCCATTGAACGAAATATCTTCGGGTTTACCTACTTCACCTATCGTGAGGTATATAGTCAATATATCGTCATTAGCTCTTATGCTATCAAGAAAAAAGTATTTGTATTGATTAAGTTCTTTAAACAGCAACAGCTTCACCCCCTCTTACACAATTATACCGTTTCAAAAGAGGTTTCTAAAGTGCTATTACCTGGCTCAGTCGAAAGAATAAGAAAACGGCAGCAAATGTTAGAAATGACGCCAAAATAAAACAAATAATCCCAATATATGGTATAATATACCATAAGAGCAAGTATTCCGGCGAGCAGCCGGCGAATCTGCCGGCTGCTCGTCCGGAGTGGAGGATGGCCGATGAAGAAACTGGTATCCGTATTGCTGGCCGCCCTGCTGCTGGGTGCGGCATCCCCGGTAGAAGGTTTAGTTAATGTGCAGGTTTCGTCGCAGGCATATTATCTGCGTGATGGCATGCCTTTCCGGGTGCGGTTGCCGGGCGGCGAAAAACAAGGTCTGCTGCACATCGGTACCGGTAAATGGGTCATCCCACCCCGCTTCGAGGAAGTGCGGTTATTGAGTACTATGAGAAGCATGGGAAACGATTATCTTGATGTATTTGCCGTGAAGGCAGACAGCCGATGGGGTGTCGTAGATAAGGAAGGCAACATCCTGGTCGCGCCGCAGTATTCCGCGATTCTTTACAAAGGAGAAGGTCTGCTGCAGGCGGTGGCGGGCGGCGCCGAGTACGAGGGAGGCTTGATTCCGGCCACGAAAGGCGGCAAGTGGGGCGTCCTCGACCGGCAGGGCAGGGTGCTGATCGTACCGCGATTCGATTCTGTCGACGACTTTGCCGATGGCATGGCCAGGGTCGAGGAGGGCGAAAAGTACGGGTATATCGACAAGGACGGAAAGCTTGCCATCCCGCCGCAGTATGACCATATCTGGGGCTTCCGCGACGGACTGGCGGTGGTGAAGGAGAACGGCAAATACGGGTACATCGATAAATCTGGTACGACGGTTATCGCGCCGCAGTACGAATACCAGGATGTCAGGCTATTCTCCGAGGGGCTGGCGGCGGTAAAGGTCGGCGGGAAATGGGGCTATATCGACAAGAAAGGGAGGATGGTTATTGCGCCGCAGTTTTCCGAGGCGAGGGACTTTGAGGGCGGGTTGGCGGTGGTACGGCCGTCCGGCAAGGCGGGGGCCATCAACCGGGCGGGGGAAATGGTGATCGAGCCGGTATTCGATGACTTGTTTCTGACCGCGGGGGCGCCGACGATGGGGCTGGTTTACGAAAACAACTACACGACATCCAGGTGCGTATTTATGGATAAATCCGGTAAACTTCTTACGCCGTGGTATGACGTTGCGTGGGATTTTCAGGAGGGGATTGCCAAGGTGCGGGTGGACGGCAAGTTCGGTTTTATCGATACGACGGGCAAGATGGTGATCGAGCCGCAGTTTTCCCATGCATCGCGGCATTGCCAAAACGGGCTGGTCTTCGTGGAACGGGACGGAAAAAGGGGGTTCCGCGACAAAGAGGGGCGCTGGCTGGCGCAGCTTCTTTTCGGGCAATCCAGCTATTATATTTCTAAACATGGGGTGGTATGGGACGAGAACTATATTTATGACGGCGACGGCAATAAGCTCGACCACTACGCCAACCATATGAAGGACGGCTACCACAACCTGAAGGTCGGCCTGCCTGCCGAAGCCGCGAAAGCCTTCCGGGCGGCGCTCGGGATAAACCCCGGCGACGAGGCGGCGCTGTACGGCCTGAAACTTGCCGGCGAAAATTAGCCTCCGCACATCAAAAAACTCCCGGACTTTGTCCGGGAGTTTTTTTCATTTCTTCGCCAGTTTGGCCGCGAATTCGGCCGGCGCGGGCAACTGCTCCACCGCCCACCAGGGCGAATGGGCGGCCAGCTCCGCCGCCGTGTACGTGCCGGTGGCCACCGCCACCGTGCGGGCGCCGATCGCCTTCCCGCAGCTGATGTCGTTGGGCGTGTCGCCGATCACGAACATATCCTCCGGCACTGCCGCCGGGTAGCGCGCCTTCACGCTCGCCAGCGCCCGCGCGGCGATCTCCGCCCGGTCGGGGCAGTCGTCGCCGAACGCGCTCAGGGAAAAATCGAAGTAGTGGGCGATGCCGTAGCTGGTCAGCTTGGCACGGGCGCCGGATGCGGTGTTGCCGGTCAGCAGCAGCGACACGTAGCCCGGCTCGGCGTCGAGGTAAGCGAGGATGTCGGCCACCGGCGGGATGACGTACCCCCGGCGGGCTTCCAGGTGTGCGGGCAGCAGCTCTATGTACCGGCGCACGAGCGTCGCGGTCTCCTCCGGCCGGGGCTCCCGCCCGGCGGCGAGGGCGATGATCTGGGCCGCGATATGGCAGTCGGTCATGCCGGCGGTCGTCACCCGGCCGAAATCGAGGCTGGCGTCGTACAACTCCTCGGTCGCCTGCTGGAAAGCGAACAGGCCGGCTTTGGCCGTGCGGAGGATGGTGCCGTCGATATCCCAGAACAGAACTTTCAGGGCCTTCAGCTCCTTAAAAGTGATAAGCACTTCTATTATACCAGGCCGCCCGCCCGCGGCAAAGTCATGCCGGCAAAAAAACCGGCCCACGCGGCGGGGCCGGTCCGAGGTCGTTAAGCAACGATGCCGATGGCGCTCATTAACCCCTAAAACTTCGAGGGGATGGTAAACTTCGCCGACAGCACCCCTTCGCGCGGGGCGGCCTCCCACCAGTCAGGGAGCAACTGCTCCTCGAGAGGGGTGAAGATGCCGTTCTGGCCGATTTCAAAGCGCGCCTCCAACTGCCGGAAGGCATCGAGGGCGCTGGGGGCCTCGATGACATCGAGCGCCGCCTGGCGGGTGAGCCGCAGGCAATAATAGCACTCCGGATTCTCGCCGCGGTCGAACATCCCCCGCACGTACACGACGTCGAGCGGCGGCAGGTAGGTGTACAGCAGCAGCGCCAGCGTTATCGCCGTGCCAGCCAGCGCCTCGCTGTACTGCTGGTTGATCGCCGGCGCCGTTTTCTCCTCGTAGTCGATCACGCCGGTTTGCGACAGGCTCACGATATTGGCCGGGATGACGTTGTGTCCGGGCAGGTAGAGGGAGAGAAGAGGCTCCATATTGTAGAAATCGACGGTGCAGCGCAGATAGAAAGGCAGCTTTAAGCTCCGCAGCACCTCCTCGATCCGTTCGAAGACCGCGGCCGGATCGGCGTTCAGCAGGCGTTCGATCCTCGCGATCCGCTGGTTTTCCGCCTCCTCGAAGGCTTGGCGCTCCTCCTCGATCTTCTCCCGCAACGCCTTCACGCGGCTCTCGATATCGGCGCGGGCCGCCGTCAGGGCCCGGTCCACTTCCAGCCGCCGGTTCTGCAGCTCCCGGTTGAGGGCCAGGGTGCAGGCCGCCAGGCCGATGACGCCGATGATCGGCACGAAGGAATCCATAAAAGCCAAGCTGAGGATGACGAAGAACAGGCCGCCGAGCACCTGGGTGGCGATTGCCGCCAGGTACTTGTTGGTCACCTTCAGGCGCGTCTCGATGAGGATGTAGCTGAAATCGGGGATAGCCGGCTCGACCCACTCCTTGCGGGCCAGGGCCGGGGCGTAATCGACCGGCTGGCAGGCGAAGCGGCTCAGGCCGGCCAGCGCCTCCTCGATCTCCTTGCTTTGTTTGTATTCCCGCGCATAGCGCTTCATGCGCTCCTGCTCCACGCCGTCGCGGATATCGGCCTGCAGGCGGACCACACTGTCGTTGCCGTTGCCACGCTGCCCGCGGCCGGATTGTCTCGTGCTCATTTTCTTCTTGCCTCCAAGACCAGGATAATATGGCAAGACATACTTCTATAAGATAATTCGTCGGATTATGTCGTAAACCTTTTTTGCCGCGGATAGGAAATTAGTCCCGGTCAGGCCGCAAGGAAAAGCCGCAAGGGCGGGGAATATATATAGATGCTCGCAATAGCCACAGAAAGAGGTGGGCAATGGACAAAGCCAAAGCCGTCCTAATCGGCGCGGTCGGCGGGGCGGTGGGCGGCCTGCTCGGCATCGGCGGCGCCATCATCCTCGTGCCGTGCATGATCTACTTCCTCGGCGTATCCCAGCACTCCGCCCATGCAACATCGCTGGCGATCGTCATCCCCGGCGCGGTCATGAGCGCCTTCGTCTACAACTCCTTCGGCCAGCTCGACGTCGCCCTCGCCGCCCTGTTCGCCGCCGGCGGCATGGCCGGCGCCTACATCGGCTCGGCGCTCCTGCCCAGGGTTCGGCCGGCGGTGCTCAAACGCATCTTCGCCGTACTGGCGCTCGCCATGTCGATCAGAATGGGGTGGGGCCTATGATAATCCTCGCCATCCTCACTGGCGTCGCGACAGGAATACTGAGCGGCCTGCTCGGCATCGGCGGCGGGGCCATCTTCGTCGTCGCGGCGGTATTCCTCCTCGGCGTTCCCCAGCACGCCGCCCAGGCGGCCGCCATCGCCGCCATGATTCCCACCGCCGTCGTCGGCGTCGTCAAGCATCACCGCAACCGCCTCATCGACTACCGCTACGTCCCGTACCTGGCCGCCGGCATCATTCTCGGCGGCATGGCCGGGGCCTATGCGGCCAACATCACCGCCGATATCGTGCTGCGCAGACTGTTCAGCGCCTTCTTCGCCCTGATGAGCATCCAGATGTTCTGGTCGTCCTTCAGGCAGTCCCGGAAGGCGCCCGCCAAACAGCAGGACCACAACAAAAACTAAGGGGGATAATTCATGGTACCGGTACTGTCCTTCATCGGCAAAGCCGATTCCGGCAAGACCACCTACCTCGAGAAACTCATCGCCGAAATGAAGCGGCGCGGCCACAAGCTGGCCATCATCAAGCACGACGTCCACGGCTTCGAGATGGACCATCCCGGCAAGGACACCTGGCGGCACGCCCAGGCGGGCGCCGACGTCGTCTGCATCTCCTCGCCGGCCAAGATGGCCATCATCGCCAAGGTGGCGGAAGAACTGCCGCTCAGCGAAGTGGTCACCCGCATCCACGGCGTCGACATCATCTTCACCGAAGGCTACAAGCGCGAAGGCCGTACACGGATAGAGATCTTCCGCCCCCCGGTGAACGACGCGCCGCTCTGCCGCCAGGACGAACTCGTGGCCATCGTCACCGACGCCGCCGTCTATCCCGGCCTGCCCAGGTTCGGCCTCGACGACCCCGCCGCCATGGCCGACTTCATCGAACAGCGCTTCCTCCGCAAGGGGGAATAGCATGAAACGCCACGAATGGATATCCAGCCGGGGCAAGAAACTGTCGGCCATGATTCACGCGCCGGAGACGGCCGCCGCCGACGCCCCGGTCGTCATCTGCTGCCACGGTTTCACCGGCGACAAGGTCGGCGCCAACCAACTGATGCGCAACCTCGCCCAAGGCCTCGAAACCGCCGGCTTCCACGCCGTCCGCTTCGACTTCGCCGGCTCCGGCGACAGCGAAGGCGCCTTCGCCATCGACACCACCGTCGCCGGCTGGCAGGAGGACCTGCGCAGCGTGGCTGCCTGGGTCGGGCGCCAGCTCCCCGGCCGGCCGGTATACCTTCTCGGCCACAGCCTCGGCGGCCTGGTGGCGCTTACCGCCGCCGAGCGGGGAGTAGCCGGGCGGATCGCCGTCGCCCCAGTCGTCCACCCTGTGGAAAACTTCCGCGACACCATCCTCGGCCCCGCGCTATGGGCCAAATCCGCCCGGGGCGAAAGGATCGCCAACTTCTACGGCAAAGGCTTCGCCCTCGACAGCGGCTTCGTCGCCGACCTCACCGTCGGCGGCTACGCCCCGCTCGCCGCCGCCGCGGCCTTCGCCGCCCCGCTCCTCATCGTCCACGGCACCGCCGATGCCGCCGTCCCCATGGCCGGCTCCGAGGAACTGTACGACGCCTGCCCGGCCCCGAAAGAATTCGCCGTCCTCGACGCCGCCGACCACGTCTTCGCCGGCCGGCACGACGAACTGGGCGCGGTCATCCTGAAATGGCTGCGCCGGCAAACAAAAAAATAAAGAAGGCGCCGGCTTCTGCCGGCGCCCTTTCATTTGCCGTCTTTTCCAGGTAACTGCGTATCGCTATACAGATTCACCACCTGGCCGTTCACCGTCACCGGCAGATAGGCCCGCTGCCGGTGGCTGTCGATCCGGTAGTCGCCCGCCACCCCCGGCAGCAACGCCGGCGGCTCCGGCAGGGGGGAGGGCGGCGCGCCGAGCAGGATGGCGCCGTCGATCGCCCGCAGGTCCGACCTAGCCTTGTAAAGGGCGGCGTTCTCGGCGGCGGTTTCGACGGCGGGAACGTACAGGCTCGCCAGCGTGGCGAGGATGGCGAGCACGACGACCAGCTCCACCAGGGTGAAGCCTTGCTCGCGGCCGCGGCTTTGATAATTTGCCACAGAGGCACCTCCTAACGGTGTCTGGGCCTATTATGCCCCCTCTGCAGCCTTTCATCCATATTTTACCGTAATGGTCCCGCGCCCGCCCGGCCCCGTCCGTCTCTAGCTTACTCCTTCTGCCAGCGTTTCGCCGCCCGCCGGAACCGTTTCCAGGCGGCCGCGAACTCCCCGCCCGCCTCTACGTTCAAGCGCGTCATCCAGCCCATCAGCATCCCCGCGTCGCGGTGGACGATCCGGCTGGCGTGCTCGCTCATCCAGCGGCCCATCGCCGCGTCGATCAGCGCGGCGTCGCGCACCTGCCCCAGGCAGTCCTGCAACTTTCGCAAGCGGGCGACGAGCAGCCTGGTCCGCCGATCCTTAAACGGCAGACTCTCCAGCACATAGCGGACCTTCTTCCCCTCGATCCGCAGCCGGTGGAGGGCAGCCGTATCCTCCGGGCGGATATCCTTGCCGGCCGACCGCATCTCGTCCAGCCACCCCCCCACTCGGGAAGCGGCGAAATCAGCCAGCGCCAGTTCGCACGGCCGCAGCGACCGCTCATCGGCCAGCCACGCCCAGAAAGCCAGCAGCGTGCCCGTCACCCGTCCCTGTCCCAGGTTGCCGCGGAGCTCCGCCAGCAGCTTCTCCCGCTCGGTCGCCAGCAGCATCGCCAGCCAGGGCGGCGGGG
>JALHDI010000017.1:42814-67716 GCA_022839045.1 Sporomusaceae bacterium
CCGCAGGTCGTGGGTCGCCCGGCTGAGGCCGCGCAACTCGGACTGCCACGCCTCGTATCCCGCAGGGTCGGCCAGCGGCTTCGCGAAAGCTGTCAGCGAACGCAGGCGGCGCAGCTCGACGCGCAGCCGGTGCAGCGCCTCGGCATCCTTGTCGTCGGCCGCGAAAAGCGCGTATCTATCCAAAACCGTATGGATCTGACCGGCGATGAGGCCCCTCACGGCGGGCACGACGGCGTCCTCCGGCTCGAGCGGCGGTGCGACCGCCGGCCCGAAGCCTTCGTCGAGCCCCGCCAGCACCAGCGCGCGGAAATACTTGCTGCGCGGCTCCACAGCCAGCGGGAGCTGGCGGGCAAGTTCCGCACCCAGCGCGAGCACCGCCGCCGCCGAGCCCTCCTTCAGTTCCAATTCCACCTCGGCGATCGCCTCTTCCCGGCCGCCGGCCAAAATCGCCCCCCGGTCGGCAGCCACCTCGATGCGGCTGTCGGCCACGGCAACATCCGCCCGCCGCCGGTCGAAAACGGTGCTGAACCTCGGCTCCAGAGGCGCGCCGCCGCCCGCCGCCGCAAGCAGCGGGCCGGCCTCGGTCGCGCGGAAATAATCGTAGCTGGGCTCCGGCCCGTCGACGGTCACATTCCACTCCCGCCGCTCATGCAGGCCGCCGGCGGCAGACCCGTCCGCCTTCACCGTCGCCACCCACCGGCCGCCCTCCAGGCGGATGCGATAGGCCAGGCCCGCTTCCTGCAGATCGCCCTCCGCCGTATCGAAATACCATGACTCCAGATGTTCATCCTGGGGAGGCGTCAGCAGCAGCGCCGCTACGGCGGGGGCGGAAAAAACCCCTGCCCAGGCCTCGGGCGCCAGCAGGCGCAGCTTCAGTTCCAGCTCGGTATCCAAACCCGGCATGGCCGATACCTCCTCTAATCCTTATCTACGCCCAGCGCCGCCAGAACCTTCGGTCCGGCGAACCACCGCAGCGTGCCGGTGGAAAAATCGGGTGCGGCGAGCGTAAATCCGGCCGCCGCGCACTTCTTGAACGGCACTGTCACGTCGGCCAGCTGACGAGCCCAGATGCCGAGATACGGCTCGTGGCCTACAACGATCATCGTGCGCTCCTCGGCCCCGCCGGCCCACTCCGCAATGAGGCTTTCCAGGCTGCCGGCGTAAATGGCGGCATGCTCCTTCACCGTAGCAACGCCCAGATAATCGGCGATAATGTCGGCCGTCTGGCGCGACCTTAGCGCCGGACTCGTCCAGATCTCGACCCGCCTGCCGGCGGGCAGCAGCCGCTCAAGCCCTCGCGCGACCGCCTGAGCGCGCTTGCGGCCTTTCGGTACCAGCTCGCGCCGCTCGTCGGGAAGGGCGGCCGAATCCTCCTCGGCCTTCGCGTGTCTAAGCAAAACCAGCTCCATAGCCTGCCTCCTATACTTACCGGCAAGCGCCGGCAGCGAACAATATCATAAACATATTATAGCATGATACCCGCGGGACAATAAACAAGCCGCACAAATGCGCCCCGGAGGGCGCGCCGGCCTCTCACGCCGTCCCCCTTAGCCTCATATAATAATCTGAACACCGAAAAGGGGGTGCAAACATGAACTACTTATATAAACCGAAACCTGTCCTCGGCAAATGCGTACTGGGCGCGCAGGCCGGGCCGCAGAGCATCGTCGTCCGGCAACTGGTCGGCGAGGCGGAAACCCAGTGCACGCTCGACATCTGTGTCCGCGTACCGCGCAGGAAACCGGCGATCGAGCAGGTCATCGACGTCTTTATCAAAAAGCTATGCATACATGACGTCACCATCATTCACAACAAAGTCATCGTCTGCGGCGACTTCGAAATCAAAGCCATCTACGTGGCCTGCCTGCCCGACCAGCCCGTCCACGCTGTGGAAATGCGTCGCGTCAGATTCACCGCCGACGTGCCCATCTGGGGCGCGATGTGCGGCATGGATGCGGACGCCAACGTCATGGTCGAATACGTGGACTACGACTGCCCGCATCACCATCATCATCACCATCACCGCGGCAAATACCACTACGGCAAAGGCATGACCCACGACCACGGCCACTGCGACGACGACTGCGACCATGGTCACCACCACGACCACGGCCACTGCGACGACGACTGCGACCACGGCCACCACGACCACGGACACTGCGACGACGGCTGCGGCCACGGCCACCACGGCGACGATCACTGCGGGTATGACGACCACTGGGGTCATGACCATCACCACCACGATCACGACGACGGCCACCACGGCCATCAGTGGTGCAAGCCGAAATGCGCCCCGTGCGACCACCAGGATGACCACGGTTTCCGGCACTTCAACGTCGCCATCGTCCTCAGGGTCGTCGCCAAAGTCATGACCGACCGCGAGATAATAATCTACCCCGGCCAGTATCCCGGTCTGCCGGCAAAACCGAAAGGGTAGGGCGCACACGGCGGGCCCCTCTGCAGGGGCCCGCCAGGCCGTCCATAAGCCCGCATCTGCGGCGCACCCGCAAGGAGTAGGCCGCCGTTCTAGGGCGCTGAAGCGCCAAGAACGGCGCTCTTGTTCCTCAGAGCGCCGCAGATGCCAATAAAAGTCGTGTTGCGATGGCTATTCCCCGTCCCGCTCCGGCGTGTTAAAATAAACCTTATAAGACATATTTAGACAATAGCTGCAAGAAGGGGTACGGGGGCGATCAAGTGATATTCAGCATCAGGGCTCAGATGATTACCGCTTTCGTTTTGCTCATCGTTCTCCCCATAATCGTCCTCGGCGTACTTTCCTATCAGAAGACCGAAGCCATCCTGCTCGAAAAGGCCAAGGAGCACAGCCTGGAGACAATGGAAAACGCCAGGGTGTTCTTTATCGAAAACTTCCTCGCCGACGTCGGGGCAGCCCTCGACACCTTCGCCCTGAGCATCGAGGGCGGACAGGCCCACTCCTTGTCCGCCCCCGGGTCGCTTACGGCCGAATGGGATCAGTTCCGGCGCTTCAACCGTAACCTGCCGGCCGTTTTCATCGGCACCGCCGACGGCCGTTTCATCGTATCGTCCAACACCATGCCGGTCCAGGAATTCGATCCCCGCAAACGCCCCTGGTACCGGCGGGCGCTGGAAAATCCCGGCCGCATCATCTGGAGCGACCTGTACCTCGACGCCATCACCTTCAAACCAATCATCAGCGCAGCGCGGACGGTCACCGTCAACGGGGAAGTGGCCGGCGTGCTCGGGGTCGACATATCCCTGCCTTTGCTGGCCAACGTCGTCAAAAGAATCCACTTCGAACAGGGCGGCTACGCCATCCTTGTCGACCAGGCCGGGTTGATAATCGCCCATCCCGACCCCCGCAAACTGGGAAAAACGGTAACCGATGAAGCCTGGTTCTGGGAGATAAAAAACCAGTACAAAGGAGTCATCCTCCTCCCCCTGGAAAACGACAACACCTTCATCAGCTACATCACCATCGCCCGCACCGGGTGGAAGCTCGTCGGCTTCATCCCCCAGGAAAACTTCCGGCAGGAACTGGCGCCGATAAAAGACAGGACGCTAGGCGTGGGGGCGGTGGCGGTCTTTCTCGCCCTGCTCATCGGCGTGACGGTCGCCAGCGGCATCGCCGCCAGGATGCGGGGCCTCGTGGGGGCGATGACCAAGGTTCAGAAGGGCGACTTCTCAGCCCGCTGGCGCGACTCCTCCGCCGTGGAATTCGCCGAAATCAGCGACAAGTTCAACGCCATGGTCACCACGCTCGAAAAACTCATCAGGCAGGAACAGGCCTCGCAGCACGAAATCGCCCTCCAGAAGGAATATCTCGAGCAACTGTTCGAAAACTCGCCCGAGAGCATCGCCATCATCGACGCCGACGACCGAATCGTCAGAGTCAACAACAACTTCGCGCGCCTGTTCGGTTACACCATCGACGAAGCCCAGGGCAGCTACATCAACGATCTCGTCGTCCCGGACGAACTGCGCGAGGAAGGGATCGAGATCAGCAGCCGCGTACTCAACAATAAGGTCGTCGAAAAAGAGACGGTCAGAAAGCGCAAGGACGGCCAACTGTTCGACATCTTCGTCCTCGGCTACCCGATCGTCGTCATGGGCAAACAGGTGGGCGGTTACATAATCTACCGCGACATCTCCGAGCGCAAGGAGGCGGAACGGCGGCTCACCTACGCCAGCACCCACGACCTCCTCACCGACATGTACAACCGCCGGTACTTTGAGCAGGAAATGGGGCGCCTCGGCACCGGGGACTACCCGGCGGCCGGCATCATCATCAGCGATATCGACGGGCTCAAACTCGTCAACGACACCCTGGGGCACGCCGTAGGCGACGACCTGCTCCTGCAGGCGGCCCGCATCATCAAGGACAACGTCCCCGACGACGCCGTCCTCTGCCGGATCGGCGGCGACGAATTCGCCGTTCTCCTCCCCGTTACCGACGAGGCCAGTCTGCAAGAAATCGTCGGCGGCATAATGGCCGCCATCGCCGCCGACAACATCAACAACAGGGAATACGTACTCAGCATCTCGATGGGGTACGCCGTCCGCGGGCCCGCCCATCTCAGCATGAACGACGTCTACCGTGAAGCGGACAGCAGCATGTACCGGGAAAAGCTGCACCGCAGCAGCAGCACCCGCAGCGCCCTCGTCAAAACCCTCACCGAGGCCCTCCACGCCCGCGACTTCATCACCGAAGGCCACGCCGACCGGCTGCAGGAACTCGTCGAAAAACTCGCCAGGGTCGTCGGCATCCCCGAGCGGCGGATCGGCGACCTGCGCCTGCTGGCGCAATTTCACGACATCGGCAAAGTCGGCATCCCCGACAACATCCTCTTCAAGCCCGGCCGCCTGAACGAAGCCGAAACCAAAATCATGCGCCGCCACAGCGAAATCGGCTACCGCATCGCGGTCGCCTCGCCCGACTTCCACCACATCGCCGACTGGATCCTCAATCACCACGAATGGTGGGACGGCGGCGGCTACCCGCTCGGCCTCAGGGGCGAAGAAATACCCGTCGAATGCCGCATCCTCCTCATCGCCGACGCCTTCGACGCCATGACTCAGGACCGTCCCTACCGCCAGGCGATGTCGACGGCGGAAGCGCTGCAGGAAATCGCCGCCTGCAAAGGCAAGATGTTCGACCCCGTTCTGGCGGACAAATTCATCAGCCTCTTCGCCCCCAAGCCGGATGGGGAACAGGCATAAGCAAAAACCACAAAGCCGGGGCTGATAAGCCCCGGCTTTTGCTTTTCAAATTCCCGCCGGCTCCAAACCGAGGAACTCGGCCGTAAACGTCAGCCACTGGCGGGCGGCGAACGACAGATAACGATCCCGGCGGCGGATGACCGCCAACTCGAGGCATAACGGCTGCCCGGCCAGCGGCACGGAAACGATGGCCGCCGGGTCGAGGCCGTCGCAGATTATCCCCGGCAGCAGGGCGATGCCGAGGTTGGCGGCCACCATCCCCGTCATGAACTCCCGCTGGGAAGTCTCGCAGATCACCCGCGGCGCGAAGCCCGCCTGACCGCAGCGCTGGAGGATATGGTCGTGGAGGCTGAAATCCTCGCGGTACAGCACGAAAGGCTCGTCCGCCAGCGCCGCGAAATCGACGGCCTGCTGGCCCGCCAGGCGGTGGCTCGGGTGCACGATAACCCGCAGCGGGTCGCGGATGCACGAATACACGGCGAGCAGGGCGGTTTTCGCCGGCGGCGAGCAGACCACGCCCGCATCCAGGGTACCGTCCAGCACCGCCTCCTCGATCCTCTTCGACCCGTACTCGTAAAGCTCGATCCCGATGCTCGGGAACACCCGGTTGAACTCCCCCAGCGCGCGGGGGAAAACGGTCGATGCGGCGATCGGTGGCATGCCGATCCGCAGCCGGCCTTTGCGCAGGCTGGTGACGTTATCGAGCTCCACCGTCAGGTTCTGGAAGAGGCCGACGATCTGCTGGGCCTGTTCGAGCAGCGCCTGGCCGGCGTCGGTCAGCTCCACCTGCTTGGTGGTGCGGTGGAACAGCGTCACCGCCAGCTCCTCCTCCAGCGCCTTGATCATCTTGCTGATCGACGGCTGGGTGACATGGAGCCTCGCGGCGGCCTTGCTGAAGCTCCCCTGCCTGACAACCTCGAGAAAATATTCGAGATGGCGTATATCCATAAGCTCGCCTCCTTACCATCCATTCTATTATAAATTGAAAGAATATAAAACATGCAGAATATGAATTTTACCTATAGGAAAAAATACGATAAGATTAACCCGCAAGGAGGGAGAAGATATGAAGCAAAAAGTGTTCATCTCCGGCAAAGTTCCCCGCGTCGCTTACGACATGCTCGCCGCCGAATTCGCAGTCGCCATGCACGACAGCCTCACGCTGCTCACCAAAGAAGAAATCATCGCCGGTCTGGTCGGCTGCGACGCCCTGCTACCGCTCCTGTCCGACGGCATCGACGCCGCCGTCATAAACTCCGCCCCCGACCTCAAGATCATCGCCAATTACGGGGCCGGCTTCAACAACATCGACCTCGCCGCCGCCACCGCCCGCGGCATCCCCGTCACCAACACCCCCGCCGTCTCCACCGACGCCACCGCCGACCTCACCTGGGGCCTCATCATCGCCATCGCCCGCCGCATCGTCGAAGGCGATAAAAACACCCGCGCCGGCAAATTCACCGGCTGGGCCCCCCTTTACCACCTCGGCGTCGAAGTCGCCGGCAAAACACTCGGCGTCGTCGGCATGGGCAACATCGGCAAAGCCGTAGTCAAACGGGCCAAAGGCTTCGACATGCGCGTCGTCTACAACTCCCGCACCAGGCTCAGCCCCGCCCAGGAAACAGAACTCGGCATCGAATACATGCCCTTGGACGGCGTCATCCGCGCCGCCGACTTCCTCACCTTCCACGTAAGCTACGACCCGTCCATGCGCCACATGATCGGCGCCCCCCAACTGGCCGCCATGAAGAGCACCGCCTACATCATCAACGCCGCCCGCGGGCCGCTCATCGACGAACAGGCTCTCCTCGAAGCGCTGCGCGCAGGCATCATCGCCGGTGCCGCCCTCGACGTCTACGAATTCGAACCCAAAATCACCCCAGGCTTGGAAGAACTCGACAACGTCATCCTCTGCCCCCACCTCGGCAACGCCACCGTCGAAACGCGGGACGCCATGGCCGAACTCGCGGCCCAAAACATCCTTTCAGTCCTCAAGGGAGGACGACCGCTCACCTGCGTCAACCCGCAGATATACAGATAGGCTGGAAGGTCCATCTGTAGCGCGGGGCCGCCGACAAACCCCGGTTGCGGGCGCCCGTCGGCGGCCCCCGTCATTTTCGCGACGGGAAAAAAGCCGCCGGCGGGAGGGAGTCCCGCCGCGCGCGGCGAATATAAACCCCAAAACCTGGTTCTTACGGAAGGATAACAGCATGGGAAAAAAATCGCTGTGGCACCTGGCAATCGTATTGGCCCTCATCACCGCCGCGTTCCTCCTCATCCAGGCCGGCTTCTTCGCCGTCAAGACCCCACCGCCAGCGCCGCCAGCGCCGCCGTCAGTGGCGCCGGCCGCCGTCCCGTCCGCGTCGGCGGCCGCCGAAAATCCGTCGCCCGCCACAGCCGGCAACCGAAGCGGCCAGATGAGGCTGGCGGACCAGCCGGAGGCTTTCACGACCGCGCCGGCCGCCGATGCCGACTACTCCTACTCGCTCAAAAAGCAAAACGACGAGCGCGTTATCCTGCCGGGGGTCACGATCATGTCCGGCGCAAAAGGGATCAGCATAAAGACGGCCGAAAAGGATGGAACCGTCCAGATAAAACGCGACTCCACCTACCCGAGCGGCGCCTATCAGATTATGTGGCAGAAGAAGTACTGACCGGCGAATACCGCCGGTTTTGCCGTCTGCGTCCGACGGCGGCCAACGCCTTAATGAGCGGAGATGTTGCCTGTGAACGACGATCAAGAACAAGCCAAACGCGGACCGGTCGACCTCGCGCGGCTGATCCAGGGTCTCAGCCAGACTTTAGCCGCCGGCGCCCAAACGCAGGACGCCCTCGAACTCCTCGTCCGGGAAGCCCACGCCGCTGTCGGCTGCGACCACCTCTTCCTGAGCCGCTACGAAGCCGGCAGCCGAACCTTCCGCGCGGTCACCTGGCACAGTAGCGTCGACCCCGGCGACGTCGCGCTCGAACGCAAATTCATGGGCAACAGCTACTTCAACGGCCAGCCCATCGTCGTCCACGACCTCTCTCAATACAACTACCGCCTGCGCCCCGGCGTCGCCCGCCTCGGCCTGCTGTCCATGGTCGGCGTTCCCATCGTCACCGGCCGGGGGATCGTCGGCGTTCTCGAAGCCTTCGCCGAGCGGCCCGACCACTTCTCCGACCTCGACGCCGACATCCTGGCGCTGTTCGCCCGGCAGGCTGCGGGCATCATCGAGCGCGCCGACCTTGAACGCGAGGCTAAATACCGCGCTGCCGAGAACGACTTCCTCGTCGAGGCGCTGAAGCACGGACAGGCTTCGCTGGGAAGCCTGTTCTACAAAGTCGGCGAAACCTTCGCCGCCGTGCTGGGCGTCGACGGCATCGCCGTATTCGGCGTCGAGCCCGCGCTCCCCGACGGCCAACTGCAGGAAGTCATGGCCCGCGGCTTCTCCATGGCCGACATCGGGCGCCTCAAAACGCTGTACGGCAAAGAACGGCTGCAGAAGCTGCTGCCCTCCCCCGGCGGCGGGCGCAAAGAACTCATTGTCAAACAGACCTTCCGCCAGGGCGGCGCCGGCGGTGCCAAACTGCTTTACACCGTGCCGATCGTCCACCGGCGCAGCCTGCACGGCCTGATCGTCTTCTACTGGCGGCAGATCGACAAATCAGCCGACCCGGCCGCCATGGAGAAATTCATCGAGCGGACGATCGGCCACGTCACCATGCTCCTCAGCCGCAAGGACCTCTGCGCCAACATCCAGAGAATAAGCTTCTACGACCTTCTAACCGGCCTGGCCAACCGACGGATGTTCGACTACATCCTCGACCGCGAAATCAAAAAGATGCGGCGCACCGCCAAGCCCCTCAGCCTCCTCATGATCGACATCGACTACTTCAAAGCCATCAACGACATCCACGGGCATCCGGCGGGCGACGCCGTGCTCGAACAATTCGGTGCCATCATGAAAGAGAGCTTCCGCAACATCGACCTGCCGGCCCGCTACGGCGGCGAAGAATTCGCCGTCATCCTGCCCGACACCGACCGCGTCCGGGCGGTGTCCGTCGCCGAGCGCCTGCGCCTCAAAGTGGCCGAACGCCGCTTCCCGGTCGGCAAAGGCTTCATCAACCTGACGGTCAGCATCGGCGGCGCCACCTGGACCAACCGGGACGGGGCCGGCGACGCCACCGGCGAACGGCTCGTCGCCGCCGCCGACCAGGCCCTCTACCAGGCCAAACAGATGGGCCGCGACATCACCATCTTCACCAACGACTGACCGGGCTGGAATACATTCACAACGGCAGATTCCGCTTCCCGCACATACTATAACCGTAGAACGCACGCACCGCGGCCGTAAGGCCGAAAAAACCGCGCAAAAAGGAAAACTGCAGACATGGACTTTTGTAAACTCAACGCCTGGCTGGGAAAAAAAATGTACCTGGGCGTGCTCGGCGCGCTCCTCATCGGCTTCAACGCCACCGTCGCCGACTCGCCCACGCTCCGCCTAGGCCTCATCGCCCTATTCGGCTACGCCACCTTCGTCACCGCCCTCGAAACCAGCCTCGTGCAATTCGGCAAAGTGCTCAGCCGGCCGTGGGTCTCCCTGTGGATACTCTGCCTCGTCCACCTCGGCTCGCCGCTGATGGCCTGGCTGATGGGCTACACCTTCTACCCCGGCGACATTAGTGTCCGCACCGGCTACCTCGTCGCCGCCTCCGTCCCGGTCGGAGTGACCTCCGTAATCTGGACCTCGATCGTCAGGGGCAACGTGCCGGTGGCGCTCGTCACCCTGGCGCTCGACACCGTGCTGGTGCCCTTCTTCCTGCCCGCCTTCTTCCTCGTCACCGTCGGCCAGGCGCTCCATATCGACTACAAACAAATGGCCCTGCAGCTCATGTGGATGATAACCATTCCCAGCCTCGCCGGCATGGCCCTCCACGACATCCTCAAAGAAAGAGCCGTCGCGTTCGCCAAAGGCTTCGGCGGCGTCACCGCCAAAACCACCTTTTACATAGTCATCTTCCTCAACGCCGCCCTGGTCGCGCCCGCCGTCGACTGGAGCCCCGCGATGCTGAAAATGGTCCTCGTAACCTTCTTCATCGTCGCCGCCAGCTATTTCCTCGGCTACCTCGGCTCCTTCGTCGTCAGAGGACGGCCCCGGGACATCACCGTCGCCATGATCTACAGCATCGGCATACGCAACATCAGCTCCGGGCTCGTACTCGCCATCGCCCACTTCCCGCCCGCCGTCGCCGTGCCCATCACCCTCTTCATGCTCTTCCAGCAGCCCCTGGCCTCGCTCGTGCCGCTGATCTTCAAACCAGTCCCGCCACCCGCCGGCGAGCCGGACAAAGCCCAATAAAAAAAGACGCTCAAAGGAGCGCCTTTTTCATTTTCTCATCTTCTCATCTCTATCAGGCGGATAATATCCACCAGGTAATCGCTGATCAGCGGGATATTTATCAGGATAAGGCGCCGCAGCACCTCGATCACCACCGCGAAAATAATCGTCGTCCCGATCGCGAACCCCAGGCCGCGGGCGATGCCGGAGATAAAATTCGTCATCACCAGCCGGCGCGGCTTCTCCAGCAGTTCCAGGTAATCGGCGATCCGCATCGCCTCCAGGCGTTCCACCAGCCGCCGCAGATGATCGGCGGACGGCTCTTTTTCCGGGCCGTGACTGTTCATGCTTCCCTCCGTCGGTGCCCGCCGGCGGGCTTTCTGGTACAATGTATTCGCCGCCCGGGGCCGATATTCCTGCGCTGCGGGCGGGGGGGCGGGCAGACGGAGGACGCGTACCCCGGGGGGCAGGGGGGAAAATAGGACGATCGGCCTGACTTTTTAGGCCAAAAGTCCCTGGCGGTCCGCCGGCAAAAAGAATAAAATTTTCGTATAGTGTCATCAATCGCCGTCCGCACGGGCATCTTCCCTTACCGTCCGCAACACCCGTGCTTACGCAGATAGGGGGCAGTATGCAGCGCGTATCCCTCGCCGTCTTGCAGCCCGGCATGACCGTCGCCAGCAACGTGCGCGGCGCCGACGGCCGGCTGCTCGTCAGGAACGGCATGGTCCTCACCGACTCCAGCATCCAAAAGCTCAACAACCTGGGCATTGGCTCGGTCTACATCAAGAACCCGCTCTTCGAGGCCATCGACGTCCCCGAACTCGTGCGGGAGGATACCAGGGTAAAGCTCATCCGGGAACTCCAAACCGCCTTTGCCGGCTACGGGAAAAACGGCGACCTCGACACGGCGGCCCTGCGCAGCGAAGTAAAAAATATGGTCGCGGAGATCATCGGCAACCGCGAATCCATGATCCACACCTTCGACCTGCGCACCTACCAGGACTACGTCTACGCCCACTCGGTCAACGTCGCCGTAATCTCCGTCCTCATCGCCCTCAGCCTCGACTACAACGAAGCAAAACTTATCGACCTGGCCCTCGGCGCCCTTCTCCACGACATCGGCATGCTCACGGTACCCAAGGAAATCGTCCTCAAAGTAGGCAACCTCACCCAGGCCGAATCCGGAGCCATGCAGCGGCACGCCAGCGAAGGCTTCGAAATAATCCGCAAGCGACGGGAGATATCCACCCTCGCCGCCCACATCGCCTTCCAGCATCACGAACGTTTCGACGGCACCGGCTATCCGCGCCGGCTCAAAGGCGAAGAAATACACGAGTACGCCCGCATCGTCGCCGTCGCCGACATCTTCGACGCCCTCATCGCCGACCGGCCCTACCGCAAAGGCCTGTTGCCCCACGAAGCCTACGAAATAATGATGACCCTCGCCGACAGATACATCGACAAAACCATCCTCGACCTATTCCTCGCCAACGTCGCCATCTACCCGGTCGGTACCGTCGTTCAGCTCAGCGGCGGCGAAACCGCGGTCGTCGCCCGGGTCCGCCCCCGGCTTCAGGCCCGGCCGGTCGTGAAAGTCCTCCTCGACGCCGTCGGCGCCGTCGTCGAAAACGGCCCGGACCTCGACCTCGCCGAGCACCTCACCGCTTTCGTCACCAAAGTCTACAAAGAGCAAGAACTGTTCGAACTGCGCGCCTTCTTCGCCGCCGGCCTCCGGCACGGGTGAGGGCGGGAGAAAACCCAATAAAACAGATAAGCACGGCCCAATGAAGCCGTGCTTTCCTTTTCTGCGCCCCTACCCCGACAAATTACTTGACTGAGTCAAATAAATGTGGTACTTTGGTGGCAAAAGACAGGTGAAGGAGGGGTGACCGATGCAGGACGCCACTCTGCAACGAGCCGCCAAAATCAGGGAATTCAACCGTTTCTACACCAACATCATCGGCCTCGTCAACAAAACCATCCTCGACAGCCCCTATTCGCTGGCCGAAGCCCGCGTGTTCCTCGAACTCCTCATGGCCGGGCAGTACACCGCCACCGACCTCACCCGGCTGCTCGACATCGACCCCGGCTATCTCAGCCGCATCTTGCGGCGCTTCAGAAGGGAAAAACTGCTGACCACCGTTCGCTCCCCGGCCGACGGGCGCGTGCAGTTCCTGTCCCTGACCGACAAGGGGAGAAGCGTCATGACTGCCATTTCCGACGCCTCCACCCGCCAGGTCGTCGCCGTTTTGAACGGTCTCAGCGTCGCCGAACAGCAGCAGCTCGTCGCCCACATGGAAGCCGTCAGAGCCATCATCTCCCGCCAGCCCCAGCCGCCCGAACCGGTCGTCATCCGTCCCTACCGGGCGGGCGACGCCGGCTACATCGCCCACCGCCACGGCATCCTCTACGAGCGGGAATACGGCCTCGACAAAGTCTTCGAAAGCTACGTCATCGCCGGCATGGCCAAATTCTTCGCCGGTGGGTCGGACGGGGAGATATGGGTGGCCGAAACCGCCGGCCAGGTAATCGGCTCGATCGCCATCGTCGCCGCCGGCCCGGGAACCGGCCAACTGCGCTGGTTCCTCATCGAGCCCGCCTTCCGCGGCAGCGGCCTCGGCCGCCGCCTCATGAACGTCGCCATGGAATACTGCCGCCAGCGCGGCTTCAGCCACGTCTTCCTCTGGACCTTCCAGGGCCTCGACGCCGCCTGCCACCTTTATGCGAGCTTCGGCTTCCGTCTTACCGAGGAAACAGAGAACACCACCTGGCGAGACAAGCTCACCGAGCAGCGCTGGGACCTCACCCTGGGCGGATAAGCCGGCGAACCTTTTCCACAAACAGGCTTCGTCATGCGGGAGGAAAACGGCCGGGCGCGCGGGAATACATACATGATAGCCAACGCTTGCGTAAAGGAGATGCTCACATATGGCTCTCATGACCGGCCGCGAATACGAAGACAGCCTCAGGCGCATGAAATTCAAAGTCTACCTCCAGGGCGAACTCGTCGACAACCCTGTCGACCACCCCATCATCCGTCCGTCGATGAACGCCGTCAAAATGACCTACGAACTCGCCCACGATCCGCGCTACCAAGCCCTCATGACCGCCACCTCCCGCCTCAGCGGCGAGAAGATCAACCGCTTCTGCCACCTCCACCAAAGCAGCGACGACCTCGTCAAAAAGGTCAAGATGCAGCGCCTCCTCGGCCAGAAAACCGCCGCCTGCTTCCAGCGCTGCGTCGGCATGGACGCCATCAACGCCGTCGACAGCGTCACCTTCGAGATGGACGAAAAACTCGGCAGCGAGTACCACAAGCGCTTCACCGCCTTCCTGCGCAAGATGCAGGACGAAGACCTTACCGTCGACGGCGCCATGACCGACCCCAAGGGCGACCGCAGCCTGCCGCCCGGCAAACAGGCCGACCCCGACCTCTTCGTCCGCGTCGTCGAAAAGCGCGCCGACGGCATCGTCGTCCGCGGCGCCAAATGCCACCAGACCGGCGCCCTCAACTCCCACTGGATCCTCGTCATGCCCACCATGACCATGGGCGCCGACGACGCCGACTACGCCGTCTCCTTCTGCGCCCCCGCCGACGCGTCCGGCATCTTCTACATCTACGGCCGCCAGTCCTGCGACACCCGCAAGCTTGAGAACGGCGACATCGACGTCGGCAACAGCAACTTCGGCGGCCACGAAGCCCTCATGGTCTTCGACGACCTCTTCATCCCCTGGGAGCACGTCTTCATGTGCGGCGAACACCAATTCAGCGGCGCGCTCGTCGAGCGCTTCGCCGGCTACCACCGCCAGAGCTACGGCGGCTGCAAGGTCGGCGTCGGCGACGTCCTCATCGGCGCGGCCGCCCTTGCAGCCGAGTATAACGGCGCCGCCAAAGCCTCGGCCGTCAAAGACAAACTCATCGAGATGGTCCACCTCAACGAAACCCTCTACGCCTGCGGCATCGCCTGCTCGGCCGAAGGCTACCCGACCGCGTCCGGCACCTACCTCATCGACCTCCTGCTGGCCAACGTCTGCAAACAGAATGTCACCCGCTTTCCCTACGAGATCGCCCGCCTCGCCGAAGACATCGCCGGCGGCCTCATGGTTACCATGCCGTCGGAGAAGGATCTCCGCCACCCGGAAATCGGCCCCGTCGTCGAAAAATACCTGCGCGGCGTCGCCGGCGTGCCCACCGAGCACCGCATGCGCGTCCTCCGGCTGATCGAAAACATCACCCTCGGCACCGCCGCCGTCGGCTACCGCACCGAGTCGATGCACGGCGCCGGCTCGCCCCAGGCCCAGCGGATCATGATCGCCCGCCAGGGCAACATCGAGCAGAAGAAAGACCTCGCCCGGGCCGTCGCCGGCATCCCGCCCGCGGCCGGCCGTTGATGGGGGAGAGGGGCCATGGATAAACTCGGGAAAATCGTCGACGAACGAGTCCGTCCGGCGCTCCGCGCCCACGGCGGCGACATCGAGCTCGTCGAGCTCACGCCGGAAGGCGTCCTCAAGGTCAGGCTGACCGGCGCCTGCGCCACCTGCCCCGGCGCCCAGCAGACCCTCGCCGACGTCGTCGCGGCGGCCCTCAAGGAGGCCGCCCCCGAAGTCCGCGAGATCGTCCCCGTCTTCCAGGCCGACGAAGAGCTCATCCGCCAGGCGCTCGCCATCCTCCGCAAGGGACGGGAGGGTAGGGATGGCTGATAACGCCCGCCACGTCAGCATTGTCTTCTGCGGCGGCTGCAACCCCCGCATCGACCGTGGTCGCCTGGCCGGCGAACTGGCGCGGCGTCTCGCCGACCGCGGCTGCCTCATCAGCTACAACCGCCGCGACGCCGACCTCCTCATCTACCTCAGCGGCTGCACCGCCGACTGCGCCCGCCACGACGGCCCGACAGGCATCGCCGTCGCCGCCGCCGCCGTCGACGCCGTAAGCGTCCCCGAAGCGGACATAGCGGATGCAGTCCTCAAAAAGGCGGAACGGTACCTGAATCTGAAGTGATGAAATAAACCCCCCGGCCATTTTGGCCGGGGGGTTATTCGTACTATAGCCTGAACTGCGCCACCGCGCTCTGCAAGTCCTCGGCCAGCTTGGCCAGCGCCTGGCTGGAGGAAGCGATCTCCTCCATCGAAGCAAGTTGCTCCTCGGCCGCCGCCGAAACGCCCTGCGCCTCGCCGGCGGATGATTTGCTGAGCGCGTCGATCATGCCCACCGAGGACACGATCTGCCGGCTGCCGCCCGCCATCTGCTGGACGGCTGCCGAAATCTCCCGCATCCGGTCGGCCCCCTGCGACACCAACTCCACGATCTCGCGGAAAACCGCGCCGGTCGTGGTCACCACCTCGGCGCCCGTCTTCACCTCGCGCGTGCCGTCGTTCATCGCCGCAACCGCCCTGTCGGTGTCGCCCTGGATATCGCCGATCAGCTCGGCGATCTTCTTGGCCGCGTCCTGCGACTGCTCGGCCAGCTTCCTGACCTCCTCGGCCACCACTGCGAACCCCCGACCCTGTTCGCCGGCGCGCGCCGCCTCGATGGCCGCGTTTAAAGCCAGCAAATTTGTCTGGCCGGCGATGCCCGAAATCGTCTCCACGATCTGGCCGATCTCCTTCGACCGTTCGCCCAGCATGGCGACCACTTGCGCCGAAGCATTGACCGTATTCTCGATCTGGGCCATCTGGTTGACCGCCCTGTCAACCGCCAGCCCGCCGGCCTTAGCCTTATCGGCCGCCTGGGCCGACTGCTCGGCCACCTGGTTGGCGTTGGCCGCCACCTGCTGAATCGCGGCCGACATCTGTCCCACCACCGCCGCCGTTTCCTCCGCGGCCGCCAGTTGTTCGGTCGCCCCGCCGGCCACACCGTTGATCGAAGTCGCGATCTGGTTGGCCGCCTGGGCCGACTGCTCGGCGCTGGCCGTAAGCTCCTCGGCCGAGGCCGCCACATGGTCGGCGTTGGCGTTGATCTGCCTGATCAGGCTGCGCAGGTTCTGTGCCATCTGCGTGAAGCTTTGCGCCAGCCGGCCGACCTCGTCGTTCGAATTCACGGCCAGCTCCACGTTGGAAATATCGCCGCCGGCGATGCGGGTGGCCGCCGCCTCCAGCACCTGGAGCTGCGCGGTCATCCGGCGCACGAACCAGGCGACGATAACGGCCGAGACTACCAGTATGATTACGATCGTTATCACCGACGTCGTCTTCAGCCCGGCGACCACACCGGACACCTCCGCCACCGGCACCGAAATTCCCAGCGACCAGGTCGTCCCCGGCACCGGCGCGTAAGCGTAATATCGCTCAACTCCGCGCGACGTGACCGTCGCTATCCCTTTCTCTCCCTTGACCATTTTCTCGGCTACCGCCTTCATCCCGGCGTCGGCGTTGGCATCTGTCAGGGAATTCGCCTTCATGGCCAAATCCTTATTGGGGTGGACGATCAGCAGACCGTCGCTCCGGCACACGAACGCATAGCCCGTCTGGCCGGTCTTATGCTCCACAACCATCTTGGCGATATCTTCCATGCCGAGGCTCCCGAACAGCACGCCTGTTACCCTGCCGTCCGCCTTGACCGGCACGGCGACGTTCGCCACCAGCCGTCCCGTCGCTCTGGAAACGACCGGGTCGGACACCGCCGTCTCCCCTTTCAGCGCCTGCTGGATATAGGGCCGGGAACTAAGGTCGCCGGTAGCGCCCGTATTGTTGTAGTGGAACCCGGCGGTATTAACGTACGCCAGCGAATCGAATTTCGGGTATGCTTTCGCCAGCATCGCCAGAACGGGCACGATCGCCCCGGGATCGCCGCTCTGGATCGCCGGCATGTGCGTGAGCCCCGCAAGCTCCATGCTCACGCCTTTCAACAGTTGGCCGACTTTGTCGGCCTCTTCGGTCGCCTCCTCCTGCATATCGCGGACGATGTTGGCGGTGAGGATCTGGTGCGCCTGGTCGTAATTCAGTCCGCCCAGCGCCGCGAGGGACACGAGGAAGATCGCCAGGACCGCGAAGGTGATTTTTGCCTGCAGGCTGCGCACGCTGAACCCGCTCCGGCGGAGACTGCCTTGCTGAGACCGTGGTGTTTGCACAAAATCCGCTCCTTTTGAGATAGGTTGTGTATATATACAACTATCCCCCGCGTCGCCTTGCTCACCCGGCGGACACTTGGCAGGCCTGCCTGCTCCTTTCTGCTGCCAAATTTCGACATAAAATGTTTTCTAAATACGGTTGCTGTTTTCCTATGAAAAAACGAAAAAAGGGGTATAAACGAAAATAATACCCCCTCAAACCTATGGCGAGGGGGTATTGCGTATTTCTCAGTATGTTTTTGCCAGCAGCTCCACCGGGTGAACCACCGGCACCTTCATATCATGGCGGGCAATCCCGTGCTCCAGCTGCATCTTGCACGCCGGGCAGCCGGCGGCCACGATATCGGGGTTAACCGCCTTGATGTTTTTCATCTTCCTGTCGAGGATGGCCATCGACAGGTCGTAGTTGGTCATCGCGAACGAGCCGGCGCCGCCGCAACAGCGGTCGGCCTCCGCCATCTCCTTCAGCGTCAGCCCCGGGATGGCCTTGAGGATCGCCCGCGGCTGGCTGTTGACCTTCTGGCCGCGGTTGAGATGGCAGGAGTCGTGGTAGGTCACGACCGCCTCCACCGACTTATCACCGGGCTTCACGCCCAGCCTGTCGACGAGAAACTCGCTGATATCCATCACCTTCGCGCCGAAGCCGGCGGCCTCCGGGACCAGCTCCTCGTAATTCCGCAGCATATCGCCGCACGTCCCGCAGTCGGTCAGGATGTAGTCCGCGCCCGTCGCCGTCAGCAGCCTGACGTTGTTCTTCGCCAGTTCCGTAGCCGTCTCCACGTCGCCGTACGCCAGTTGCGGCGTGCCGCAGCACTGCACTTCGGGCGGGATGTACACGTCGCAGCCGTGGCGCTCGAGCACGTCGACCACCGCCTTGCCCAGTCCCGTGTTGACCATGTTGGTCATGCAGCTCAGAAAGTAAGCCACCTTGATTTTGCCGCCCCGCCTGAGCTTCATGTTCTCCAGCTCGGCCCGGAAAGTGCGGGGCGCGAACTTCGGCATGACCGCCTCCATATTGGCAAGGTCGGCGGACACCGCCTTGATCAGGCCGCAGCCGCGCATCGCCTGCTGCAGGCCGAGATTTTGGTACAGGTAAGATACTTTGGCGGCCACGCCCTGCAGGCTGTTGCTGGGCAGGAACTGCTTGAGGGCGGCGCTCAGCATGAACGGCAGGCCGTCCTTCTCCTTGATCTCGGCCCGCGCCGCCAGCACCAGCTTGTCGGTATGCACCTGCGACGGACAGTTGGCCACGCACGCCTTGCAGTTCAGGCACAGCGACATGATCTTCTTCATCCGCGGCGTCACCTTGAGGTTGCCGCCCGCCAGCTCGCGGGCCAGACGGACCTTGGCGCGGGCCACGGACGGCTCGCTGCCGAGCACGTTGTAGATCGGGCAGACCACCTGGCAGAGGCCGCAGCGCAGGCACCTTTCGGACTCTTCCCGCATCTCTTTGAGCGTTTTCATGTCATTCACCCTTCTCCATGAGGAACATCTTGCCCGGGTTGAGGATATTGTTCGGGTCGACCGCCTTCTTGATGCTCCGCATCAGCGCCAGGCCCTCCTCGCCGAACTGCCAGGGCATATACTTCCGTTTGATGAGGCCGATGCCGTGCTCGCCGCTCAGCGTCCCGCCCAGAGCCAGCGCGGCCTCGAACATCTCGTCGATCGCCGCGTTGACCCGTTTCATCTCCTCCTCGTTGCGCTCGTCGGTCAGGATATTGGGGTGCATGTTGCCGTCGCCGGTATGGCCGAGGATGGGGATGCTCAGATCGTACTTGACGGCGATCTCCTGGATGCGTTTCACGATATCCGGCACCTTGCTGCGCGGCACGGTGGCGTCCTCGACGAACACCGTCCGCGAATTCGCGCACAGCGCCCCAAACGCCGACCGGCGTCCGGCCCACAGCTGGGCGGCCTCGGCGGCGTCCTTGGCCACCTTCACCTCGCGCGAACGGCACGCGGCGCAAATCTCCGCCACCTTGGCGATCTGCTGGTCGACATCGTTCTCGCTGCCATCCACCTCGATGAGAATGGCGCCCTCCACATCCATTGGGAAGCCGACCGGCTTGAACGACTCGATCAGCTCCATGATCTTGTGATCCATCAGTTCCAGAGTGGTGGGGATGATGCGGTGCTTGATGATACTCGACACGGCCGCGGCGGCGTCGTCGAGGGTGTTGAACATCGCCAGCAGCGTCCGCTTCGCCTCGGGCATCGGCACCAGCCGCACCGTGATTTCGGTGATGACCCCCAGCGTGCCTTCCGACCCCGTATAGAGCCGCATCAGGTCGTAGCCGCTCACGTTCTTGATCGTTTTGCCGCCGACCCGCAAAATGGTGCCGGTCGGGGTGACGACCTCCAGGCCGAGCACATAGTCCTTGGTCACGCCGTATTTCACGCCGCGCGGCCCGCCGGCGTTCTCGGCCACGTTGCCGCCCATCGTCGACATGAACATGCTCTGCGGGTCGGGCGGGTACATGAGTCCTTCCTTCTCCACCGCCTGATGGAAGGTGGCGGTGATGACGCCCGGCTGCACGGTCGCCGTCAGGTTGTCCTGGTCGATCTCGAGAATTTTATTCATGCGGTGCAGGGCGAGGACGATGCCGCCAGCTGTCGGGATGGTACCGCCCGAGAGACAGGTCCCGCCGCCGCGGGGGATGACCGGGATGCGCTCGGCGTTGGCCAGTTTGATGATTTCGCTGATCTCGGCCGTCGTCAGCGGTGAGACAACGACGTCGGGCAGCGCCGACAGGTGGGTGGAATCGTAAGAATAACAGGTGAGGTCTTCCGGTTCGGTGAAGACGTTCTCCTTGCCGGCGATGTGCCGGAGCTGCTCGACCACGTTCGATGGAATCATGTCTATTCCTCCCGTAAGTTATTATGAAATATTGCCTTGACAAAATTTTGCGTCCCATACAAATTATACTACAGTCCGGCCGGTAAAACCTGCTGTTTTCTTTCGCCGCCGCGTAGATTTGCACCTGCCGGGAAAACTATCGTCACGGGGGTCGCCCCCGTACCGCAACGCTGCAAAAAGGGAGGACTACATATGATTGAAAACGAGCAGCGCGCCGCGATGATCGTCGACCTCGTCGAGCGCTACAAGAGCGGTGCCGATCCCGACCAGATCAAGCGCGAAGCCAAGGCGGTCTTCGCCTTCGTCCGCCCGGAGATGGTTGCCCTGGCGGAAAAAGAACTGGACAGACGCAACCTCGACCCCGCCGACCTCCACGAACTCCACCGCCTCCACCTCGGCAACCTCCAGCACGAGCTCCTGCAGCTGCTGGCCGCCGTCGAGCCGTGGCACCCGGTGCGCACCATGATCGAAGAGCACGAAGAAATCCTCGCCACCCTCGAACGCCTGGAGGCCTTGAACACAAGGGCGCAGGCCGCCTCGGCCCTCGAGCCCGCCATGCTGCGGGAGCTGGCCGACATCGCCGCCAACCTGCTGGCGGCCGAGTACCACCACCGCCGCGAGGAGGAAGTCGTCTTCCCCGAGCTCGCCAAGCGCGGCATCGGCGCCACCGTCGCGGCCATGGAAGCCGAGCACGAGGAACTGCGCCGGCGCAAGCACGCCCTCCGGGCCCTCGCCGAACGGGGCGCGGCCGGCGGCTTCGACGCCTTCCGCCGCGAACTCGACGAACTCGCCACCTACATCGTCTACAACCTCGGCGACCACATCCACAAGGAAAACCACATCATGTTTCCCGCCGCGGTGCGCATGGTCAAGGAAGAGGGGCTCTGGCCGCGCCTCAAGGAGCGCTGCGACGAGATCGGCTACTGCAACTTCAAGCCGCTCCATTAGCCCACGGCGAAAATCCCAGGAAAGGCGGGCCAACCATGCAAATCGGCGAAACGCTGTGGGCGTTGCTCAAGCGGCGGTCCGTCAGCCGCCGCGACTTCCTCAAAACCTGCGTCGCCCTCACCGGCCTCCTCGGCCTGCCGCCGGCGGCGTTCCCCGCCGTTGTCGCGGCGGCCGAAAACAACCCCCTGCCGCCGGTCATCTGGCTGCACGGCCATGAATGCACCGGCTGCGACGAAGCCTTCATCCGCTCCCAGAAGCCGTTGGCGTCCGACATCGTCCTCAACCTCATCTCCCTCGAAGACATGGAGGTGCTCGGCGCCGCCGCCGGCGAGGCGCTCGAACGTCACCACCACGAGATAATCGCCCAATACCCCGGCAAGTACCTGCTCCTCTTCGAAGGCGCCGTGCCTACCGCCGACGGCGGCGTAAGCTGCATGGTCGGCGGCAAGCCCATCGCCGCCAAGCTCAAGGCCGCCGCCAAAGACGCCGCCGCCGTCGTCGCCATCGGCAGCTGCGCCGCCTGGGGCGGCATCCAGGCCGCCCGCCCCAACCCCACCGGCTCGGTGGCCGTCAGCGACATCGTCGGCGGCAAGCCGTTCATCAACGTCCCCGGCTGTCCGCCCATCCCCGAGGTGCTCACCGGCACGATCATGCACTACGTGCTGTTCGGCGTCCCGCCCCTCGACGCCAAGTGGCGGCCGCTGCAGTTCTTCGGCAACCGCATCCACGACACCTGTTACCGCCGGGCCTTCTTCGACTCCGGCATGTTCGTCGAGAACTTCGACGACAAAGGCGCCAAGGCCGGCTGGTGCCTCTACAAGGTCGGCTGCCGCGGGCCGGTCGCCTACAACCAGTGCGGCTCGATGCGGTGGTGGAACGGCCTGTCCTACCCCATCCAGGCCGGCGCCCCCTGCGTCGCCTGCGCGGCCGACAACTTCTGGGACACCGACCCCTTCTACCAGCGCCTGCCCAACGTCAACCTGCCCAACACCATCGCCACCGCCGACACCATCGGCCTGGTCGCCGCCGGCGCCACCCTGGCCGGCGTCACCGCCCACGGCCTGCTGTCGGTCGCTCAGCACCGGCGCCACCGGGAGCAGGACCGCCGCGAAAACAAAGACGGCAACAAAGATGATCGCTAGAAGATACGGGAGAACACCATGAAACGCATTGTCGTCGACCCGATGAACCGCATCGAGGGTCACCTGCGCATCGAAGCCGTCGTCGACGAGGCCAGCGGCCGGGTCACCGAGGCTATCTCGAGCGGCACCGCCTGGCGCGGCCTCGAGCTCGTCCTCCAGAACCGCGATCCCCGCGACGCCTGGCTCTACGCCCAGCGCTTCTGCGGCGTGTGCACCACCGTCCACGCCCTCGCCGCGGTGCGGGCGGTGGAGGACGCCCTCGGCATCGCCATCCCCCGCAACGCCAGCTACATCCGCAACATCATCGCCGCCACCCAGACGGTGCAGGACCACATCATCCACTTCTACCACCTCCACGCCCTCGACTGGGTCAGCCCGGTCGCGGCCCTCAAGGCCGACCCGGCGGCCACCGGCGCCCTCCAGAACGCCATCCTCGAAAAGTACCGCCTGCCGTTCGCCGGCCCCATAGAGTTCGACACCGCCGCCTTCCCCCACAACCCGCCGCGGGCCACCGTCGCCTACTTCCGCGACATTCAGGCCAAAGTCCGCCGCATCGTCGAAAGCGGCCAGCTCGGCCTGTTCGCCGCCCACTGGTGGGACCACCCCGACTACGCCCTCCTGCCGCCCGAGGTCCACCTCCTCGCCGTCGCCCACTACCTCAACATGCTCGACCGCCAGCGCGAGCTTGTCGACGCCCACCTCGTCTTCGGCGGCAAGAACCCCCATCCCCACTACCTCGTCGGCGGCATGCCCTGCGCCATCTCCATGAGCGACATGAACGCCCCCGTCAACAGTCAGCGGCTCGTCGTCGCCGACACCTCCATCAACCTCGGCATCGAGGCGGTCAACTACTACTACCTGCCCGACCTGCTCGCCATCGGCCACATCTACGCCCAGAAAGGCATGACCGACGGCGGCGGCCTTGCCGGCAAGGTCGTCCTCGGCTGCGGCGAATATCCCGACGAATCCTATGGCGGCATCGCCACCGACGACTACCATAAGAACCTGCTGCTCAGGTCCAACGGCGTCGTCGAAAACTTCGCCCAGGGTGTGGCGGTCGCCCAATACCACGACCTCACCGGTGCCGACCTGGCCGACCCGGCCGTGATCGCCGAAGGCGTCGCCCACGCCTGGTACGCCTACCCCCAGCCGGGCGACCTCCACCCCTGGAGCGGCGTCACCAAGCCGAGCTTCACCGGGCCCAAGGAAGGGACAAGGACCGACTGGAAATACCTCGACGAAACCGGCAAATACTCGTGGGTCAAGACGCCCAAGTGGCGCGGCCGCCTTGCCGAAGTCGGCCCCCTGGCCCGCTATATCGTCGTCTACACCAAGGTCAAGCAGGGGCTGATGCAGCCCACCTGGGCGGAAAAGATGATCGTCGACCAGATCGACGCCGTTTCCAAAGTGCTCGGCCTGCCGCCCCACGCCTGGATGCCCACCATGCTCGGCCGCACCGCCTGCCGGGGCCTCGAGGCCCAGGTGAGCGCCTATATCGGCAAATACTTCATGGACAAGCTCGTCAAAAACATCAGGA
Organism: Sporomusaceae bacterium; assembly: GCA_022839045.1. The sequence continues at coordinate 66,889 of JALHDI010000017.1, forward strand.
ACGGCGATACCGCCGTCGCCAACACCGCTAAGTTCGACCCCGCCACCTGGCCCAAGGAGGCCAAGGGTGTCGGCGTCCACGAAGCGCCGCGGGGCGCTTTGGGACACTGGGTGACGATCAAGAACGCCCGTATCGCCAACTACCAGGCCGTCGTCCCCTCCACCTGGAACGCCTGCCCGCGCGACGCCGCCGCCGGCCACGGCCCCTACGAAGCCGCCCTGCTCGCCACCCGGGTCAAGGTGGCCGACAAACCGCTCGAGGTCCTCAAGGTCATCCACTCCTTCGACCCCTGCCTGGCCTGCGCCACCCACCTTTACGACACGAACGGGGAGGAGGTGGCCGTCGTCCGCACCGACCAGTACGCCTGAGCGCGGCGCGGACCGGATGCCATGCACGAAGGACGCCTCCGCGAATACTACGTTTTCAGCGGCGCCACCCGCCTCTTCCACTGGGTGACGGTGGCCGCCGTCGTCGTGCTCTTCTTCACCGGCCTCTACATCGGCGACCCCTTCTTCATCGGCGCCCAGGGCATCGAGCCCACCGCCGCCGTCACCAGGGCCTTCTCCATGGAAATGATGCGCCTCTACCACTTCGTCGCCGGCTACCTGCTGCTGGCGTCCTGCATCCTGCGCGTTTACGGCTGGCTCATCAACAAAGGCGACCGCCTGCTGCCGCGCTTCTGGACCCGGCACTACTGGGCAGGGCTCGCCGACACCACCCTCCACTACCTTTTCCTCCGCCCCCAGCACCGGCCGTACCTGCGCAACTCGCTGGCCCGCACCAGCTACCTCGCCGTCTACGTCATGCTGCTCGTCCAGCTCCTCACCG
>JALHDI010000135.1 GCA_022839045.1 Sporomusaceae bacterium
TGAGCCGGACGCGGCGGCCGGCGTATTCGAGGATGAGCGGCAGGAGGAGGCGGCGACGGGTGAGGCCGGCGAGGAGGCGCCGCCAGACGAGGCCGACGAGGAGGAGGGCGAGGAGGCCGCCGGCGGCGAGGTGCCGCCAGGTGACGGCGGGCCACGGCGTCCCGCTTCCCGCGGGGGCGGCGAGCAGCAGCCAGCCGAGGATGGCGCCGCCGAGGAGGAGGGAGACGAGGTAGAAGCAGGCGGTGGCGAACAGGAGGGCCCGCCAGGAGCGGGCGCCGAGGGCGAACCAGACGAGGGCGGCGGAGGCGGCGAGTTTGGCGGCGGGGCTGTAGAGGGGGGCTGTGCCGGGAAAGAGGCCGCCGAGGGCGTAGATAGAGCCGAGGAGGGCGGCGGCGAGGAGGCGCCAGGGTCTCGGGGCGACGCCGGCCGCCCAAGCGGTGAGCAGGAGGATGAGGCTGTTCATGAGGGTGTTTATGATGAGGAGGATGTCGGCATAAACGTACATTTTTCTCACCGCCCGCGGGTTTTTCCGCCGCACCGGAAAGGATTGGCAGGATATGCATTTCATAACAATTTATGGCTGGCCTGCCACGGATATTCCTATTATAGCAAGGCGATTTTCAAAAAAATGTAAATCGGTGGGGCGCCGCCGGCGACAAAATATAAAACTCACCGCGCGGTATGCGGTGAGTTTTGTGTGATTGCAAGAATCAGAAGGACGCGGTGCCGTGGTTCCCCGAATTTATACGGGGCGCTCAGAAGCCCCCAGATGCTAGGCGGCTCCGAGGAAGCGCGCGAAGACAGTACACGGGAAGTACGGCGAGCGCGCTCCCGCAGGAACAACAACGCAGATGGGGGCTTATCAGCGCCCCCATCGATAAGAGGCTATTTTCTCATCCAGGTGGGGATGTCGAGGTCCCCCCTCTTAAACGGCTCGACGATGGTTTCGCCTTTGAGGCGCACGGTTTTGGAGTCGAAGCCGGTGGCGATGACGGTGACCCGCACCTGATCGTCGAAGGATTCGTCGATGACGGCGCCAAAGATGATGTTGGCTTCGGGATCGGCGGCGCGGGCGATGATTTCCGCGGCTTCGTTGATTTCGAAGAGGCCGAGGCTGGTGCCGCCGGTGATGTTGAGGAGGACGCCTTTGGCGCCTTCGATGGAGGTTTCGAGGAGGGGGCTCTTGATGGCGGCTTCGGCTGCCGCGACGGCCCGGTTGTCGCCGCTGCCGACGCCGATGCCCATGAGGGCCGAGCCGGTTTCCTGCATGATGGTTTTGACGTCGGCGAAGTCGAGGTTGATGAGGCCGGGGACGGCGATGAGGTCGGATATGCCCTGGACGCCCTGGCGAAGGACATCGTCGGCGATGCGGAAGGCTTCGACGATGGAGGTGCGCTTGTCCACGACTTGCATGAGGCGGTCGTTGGGGATGGTGATGAGGGTGTCGACCGCTTCTTTGAGTTTGGCGATGCCCCGTTCGGCCTGGCTCTGGCGGCGGCGGCCCTCGAAGCCAAAGGGTCGGGTGACGACGCCGACGGTCAGGGCGCCGACTTCTTTGGCGCATTCGGCCACTACGGGAGCGGCGCCGGTGCCGGTGCCGCCGCCCATGCCGGCGGTGATGAAGATCATGTCGGCGCCTTTGAGGGCTTTGAGGAGTTCTTCGCGGCTTTCCTGGGCCGCTTTTTCACCGATTTCGGGGTTGGCGCCCGCGCCGAGGCCTTTGGTCAGCTTTTCGCCGATCTGGATGCGGTAGGGGGCCTGGGATAGCAGGAGCGCCTGGGCGTCGGTGTTGACGGAGATGAACTCCACTCCCTGAAGCCCGGCGGCAATCATGCGGTTTACGGCGTTGTTGCCGCCGCCGCCGACACCGATGACTTTTATCGCCGCAAATTGGTCTAGATCCATGTCGAATTCAAGCATGAACAAAACTTCCTCCTTGTTACCTCCGAGTGTCGGGACTATAAAAGTTGTTTGAGCTTTTTGAAGAAGGAGCTTACGGGGCCGCCGCCGGTGTGTTCGCCGGAGGCGAGGCGGGCGGCGTATTCTACCAAACCGTAGCTGGCGGTGTTGGCCGGGTGGGAGTATTCGGCCGCTAGGCCGGCGCCCGGACGGGCGAGCTTGATGGGGCGGGCGAAGATTTTTTCCGTCCATTCGCCGACGCTGGGAAGAAGCGAGGAGCCGCCGGTGAGGAGGATTTTTTCCGCTCCGTAGCGGCTGAGGGCCGGTTCGACGTAGGCATGGAGCAGGGAGACGATTTCTTCGACCCGGCTTTCGACGATTTTATGGAGAAAGTCGTAGTCGACTTGTTTGTCGGTGGTGCCGAAGTCGTTGCAGTCGAGGACGAGGCCGCGGCCGGCGAGGTCGCGGTCGAGTTTGGCGTAGTAGCGTTTGATTTCTTCGGCGTGGAGTCTGCCGATGCCTAGGCCGTGCATGATGTCGCCGGTGATGTAGTCGCCGCCGAGCGGCACGGAGGCGGTGAGGACAATTTTGCCGCCGCTGTGGAGGGCGAGGTCGGTGAGGCCGGCGCCGATGTCGATGACGAGGCAGGAGGCGCTGTCGGCGGTGACGGCGGCGCCGACGACGGCGTTGGCGCAGATGGCGGCGACGGTGATGCCCCGGGCCGACAGGGCGGCGGTCAGCTCGTCCGCCAGGGGGCCGGGCAGGCTGACGATGTGGGCTTCGATTTCGAGGCGTTTGCCGCTTTTGCCCAGGGGCGCTGCCATGAGCGGTTGGCCGTCGAGCCAGTAGCCGATGGGGATGACGTGGAGGAGGCGGTGGTCGTCGGGTACGGTGGCGGCCCGGCAGGCCCGCTCGATGTCGGCGCCGGTGGCCATGCCCGCGGCGGGCGCGACGCTGCCGATGACGTTCCGGGAGGTGATGTCGGTGCCGCCGATGCCCAGATGGACCGGGCCGAGGGGTACTTCCGCGACCATGACGGCGCAGTCGAGCGCTTCGCGGACGGCGGCCGCCAGTGCGGCGGCGTCGGTTACCGCGCCTTTGACCAGGCCGGCGCCGGCGACGGTCCCGCTGCCGAGGATTTGAAGCTGGCCGTTGTGTCTCGTGGCCGCCAATACTTTTACGGCACTGGTGCCGATATCAACCCCTAGTATGTATTTGCCGGCCATACCCTACCCTCTGTAGCATATATTGTGGTTCCTTTCAGTTATGTTTCAACATCTTTGGCGTTTTCCCTTTTTTGGGTAAAAAAAAAGTGTAAACTTGTTTGCTGATTATGAAAATATAAGCTCCCTCTCCCCTGCCCTTCTCCCCTTCTCTTCCGTTCTCCTTATCTGCGAGCGGCCGTTCAGAAGCCCCCAGATGCTAGGCGCACCGGAGGATGGCCCGCGACGGCGTACTTGGTTGCGTACGTCGAGCGGGTCATCCGAGGAGCAACAACGCAGATGGGGGCTTCTGGGCGGACGCCCTATTTCTTTAAAAAATATCTTCTTATGATGGCGAGGTTTTGGAATATCCTGAGTCCGAACGCCAGCAGCGCGACGTAGTACAGGTCGATGCCGAGGCGTTCGCCGATGTAGACGAGGATGGCGGCGAGGAGGGCGTTGGTGAAGAAGCCGGTTATGAAGACGGTGTTGTCGAATTTTTCTTCGATGCCGGCGCGGAGGCCGCCGAAGACGGAGTCGAGGGAGGCCAGGAGGGCGACGGACATGAATTTGGCGTAGGCGATCGGGACGCTGATGGGGAAGGCGACGCCGATGACGATGCCGAGGAGGAGGCCGGCGATTGGCAGGATCATTGTTTCTTCGCCTCCTCTGCCGGCTGGGCGTACTGGAAGGTGAAGGCGCCTTTGTAGGCCGGTATTTTTACCGTTTCCTGCTTTTTGACGGAGACCTGGATGCCCCAGAATTGGAGGGTTTCGGCGACGCCGCCCCGGAGTTTGAGGGAGCTTTCGAGGGTTTGCGGCTCACCGATGACGCTTATTTCGTAGGGCGGCGAGTAGCGGGCGTTGTTGACGGACAGGGTGGGCCCCGCGCAGCGGATTTCGGTGTTGGCGACGAGGCGCTGGCCGTTGATGGAGATGGCTTCGGCGCCGGCGGCCCACAGTTCGTTGATGACTTTGAGGATGTCGTCGTCGTGGATGAGGTAGAGGTTGGGGTTTTCCCCCGGTTTGGTGGGACGCTTGCTGTCGTCGATGACGACGGTTATCCCCGGCCCTACGAGCGGCACGAGCCCGGCTTTCATTTTGACGTGCTGGAGTTCGCGGGTGTAGGTTTCGCTTAACGTCGAGTTGCGCAGGGCATGGACTTCGCTGAGGAGGGCCTCCCGCTCTTTTTCGACTTTGCTGAGCTGCTGGGAGAGGTCTTCGACGCGCTGGTAGGGCACGGAGGCCTTGATGTCCTGGGTGGTGCGGAACTGGACGGCAAGCATGAAGCCGAGGACGATGCACACCGCGGCTATGGCTACCTGGCCCTGTTTGATGGGCAGCACTTTGTTTCACTCCTTGCGCGGGGAATGCTTGAATTTGATGTACGGCGAGGCGTAGTTGAGATCAATATATTCGATCGCGCTTTTTTTATTGCCGACTTCCCTGAGGATGTCGCCGGTGAGTTTGGCTTTTTCGGCCAGCCGGTCGGGGGGGCCGATGCGGATGGTGACGGTCTGGACGGTGTAGGCGATGAGGTCGCCGGTCGATCTGATGTTGACTTCGGACAGCTGGCCGAGGGTGACTTCGTCGAGGTCGGCGAGGTAGGCGAGGACGTGCTTGACGGCGGGAGGGTCGATTTTGTCGCCGATGTAGATGTTGCCGAGGCGGACGCCGGTGATTATGGGGACGTCGACTTTTTTGATGCTTTTGACGGCCGCCATGACGATGCCCTGCTTGTCCAATTGGACGAAGCCGTAGGAGCAGGCCACCCAGGCGAGGGGCTGGCGTTCACTGACGGCGATGACGATGGTGGTGGGGAAGCGCCGGGTGACTTCGGCTTCGTCGATTCTGAGGTCGTGGAGCAGCCTGGTTTTGATGGTGGCGGTGTTGAGGCGGAAGATGTTGATTTCGGCCGGGATGCCGGCGATGCCGAATACGTCTTCGGTGGAGATGTATTTGTTGCCTTCGACGACAACCGCGCCGACGGTGAAGTAGGCGGAGTTGATAAAGAGAAAGGCGGCGACGATGACGGCGAGGGCCAGCAGCAGCAGGGCCAGGGTCGAAGCGGGGAGCTTCCGCGCGGGGCGCTGCCCGGATTGGACCTCTTCCCTTGTTTCCATGCAATCCTCTCCCGGGTCAGGTGTTATTTAGTAATTATACACTATCGGGCCGGGTATTGAAATATGGAAAATGTTATGAAAATGTTATAGTTAGCGAACGACATTAACTTTAGGCGAAACTGACAACGCCGCTCCCCGCTCCCCTATCCTCCAAAGAAATGGCGAGCGGCCGTTCAGAAGGTCCCAGATGCAAGGCGCACCGGAGGATGGCCCGCGACGGCGTACTTGGTTGCGTACGTCGAGTGGGCCATCCGAGGAGCAACGTAGCAGATGGGGCCTTATCAACGGCCGCCAATGTTTACGCCATTAAGAGGATTTGTTCGCAGAGGTCGGGAAAGGATATCCCCGCCGCCGCCGCCGCTTTGGGCACCAGGCTGGTGGCGGTCATGCCGGGGATGGTGTTGACTTCGAGGACGTAGGGGGTGCCGGCGGCGTCCATCATGACGTCGACGCGGCCGATGCCGCGGCAGCCGAGGAGGGCGAAGGCGGCGAGCGCCTCGGCCTGGACGGCCCGGGTGGCGGCGTCGTCCAGGGGGGCGGGGCAGCGGTATTCGGTGGCGCCTTTGGTGTATTTGGAGGTGTAGTCGTAGCGCCCGGAGCGGGGGACGATTTCGATGACCGGCAGGGCGCGCGGGTCGTCGGTGCCGAGGATGGCGACGGTGAGTTCGCGGCCGTTGATGAATTGTTCGATGAGGACGTGGTCGTCGTAGCGGAAGGCGGTGTCGAGGGCGTCGGCGAGGGTTTCTTCGGCTTCGACGATGGTGACGCCGATGCTGGAGCCCTGGGTGGCGGGCTTGACGACGACGGGCAGGCCGAAGGCGGCGACGATTTCCCGGGCGAGGGGGGTCGTTTTCGCT
>JALHDI010000320.1 GCA_022839045.1 Sporomusaceae bacterium
AAGTCAGCCATTCTTTTTCCTCGCTTTTTTTTATAGTCATATCGTCAAAAAAATCCAGGCGAGGTCTTTATGCAACAAGAAGCGTTAGGAATGGTAGAAACCAAAGGCTTAACTGCCGCCATAGAGGCCGCAGACGCCATGGTGAAGTCGGCAAATGTTTTGCTGGTCGGCTACGAAAAAATAGGTTCCGGGCTGGTGACCGTCATCGTTCGTGGTGATGTCGGGGCGGTAAAAGCGGCAACAGACGCAGGTGCCGCAGCTGCGCGTAACGTCGGTGAAGTAAAAGCCGTACACGTTATTCCCCGCCCACATACCGATGTCGAAAAAATCTTACCAAAGGGAATTAACCCATGAGCAGCAATGAACTGGTCGAACAGATCATGGCGCAGGTCATCGGCATGAAGCCGGCGGGCATCCTCATCGCTCCCGGACGGCCGGATACCCTCACGCCGTACATCAACGACGCTGTGGAGCAGGGCGTGCCGGTCATCTGCCTCGACACGGACGCTCCCGAGAGCGACCGCATCGCGTACTTCGGCACCGACAACTACCAAGCCGGACGCACCGGAGCGAGCATCCTGGCGAGGCTCATCCAGGAGGCCCATCCCGATGACTGGGCCGCCGGGAAGACCTTCAAGGTCGCGATCTCCAGCCGGCCCGGCCAGTGGAACCTGGACGAGCGGGTCCGGGGCTATGAAGAGTACTTCAGCGAGGAGGCGCCGCAGATCGAGGTCGTCCAGGTCTTCGATGATGAGACCTTGGCGAACAGGGGCGAGGAGAAGGCGTCGGCCGTGCTATCAGCCCATCCCGACTTGGCGGGCTTCGCGGGCGTCAATGCCGTGAGCGGCCTGGGTATCGCCGCGGCCCTCAAGAACGCGGACGCTGTGGGCAAGGTCCAGGTCGTCGCGATGGATGGTGACGAGGGGATCCTCGAACTCATCGATGAAGGCGTGATCCAGGCCTCCGTCGCTCAGCGCCAGTACTGGATGTCCTACCTCGGCGCCGCCTACCTCTACGGCCTGAAGCATGGCGTGTTCACAGCGCCGGACG
>JALHDI010000136.1 GCA_022839045.1 Sporomusaceae bacterium
GGTGGCGTACGACAAGGCGGCCGCCGAGCTGGCCGCGCGGTTCGTGAAGAATTTCGTGAAGTTCGGGAAGGATGTGCCGGCGGAGGTTGTGGCCGCCGGGCCTAGAGGCTAGGTATACGAGGCAAGGTGAAAGACCCGCCGGGGTTCCGGCGGGTCTTGTTTGTGCGATTCAGGCTACAAAGAGGGGAGTCGCTGCTTCAGGGTCAACACGGGCGTGAACAGGTCACCCAACCGCTCGACGCGGTCCAATACATCGCCGGCCTCGAAGGTAAGCGCGGCCGCATCACGTTTTTCCCAGGCCGCGGCCACCTCGTCCCAGGTCACCGGCGTGGAGATGGTCGGCGTCGGCCGGGCCCGCAACGAGTATACGCAGACCGTGGTCTTGTGCTCGTCGTTCTGGCTCCAGTCCATCAGCACCTTGCCGGTGCGCAGCGCCTTGGTCATCCGCGACACGACCTCGTCGGGGTGCTGCTTCTCAAGCAGCTGGGCCAGTGCGCGGGCGAACGCCTTGGTATGGTCGTAGTCGGTCGGGGTGTTGAGGGGCACGTATACCTGCAGGCCCTTCGAGCCCGAGGTTTTGGGCAGGGCTACCAGCCCGTAGTGGTCAAAGACATCCTTTATCCACAGCGCAACGCGGGTGCAGTCGAGGATGGTCGCCGGCGGCCCCGGGTCGAGGTCGAAGACCATCATCGTCGGCGTGGCCACCGCGACGGCGAGCGACAGGGAGGTGTGCAGCTCAAGGGCTGCCAGGTTGGCCGCCCATACCAGGGCGGGGGTGTCGGCCAGCAGGCAGAAATTGATGTTGCGGTTGTTGCCCTCGCTCCATACCGGCGCGGTCGGCACCCAGTCGGGCCGGTGGGAGGGGCACTCCTTCTGGTAAAAGAAGTCGTCGGCCGCCCCGTCGGGGTAGCGTTTGAGCGTCACCGGGCGACCGGCCAGGTGGGGCAGGAGGGCGGGAGCGACGCGGATATAATAATCAATCATCTGCCCCTTGGTGAATCCGGTGGCGGGGTAGAAAACCTTGTCCAGGTTGGACAGCGCCAATTCCTGATCGGCGATCTTGACAAGCGTTTTAGCGGGCACTTGCCCTCTTCCTCCTCTCCTTCACCGGCGGTTTCTTCTTTACGGCCGCCAAGCTTGCTTCCAGCGCCGCCATCAGGTCGATGACCTTCGCCCCTTCCTCGGCCGCCGGCCGGGCGACGATTTTTTGGCCTTCGGCTTTGCGTTCGATGAGGTCCATCACCCGCCGGTAGTATTCGTTGCGGTATTTTTCCGGGTCGAAGTCCGCGGTCAGCGATTCGATCAACTGGCCGGCCATCGCCAGTTCCCGTTTGGTGGGGGCCGTTTCCTCCCCCGGCAGACCTTCGAGTTCCTCCTGGGGGATGATCTCGTCGGCGAAATGCATCGTCGACAGGCTCAGCGTCAGGCCGGCCGGTCTGAGGGCGGCGAGGTATTCCTTGTTGCGGAGGACGAAGCGGGCCACGGCCACCCGGCCGGCGCCGCGCATTGCCGTCATCAGCAGCCTGTAGGGCTTGGCCGCCCCTTTGTCGGGGACAAGGTAGTACGACTGCTCGAAATACAGCGGGTCGATTTCCTCCAGCCGCACGAAATCCTCGATCTCGATGCTGCGGCTGGCCTGCGGGTAAAGCGCCTGCAACTCCTCAGCCGACACGGTCACATACCGGTCGGGGGAAATTTCGTAGCCTTTGACGATGTTGTCGGCGGGCACTTCGGCACCGTCGGCGGAGCAAACTTTTTTCAGGCGGATGCGGCAGCCGTCCTTCGCGCGCAACTGATGGAAGCTGACAGTCCTCTTCCTGACAGCATTATACAATTTCACCGGGACGTTGACCAGCCCGAAGCTTATCGCTCCGCTCCAAATCGGTCGCTGCATGCTATTCCTCCTATCATGGCGTCGGTTCCCGAACCACCGCCGAGGCGTCCTTGTCGGGCCGCAGGCCCTTGAAGGACGGGTGGCGCAGGGTGTTATGAGGGGTCCATTCGGTGAACTCGAATTCGCCGACCAGCAGCGGGGCTGCGAAGACGGCATCGGCTACCGGCGGGTTGACGGCAAAGGGGCTGGTCTCGCGGCGAAGCGGGGCGAGCTTGGCGGCGAGATCGGCCAGCGTGCGGGCGGAGAACCCGGTGCCTGCCTTGCCGGCATATACGAGGCGGGGGGCGGCCTTGCCGGACGGCCGCTCCCAATAACCGACCAGCAGGGCGCCGATAGTGCCCTCTCGCTTTCCCTGACCCGGCACCCAGCCGGCGATGACGAGCTCCTGGCGGCGATGATTCTTGATTTTCAGCCAGGCGCCGCTGCGCTTGCCGGCTTCGTATTTGCTGTCGAGCCGCTTGGCGAGTATCCCCTCGAGGCCGACCTTCCGGCTGGCGGCCAGCATTATAGGGCCTTCGCCGGCCTTGTGGACCGGTGTCTGCCAGGCAGGCCCGGCCGGGGCCAGTTCTTCCAGGATACGGCGGCGTTCGCTGTAGGGGAGGTCAACGAGCAGGCGGCCGTCATGGTACAGGACGTCGAAAATGATATAAGTGGCTGGTATTTCGCGGCCCACCTTGGCGATCGTCCGCGGGGAACTGAGCCCCATACGGTGCTGGAGCCGGGAGAAGGAGGGCCGTCCGTCCGCCCCGAAGGCTACGATTTCGCCGTCGAGGATGAGGCGGTTGCCGGGCAGGGAAGAAGCCAGGGCGCGGAGTTCGGGATACTGGGCGGTGATATCTTTGTGATTCCGGCTCAGCAGGCGTAACCCGCCCGTGTTGAGGTACGCGACGGCGCGGATGCCGTCCCATTTGATCTCGAAGCCCCACAGGGCGGGGTCGGCCGGCATCGCTCCAGCTTTGGCGAGCATTGGCGGGATGATTTCAGGCATCGGTCGTGGAGGCATCGGATCACCCGTTCACGAGAATTTAGGATGAGTTTAGTGTTGCACGACCGAGCCGTCGCCATCCGGGCGGAAAATAAAAATGACCGGGTTGGCCGGCCGGAACTGTCGAGCACCGCGTTATGTAGGTTTTTTTAGCAGGGAAACGGCTGCCGCCGGCCGGTTGGTGATGACCGCCTGAACTCCGATCGCCGTGAAATAGCGCAGATACAGCGGCCGGTCGACTGTCCAGGGGATGACGAACAGACCGGCGTCGCGGGCGGCATTGCAGAGGCGGGTGCCGGCGAGGCGGAAGTAAGGATGCACGGCGTCGGCGCCGCGTTCCCGCGCGTAGCCGACCGGATCGGGCAGGGGGCTTTCATAGAGCACGCCGGTGAGTATGAAGGGCGCGCCGGCTTTGACCAGCGACAGAGCGTCATGGTCGAAGGAGGAGACGAGGACGTGGCGTTCGAGCCGCAGGGCTCCGATCACCGCAATAACCGCTGCGGCCAGTTCGGGTCGGTCGTCATCACTTTTCAGCTCAACGTTAAAGAGAGTCCGCCCCGTTCCAAGGCCCAGAACGGTGGACAGAGCCGGAACACCGTACCCCTCGAGCGTCGTCGCCGTCAGGTTGCGGACCAGGCCGCGGCCGTGGGTGGTGCGGTCGATGGCGGCGTCGTGGATGACCATCGGTACGCCGTCGGCGGATAGCCGCACGTCGAGCTCCCAAAAATCCGCGCCCTGGGCGGCGGCAGCGGCGAAGGCCGCCGTCGTGTTCTCGGGATAATCCGCGCTCGCCCCGCGGTGGGCGCCCACCAGCGGACGGTTCGCGCCGGCCAGAGCTTCGCGGAATGAACCAGGAAAATTGGTCATGGTCTTTATCCTCATATTTCTCGCAAATGCGCCTTGGGCCGCTGGAACGGCTCGGAGCCGGGAAGCCTTCGGTGATGCCTATTCTATTCCACGCCGGCCCGTTATTCCCCTCGCGGCGGATTATGTTTTTCGTGTCTGCGGCGCGCAGGCAAAAAAAAGACCCTAGCTCAGGCTAGGGTCTTAGCGGTTTTTAGTACGAGCGTTTGCTGGCCTGGAAACAGTCGCGGCAGTATACCGGACGGCCGGCGGTGGGGTTGAAGGGAACCTGGGTCTCGATGCCGCAACCGCTGCAGGTTACGGTGAACATTTCCCGGGCCTCTCGATGCCGCAACCGCTGCAGGTTACGGTGAACATTTCCCGGGCCGGACGGTCGTTGCGGCTTTGTTTGCGGGCCGCGCGGCAGGCCGGGCAACGGGACGGGTCGTTCTGGAAACCTTTCTCGGCGTAGAAAGCTTGCTCGGCGGCGGTGAAAGCGAATTCGGCGCCGCATTCCTTGCAAGTGAGGGTCCTGTCTTCGTACATTACTCTTAACCAACCTCCTTAATGATATCACTAAAACAAATGCCAGTCGGTTGGTAAGACTAACCTGCGAACACGGACCGGGGCAATTTGTCTAGCTTACTATATAATAACCATTAGTTAACAGATATGTCAAGGTTCGCTGAGTATTTTCTCAAGTTCATCCAGTAACGTAGAGAATTTTTGCAGCGTTACCTCGATGGGTTTGGGGGTGGACATGTCGACCCCGGCCCGTTTGAGGATCTCGATGGAGTAATCGCTGCCGCCGCTCTTGAGGAAGTTGATGTAGCGCTCCTGCGCGGGCTGGCCTTCCTTCTGGATCTGGTCGGCGAGGGCGGTGGCGGCCGCGTAGCCGGTCACATACTGGTACACGTAGAAGTGCCAGTAGAAGTGCGGGATGCGCGCCCATTCGATGTCGATCTCCTTGTCGACCACGATGCCCGGGCCGTAATATTTCTCATTCAGTTCCTGCCACATGGCGTCAAGCAGGTCGGCGGTAAGGGTTTCGCCTTCTTCGGCTTTCGCGTAGATGAGCTTTTCGAACTCGGCGAACATCGTCTGACGGTACACCGTCGCTCTTACCGCCTCAAGGTACTGGTTAATGAGATAGAGGCGCACGCGCTTGTCGGTGGTGGTTTTCAGCATATGGTCGATGAGGAGGATCTCGTTGGTCGTCGAGGCCACTTCGGCGGTGAAGGTGGTGTAGTGGGAGGTGGCGTACGGCTGGCTCTTGTGGCTGTAATAGCTGTGGATGGCGTGGCCTAGTTCGTGGGCGATGGTGGAAACGTCGTCATAGCGGTTGTGGTAGTTGAGGAGCACGAACGGATGGGCGCCATATACCCCCCACGAATAGGCCCCGGTCTGTTTGCCCTTGTTTTCGTACACATCCATCCAGCCCGAGGTGAAGCTCTTATCGAGGATCGACGCATATTCGGGGCCGAGAGGAGAGAGCGCTTCCCTGATGGTTTTCAGAGCTTCGTCATATTCATAAGCGAGGGGCGTATAGAGGTCGTACATGTGCATCTCGTCGACGCCCAGAGCCTTTTGTTTGAGGGCGACGTAGCGGTGTAGCGGCCCCAGGTTGGCGTGCACGGTGGCGATGAGGTTGTCGTAGACCGCCTGCGGAACGTTGTCGCCTTCCAGGGACGACTCGAGGGTGGTCTGGTACTTCCGGGTCTTGGCATAGAATACGTTCTTCTTCACGTTGCCGCCCAAGGTGGCGGCGAAAGTGTTGCGGTACTGATTGTAAGTATTGAACAGTCCCTTGAAGGCGTCCTCCCGCACCTTGCGGTCGGGGGACATGATGAAGGAGCGGTAACGGCCTTCGCTGAGTTGCACTTTTTGGCCGTCTTCGTCGGTGATTTCCGGGAAGCGCATATCGGCATGGGCGAGCATGTTGAAAGCGTTTTCCGCCGCCGAGGTGGCTTCGGCCGAGCGGGAGAGGATTTCCTCCTCGGCGGGCGACAGGACGTGCTTTTTCTGGCGTAGCAGATTATCGAAATAGAAAGAGTAGTCTTTCAGACCGGGCTCTTGTTTGCGGAAATCGGCCAGCTTGGCCTCGGGGATGGCTAGGATTTCCGGCTCGATATAGGCCGTCGCCGCCCCGGCCTCGGCCAGTAAGGTTTCGACCTTGCCCGTCAAACCCTGGTATTTGGCGTCGGCGGTATTTTCGTCCCGGTGCATGCGGGCATAAGCGTACAGCTTGCCGCCGATTACGCCGATTTCGTCCCGCAGCTTCAGGCAGGCCGCCAGGTCTTTGCCGGCGTTGCCGAGTTTGCCGCGGAACTGGCCGATCTTCGGCAGCTGTGTCTTGAGTTTTTCGAAGTCGGCCTGCCAGGCGGCCTCGTCGGCGTATATGTCGGTGAGGCGCCACTTAAATTCGGCGGGTATTTCGCTGCGTTCGGGAACCTTGCCGCCAGACGCAGGGCCGGCTTCGGCGGCAGCGCTGCCCAGCAGCAGCGTGCCGAGGAAAAAAGGAACAATCGTCGCCATCGCTAATATTCTCACTCCTAAACCCCTTCTGCTGTTTATTCTTATCCTTATATATTAGCAGAAGTGGGGCAAACTTCCTGTTTATCTTTCCCGGAAATTTGTGACTTTTATACCGCGGGAGGTATTTATAAAGTCCATCTGCGGCGCGCTCGTGAGCGGAGCGGGCCGCAGACCCGGGGCCACCATAACTTCGGCGGGTAGCGCCTGCCGAATCTATACCTTGAAGAACTTGACGATCCCCTGGAAGATGCTTTCGGCCGCTTTATACCGGCCGTCAACGCTGGCCAGCAGCAGTTCCTCCTCGGGATTGGAGATGAAGGCTACCTCCACCAGGATAGCCGGCATATCGGTGTAGCGGATGACGTAGAAACTGGCGAAGCGGCTGCCGCGGTCGCGCGTGCCCAGTTCGTCGACCAGGCACTTCTGCACGTGGCCCGCCAGGCGGACCGATTCGGTGTCGCCGTAGTGGAAGGTGGTCGTGCCGGCCGCGGAGGGGCTGGTGAAAGCATCGTTATGGATGCTGACGAAGATATCGGCCGCCGATTCGTTGGCGGTATCTACCCGCGCCCCCAGTTCCTCGTCGGCCGACGAATCAGGGTAAGACACATCCTTGTCGCTGTCCCTGGTTATCACCACCGTCGCTCCGTTCTTTTCCAGCCGGTCGCGGAGCAGGAGGCTGATCGCCAGCGTATTGTCCTTTTCCATGGTGCCGGTGGGACCGACGGCGCCGGGGTCGCTGCCCCCGTGCCCGGGATCGATGCAGATGGTCTTGCCGAGGAGCCGGGTGCTTTCGATGGACTCGGCCCCCGTCTGCCGGTCAGGGGCGGGCGTCGGCGGACTGGAGCTCTTCGAATTGATATAGACGACCTCCTTGGCGGCGTCATAGAAAATGCCCCAGCCAAGCATCTTCGACATACTCTTGAGCATCGAGAGGATGTCCTTGGAAGCCCGTGCCTGGACCGGCATCCGTTGTCCGTCTATGATGATGCGCATAAATCCACTCTCCTTCCCCATATGCCTCTCTTATAGTATGCTGAACGGGGGCGGGCGGTGAATTCCCCGGCCGATCGGGCAGGGAGCAGGGATAGGGACGACCGGGGGGGAATAATACTTTCGGGTGATGCTGTGTGCAAGTTTTGCTGGCGACACTGAACGCCAAATACGTCCACTCCGCGCTGGCGTTATACAGCCTCCGGCGATACTGCCGGCAGGTCTGCCCCGATATCGCCGTCCGGGAATATACGGTCAACAACGAATTGCTCGCCATCCTCGGCGACATTTTCCGGGAGAAACCAGACGTGCTTGGGTTGGCCTGTTATATATGGAATATCGATGCTACATTGACGCTTGCCGGCCTGGTAAGAAAGGTGCTGCCCGCCACCGTCATCGTTCTCGGCGGACCGGAGGTTTCGTACGACCCGAACAGGGTGATGGAGGCTAATCCTGCCGTCGATTACATCGTCCAGGGCGAGGGCGAGGCGACGCTGGCCGCGCTGCTTGCCGATCTGGGCGCGGGCCGGCAGCCGGAAGGTGCCCAGGGGCTGGCGTACCGTCGCGGCGGCGTGATTACGGTAGGCAGCCCGCAAGTGATCGACGACCTGGCATCAATCCCCTTCGCCTATGATGAAGCCGACATGACAGACCTGCGGGGCAGGATCGTATATTACGAGTCCTCCCGCGGCTGCCCGTATTCCTGCCAATACTGTCTCTCCAGCGCCACCACCGGCGTCCGCTTTCTGCCCGTTCCCAGGGTGCTGGACGAACTGCGCTTCTTCATCGCCCACGGTGTGAAACAGGTCAAATTCGTCGACCGTACCTTCAACGCCCGCCGCGAGCATTACCTGCCGATCATCGAATTCCTCGCCGCCCAGGATACGGCCACCAACTTTCACCTGGAGATCGCCGCCGACCTGCTCGACGACGATGGGCTGGCTTTGCTCAGAGCCGCGCCGCCGGGACGCTTCCAACTCGAAATCGGCGTTCAGTCCACGAATAACAAGACACTGACGGAAATCAGGCGCCGTAACGACTGGCCGCGGATCGTGGCTAATGTAAACGCGCTCCGCGCCACCGGCATCCATCTCCACCTCGACCTCATCGCCGGCCTGCCCTACGAAGATTATCGGCGGTTCGGCCAGTCCTTCAACGACGTGTACGCCCTCAAACCCCATATGTTGCAGCTTGGCTTCCTCAAGCTTCTCAGGGGCTCGGGAATAAGGCGCGCGGCCGCCGACCACGGCTATGTCTTCATGGACAAAGCTCCTTACGAGGTACTGGCGAACCAATATATCTCCTACGGAGAAATCCGCAAGCTGAAGATTTTCGAGGAAATGTTCAATCAGCTATACAACAGCGGCCGCTTTCCTGCCACCCTCGACTGGCTTACCGCCGCCAGCGGCGGCGACGCTTTCGCCCTTTACGAGGCGATTTCCGGCTACTGGGAAAAGCACGACCTGCATCTGATAGCCCCCGGCGGCAAGAGCCTTGCCCGCCACCTCGACGGTTTCTGCCGGGAAGCCCTCACCGCACAGGCCGCCGTCTGCCGCCAGTTCCTCAAATTCGACACCCTCGGCAGCGACCGCGACGCCGGGTGGCCGGAGTTCCTCCCCTGGGACGGCACGGAGTGGGAAGAGGCCAAGTCCGCTTTCTGGCGGGACGAGCCCACCGTCCGCCGCTATCTGCCCGGTTACGCCTTCACAAGCTGGCGCGAGGTGAGAAAAAAACACCATATCGAAGTATTCGACCTCGACATCCCCGCCTGGCTCACCGACGGACGGTTCATCGAGCGCCCGACCGCCGTGCTTTTTTCACGCTCCGGAGGCGCACCTTCCTGGCAGACCGTGGAGCCGAGCGACTTCCTGAAGGGACGTGCGTTCTGATGCGCTACCGCGTCTATTCCGATTACCTGCGGCAACGGTACGGGGAAAAAGTCTATAAGCTGCCGGTCAGCCTGCCTGTCACCTGCCCGAACAGGGACGGCACCTGCGGCGTGTCCGGCTGCGCCTTTTGCGGCGAAATCGGCGCCGGCTACGAAAATCTTCCGGCCGCGATGACCGTCGCCGAACAGCTCACCGCCAACATCGCCCACATCGCCCCCAAATACAAGGCGCAAAAGTTCATCGCCTACTTTCAGAACTTCAGTAACACCTATCTGCCGTCCGGCAGACTCGCCGACTACCTCAGCCAGGCTTGCCGGCCCGGTGTGGTAGGCGTGGCGGTGGCCACAAGGCCCGACTGCGTCGGCGACAGACATCTGGAAGTAATGGCCGCGGTACGTGCCGCCCATAATGTAGACATATTCCTCGAACTCGGCCTCCAGACGGTGAACTTCCACTCCCTGCTCAGGGTCAACCGCGGGCATACTCTGGCCGAGTTTATCGACGCAGCCCTAAGGGCTAAACGGTACGGGATCGAAACCTGCGCCCACATAATCCTCAATCTGCCGTGGGACGACGTCACCGATGTGATCGAAAATGCCAAGGTGCTGTCAGCCCTAGGCGTCGAACAGGTTAAACTCCACGCCCTCTATATCGTCAAGGGGACGGTCATGGCGGACTGGTACACCAAGGGCGAGGTCACCATCATCAGCAAACAGGAATATGTCGGACGCGTCGTAACCTTCCTCGAATATCTCCATCCCGACATCGTCATCCAGCGCCTCATCGGGCGGGCCCCGGCCAGCCACACCCTCTTTGCCAACTGGCAGTCGGGTTGGTGGACCATCCGCGACGATATCGAACGCCTCATGGACGAACGCGACACCCGGCAGGGCAGGCTGTGCCGCTACCTTGGCGGGGCGGCGACCGGCAAATTTCTGTAGCCCGCAGGCAGCCCATCAGTTATAATGTAAGTATATACTGTAATGACGGTTTGCGGGAGGTCAGCGTGGAAGTACGCAAAGTGTTCAAGGCGGGCAACAGCTCGGTCGTATCGTTGCCTTTCGAAATGCTAAAGGCGCTGGGGCTCGGGGACGGTTCCCACGTGTCGGTGGAGCTTAACCGCGAGAAGCGGGAAATTATCCTCAGACCGGTTGTCGTAAAAAGCGGCAGCGTCTCGATCGACTTCGTCCGGTTGGTGGACAAGCTCCTCATCGACTACGATTTTGCCCTGAGGAGGCTGAATAAATAATGCGCTACCTCAGCCTGGAAGAGGTCATCTACATCTACTCGGAAATCGTCCGGCGGACCGGCGCCCAGCCGGGAATAAACGACGACAGCCTGCTCGACAGCATCCTGGCCAAGCCGCTGGTTGCCTTCGAAGGCGAAGAGCTCTACCCCGACGTTTTCACCAAAGTAGCGGTCCTCATGTATGCCATGATCAACTCCAGGCCTTTCGCCTCAGCCAACAAACCGACCGCGCTGATGTGTTCTCTTCTCCTCTTGCGCGTAAACGGCTATAATATAATATCTACCCAGGACAGCCTCGTGGAGTTGGCCGAAGGAACCGAGACCGGCAAGTACAAGGTCGACCACCTCGTCAATTGGTTCAAGAAAAATGCCGTCCCCGCATAATAATCAGAAATAACTTTCTCTTCTGCGTTTTTTACAACCTATTTACAATTTGCCCGGCCATTGTTAATATCTACAGAGACTAATGCAAGGAGGTATTGACGATGGCCAAACTGGAACTCTTCAAACGCATCCAGAAGCTCGCTACCATCGTTCACGGTGGTGTTGAATCTTATGACCTGTCCGAAGAATGCGTCATGGAACTGCGCCGTACGCTGGATGCCCTGACCGAAGAATACATCGCCCGCTACTGCGAGACATCGTATTAATATACGGTGTCTCGCTTGACATTGCCCGGCCGGTGTGCTATCATAATCTTTGTCACGGTAAGAGGCGACTAAGTTCGCTCGTGAGGAAACTCAGAGCGTTTTTTATTGCCCCTCTGTGGCGGACAAATCCAAAAAATACATATTGACATGACTTGTGAGTTATGTTAATATAACAAAGTCGCCGCAAGCGAGGCTGGCTGAAAAGGCCAGGCGAGGCAAACGGCGGCAGAGTTACCAAAAAGAGGTTGTTGACAGAACCGA
>JALHDI010000321.1 GCA_022839045.1 Sporomusaceae bacterium
GGTACAGCATCACCCGCATCGCCTGGGGCGAGCCGGCGCCGTGCATCGCCTCGGCCAGCGCCGTGCCGCCGGTCATGTTCTCCAGCAGCCTCGCCATCCGTATCCGGTGCTCGGTCGGCACCGCCGGGTTGGCGGCAAAGTACTTGTCGATCAGCGGCCCCGTCTCGGCCGCCCGGTAGTCGGCCTCGTACGGCAGCGTGGCGATGAAGCCGCCGGCGATATCGTGGGCGAGGCGGGAGATCTCGTACATCGTCCGCGTGCAGTTCAGCTTTACGGTGTTGGCCAGCAGCGTATTGACATAGTAGTTGCCCGCCTCCGTCTTATGGCCCTCGGCCGAGCAGGCGATCGAACAATTATACATCGTCTCCGCCTGGTGGATCATCTCGATCAGCTTATCCTTGATATGGGAAGCGCCGGGCACGCCGTTGTAGTCGGCCATCGACGCCGTCGCGCCGATGATCACGTCCGCCACCCCCACCTTGCAGCCGCCGTAATTCTGGCGATGGTAAGAGGCGAACGTCTCCACGTACTCCTGGGCGAACTGGTACTCGCCGCACATGAACACCCGCTCCCACGGCACGAACACGTCGTTCAGCACCGTCAGCGTCTCGCCGCCGACGATGGCGAATTCCGCGTTGCCGGTATCGATATCCCCCTCCAGGCGACGCTCGCCGTTCGTCTGGCGGCCGAAGATGTGCACCACCCCCGGCGCGTCCACCGGCAGGGCGCAGGCCACGGCGTAGTCCTTGTCCCCCGCCCCCAGGTTGGTCGTCGGCAGCACCAGCATCTCGTGGGAGTTCACCATCCCCGTCTGGTGGGCCTTGGCGCCGCGGATCACGATCCCGTCCGGACGCTTTTCCACGATATGCACATACAGGTCGGGGTCGGCCTGCTGTCCGGGCTTCTTGCCGCGGTCGCCCTTCACGTCGGTCATCGAGCCGGCGACCATCAGGTCGTTTTCCTGGACATACTTCATGTACTCGACGAACCGCTTGTGGTAATCGGTGCCGCACTCCTTATCGACCTTGTGGGTGACG
>JALHDI010000137.1 GCA_022839045.1 Sporomusaceae bacterium
CTCCACCGCCGGCAGCTTCCTCACGATCGCGTTCCGGCGGATCATCCGCTGCACCCCGAGCGCCAGAGCCACCGTCACGATCGCCGGCAGCCCCTCGGGGATGGCCGCCACCGCCAGGCTTATACCCGTCATGCACATCAACAGCAGCGGCTCGCCCCTGGCCACCCCGGTCGCCACCACCACCAGACACACCCCCAGGCAGCCCCACACCAGCCACCGCCCTAGATTATCCAGACGTCGTTGCAGGGGCGTCTCGTCCTCCGTCGCCGTCTGGATGAGCCTGGCGATATGGCCCACCTCGGTATTCATCCCCGTGCCGCACACGATCGCCACGCCCCGGCCGCGGGTCACCACCGTGCCGGCGTACACCATATTCTTGCGGTCGCCCACCGTAACATCCTCGTCATACACCCGGTCGGCCAGCTTGCGCACCGGCAGCGACTCGCCCGTCAGCGCCGACTCCTCGGCCTCCAGATTGGTCGTCTCCGCTAGCCGGCCGTCGGCCGCCACCACATCCCCCGGCTCAAACAGCAGGATATCGCCCGGCACCAATTCGCGCGCCGGCACATGCTGGACGCCCCCGTGGCGGATCACGCGGGCCGTCGGCGCCGTCAGCTTCTTCAGCGCCGACATCGACTGCTCCGCCCGGTGCTCCTGGATGAAACCCAGCACCGCATTCAGCACCACGATCGCCAGAATCGTCACCGCATCGGCATACTCGCCCAGCAGCGCGGAAATCAGCGTCGCCGCCATCAGCACCAGCACCATGAAATCCTGGAACTGGGCCAGGAAACGCCGCCACCAGGCCGGCCGCTTCTTCTCCGCCACCTCGTTGTAGCCGAACAGCTTCAGCCTCTCCGCCGCCTCGGCGTTCGTCAGTCCTTCGCTGCGGTCGGTGCGCCAGTAGGTGAGAGCGTCGGCCGACGTCCTTGCATGCCACATCTCCATAAGTCCACCCCTCTTTGTACTTAGAGGCCGTTGATAAACCCCCATCTGCTGCGTTGCTCCTCAAAGCGCTTGCTAGCGTACGTCCCGAAGTACGCGTCGCGGCGCGCTTTTCCGGTGCGCCTTGCATCTGGGGGTTTCTGAACGGCCATTCTCAATTCAAGGAATGAAAGATAACGGCCTTTCTCTAACCATGATATTCCAAAACTGGCATCCTTAGACCCGTTGCCGTGACGCTTTGACATACATTTGACCCCTCACGGCAGGGATGATATACTAATGGCGAAAATTACCGCGGAGGTTGCTCCCATGAACATCGACGGCCTCTCTTTACGGCCGCTGGTGGCCGAACTCGACAAACGGCTGGCCGGCGCCCGCGTCGACAAGATATCCCAGCCCGACAAATTCCGCCTCGGCATCTGGCTCCGCCAGCCGGGCGAAAACATCGCCCTCCTCCTGTCCGCCAGCCCCGACAGCGCCGCCGCCTGGCTGCCGGCCGCCCTCCCCGAGAACCCGGCCGTCCCCCCCTCCTTCTGCATGCTCCTCAGGAAACACCTCGAAGACGGCCGCGTCGCCTCCGTCACCCAGCACGGCCTCGACCGCGTCGTCACCTTCGCGATCGACACCCGCGGCGAGCGCGGCCTCATCGTCACCAAACAGCTCGTCCTGGAGATAATGGGCAAACACAGCAACATCATCCTCGTCCAGGACGGCCTCGTCCTCGACGCCATCCGCCGCGTCGGCTTCGGCATCAGCCGCGTCCGCCAGGTCCTCCCCGGGCGGCCCTATGCCCTGCCCCCCGGCCAGCCCCGCGCCGACCTCCTTGCCACCGGGCCCGCAGCCTTCGTCGCCGCCCTTCGTCAGGGCCACGGCGCCCTCGGCCTCGCCAAGGCCATCGTCGCCGCCGCCGAAGGCGTCGGCCCCGTCACCGCCAGGGAAATCGCCTGGCGGGCCGGCCTCCCCGCCGACCACCCCGTCGCCGCCCTCGACGACGCCGACGCCGGCGCCCTCGCCGAAGCCGTCGCCAGCATCGCCGCCCCCCTCGCGGCGGGCGAAACCCAGCCCACCGTCGCCCTCAGCGTCGACGGCGGCAAACTCCTCGCCCTCGCCGCCTTCCATCCCGAACACCTCACCGGCGATCTCCGCCCCTTCCCGGCCATGACCGCTGCCGTCGAATACGCCGCCAACTTCCAGGGCCAGCCCGTCAACCCCGAAAAAACCCTCCTGCAAAAACTCCTCGTCCAGGAAACGGCCCGCCTCGCCCGCAAGGAAACCATCCTCGCCGCCGAGCTCGCCGCCGCCGACGAAGCCGACAAATACCGCGTATACGGCGACATCCTCATGGCCAACCTCCACGCCGTCCCGGCCGGCGCCAGCCAGATCATCCTCCCCAACCTCTACGACGATGCCGCCGCCCCCATCGCCATCCCCCTCGACCCGCTCCTCAGCCCCGTCGCCAACGCCAAGCGCCATTACGCCCGCTACAACAAAGCCAAACGGGCCCGGCAGAGCCTCGCCGCCCAGCTCGCCGAATGCCGCGCCGACCTCGCCTACCTCGACAGCGTCGCCGTCGCCCTCGACCAGGCCGCCGTCCTCGACGAAATCAACGAAGTCCGCCAGGAACTCGTCCACGGCGGCTACATCAAAGAAAAAACCCGTCGCCGCCCCGCGCCGCCCGCCGCCCCCCTGGCGGCCGCGGCCCCGGACGGCACCCCCATCCTCATCGGCCGCAACAACCGCCAAAACGACCTCGTCACCTTCAAACACGCCGGCCCCGACGACCTGTGGCTCCACACCAAGGACATCCCCGGCTCCCACGTCATCGTGAAATGCGCCGGCCGCGAGCCCGCCCCCGAGGCCCTCGCCGCCGCCGCCATGCTCGCCGCCTACTTCTCCAAGGCCCGCGCCTCCGCCACCGTCCCCGTCGACTACACCCGCCGCCGCCACGTCAAAAAACCGGCCGGCGCCAAACCCGGCTTCGTCATCTACGACCATCAAAAAACGGTCTATGTCACCCCCGACGAAGAAGCCGTAAAGAAGCTACTGAAAAAATAACAGCCGTTGATAAGCCCCCATCTGCGGCGTTACGCCTCCGGGCGCTTGCTAGCGTACGCACCAAGTACGCGTCGCGGCGCGTCATCGGCGTGCCTTGCATCTGGGGACTTCTGAACGGCTGCGGCAAATCAAAAAAGAAACCGTATAAAGCCAAATGCTGTAAACGGTTTCTCATCTACACTTAACGGGCATATAAATTACTTACAACGAGGACCACACTACAAAAATTATATATTCTTCCAAGTCCCACTTTCCTCTATTGAATAAGCATAGTCATGTAGTAAACTGAGTGATATACTGTGATTTTCGTGAAGCAAAATAAAGAGTTGCCAGTTTTTGGGGAGTTTCTCCAGTTCTATTTTCCCATTGAATTCAATACGGGGGCCTTCGCATAATACCTGTGGTTCAAGTGCACATAGTTTATATTCGCCAGAATCCTGTGCGAACCAATAAAGTTGTGTATAATTTCTTTTATAAATATCTCTAAACTGCAAAATACATAATAATTTGTAGCCGTTAACGGTGGAAAATTCAATGGCACCTCGATTTTACGATTATTAGGGAATATTGGATAAATAGTCCGCATCCTTACTGCGTAGAACCCTTCATCATTTGCCTCAAGTTTAGAAGATTTTTTTGCATAATCGGAACCCCACAAAGAAAGGAAAGTAGGAACATCATTGTCCTCTTGTGAATACATACAAAGGATTCTTAAATCGACGTCATATGCAGGGGTTTGTCCTACATTATTTATGAATAATAGTTCTACATCGGGATGTTCAACGTTGATTGCTTCTATCGTACAATAAAGGCAAGGCATAACAGATAGCCTAAATTGTTCAGTAACCAAATCCTTGTTTTGCTTATTAGCTTTAACGTTTTCTTGAAGAAGCCTATAAGTTATAAATGCATAAATTGCAGTTAATAGTGCTACTAGTAAATTTG
The DNA here is from genome assembly GCA_022839045.1 of Sporomusaceae bacterium. The sequence continues at coordinate 3,946 of JALHDI010000137.1, forward strand.
CTACTGCTCCCAGGCTATTAACAAGAGAATTGGGTACGTATAATACACCCAAACCTACAACTATTAACAAGGCACCGGCCAATAAGATAAAAGTAGTCAATATTATCCCTCCTTATTCAAAATCTTCAATAAATCTCCAAATATTCCTTCTTAAATGGAACTTCCTCCGACTAAGGCGAAAAAAGGAGCTAACGAAAGCTATTAATGTGGACTTGTTTCAAGAAACAATAAAAATCACCCACCTTGTAAAGAGTGGGTGAAGTTGTTTAAAAATATTCATCGTGTTTTTCGACACAAGATCTGCGTTCTCCGTCTAAATCGCAATCCTATCCCTTCCCCGGCAGCCGCCCGTAGTAGCACCTCAGCGGATTGGCGCCCACCCCGATCAGGCAATAGTTGCAGTTGATGCACCGCGACCCCGCCTGGCGGCCGCCCTGAAGCCGCGCCACGATATCCGGCTCGATCACGAACGGCCGGCACATCGACACATAATCCGCCTGCCCCGCGCCGATGATCGCCTCGATCGCATCCAGCCGCCGGACGCCGCCGACCACGATCACCGGGATATCCACCGCCGCCTTGACCGCCGCCGCCGCGGCCACGTTGTAATTCTCCTGCTCGTCATACGTCGTGAACATCCGCGGGATGAGCAGCGCCGCCACCTTCTTCTTCAGCCACGACGCCCCCCGGAAGGCCGGCGACAGCTCCAGGATCGCCTCCACCGGCACCTGCCGCGACCGCACCACGCAGAACCAGTTGTCGTTGCCGCACGACACCTCGATCGCGTCGACCGTCGCCTCCCGGCAAAAGCGCGCCAACTCCACCGCCTCCTCCAGCCGCATCCCGCCGTCGTCATAGTCGTACGCGCTCAGCTTGACCAGCAAGGGAAAATCGCCGACCGTTTGGCGCGCCCGGCCAATTATCTCCCGCACGATGCGGAACCTGTTCTCCGTCGACCCGCCCCAGCGGTCGCGCCGCCTGTTCAGCGCCGGCGACAGGAACTGCGCCAGCAAATACCCGTAGGCCGCGTGCAGCTGCGCCCCGTCGAAGCCGCTCTTCCAGGCGCGGATGATCCCCTGCACGAAAGCGGCGGCTATCCTCTCGACCTCGCCCTCCGTCAGCTCCCGCGCCGTCGTCGCAGCCCCCTTGTAGCGGTGCCGCGACGGCGCCTTCGCCTCCTCGCCGGTCACCGCCGGCTCCGTCCGTCCCCCGCCGTGGGCGAGCTGCAGGATAAGCGGCGCCCCGTACGGCCGCACCGCTTCCGTCACCTGCCGGTAGGCGGGCACATAGTCGTCGTCGTCGATCATCAGCATGTTCGGCCACGCCCGGCCGTCGCGGCTCACCCCCGCGTATCCGGTGATGATCGCCCCCGCGCCTCCCTGCGCCAGCCTGATATACCGCTCCGCCAGTCGCGCGGCGAAATCCTCCCGGTCGCCCAGCCCCTCATGGGTCGCCGACCTTATTATCCTGTTCGCCGGCCGCATCCCGGCCAGCGTCGTCGTCTCGAAAACCGCCGCCATCGTCTATCCCCCTCATGGTTACAAAAATATATCCAGACAACATCGTACTGGAAACACTTCCCATCGTCAACCAGCTTTCAGCAAAAAGAATCCCGGCGCTCTGCGCCGGGATTCTTTTACACGACAAAGAGTCTCGTCAGCGGCCTTTTCGGGCCACAAAGAAGATATAGCCGTAATACTCGCCATACCGCCTGTGCATGTCGATCTCGACCTTCATCTCCTCCACCGCCGCCAGCCCCTCCGCATTGTCCCGGTACCTGGCGCGCAGCTCTTGCAGATGCTGCTCCATCGGGCTGTAGAAATCGTCCCACCAGTCGGACGCCGGCAGCGCGAAATGGCCCACCGGCTCGTACCCGGCGGCAGCGAACGACGCCAGGTAGTCGGCCGCCTCCCTGATATCGGCGCCGACCTCCCGCCAGTAACGCCGCAGTTCCTCCGGCGCGCCGGCCCGCAGCCACGTCAGCTCGGATGACGCGAGATATCCGCCGGGTCGCAAAAAGCCCTTCAGGTATGTTAGCGCCCGGTCGAGCCCCATAATGAACAGCGACCCCCTGGTGGTTATCCAGCCCCGTCACCTCGCCGCCCGACATCCGCGCCAGCTCCAGCGTCTGCATCCCCGGGCCGCAGCCCACATCCAGGATGCGCGGCGCCGCCGGCACCCCGGCCAGCAGCCCGTAGGCCCGCCGCGTCGAAGCGTTCGAACCCGGCCCCCCGCGGGGCATACCGGTGAACATATCGTGCAATATTGCCATTTTATCCAATGCTTACATCTCCTCGACTAATTTTTTTCTAGTCGCGGAGAATCCGCTTCCGCCTAAGCGGCGCCAAGGAATCCCGCGACTCAAAGCGTGCGGTTATCCTTTGCCACCGACTCCAGCATCAACATCCAAACACTCCTTAGTCGCGCCCTCCCAGTATGCCTCATCTGCGGCATACTGAAAGGTCGCGGACTCATAATACTTACTCGGCAATCTCCTGCAGCACAACCTGCTCCGCGCCGTCCGTATCGCTCAGTTGCACCGCCACGATCTCCTTGCGCGACGTCGGCACGTTCTTGCCCACGTAATCGGCGCGGATGGGCAGCTCGCGGTGGCCGCGGTCCACCAGGACCGCCAGCTGGATGGCCTGCGGCCGGCCGATGTCGGTCAGCGCCCCTAAAGCCGCCCGCACCGTCCGCCCCGTATACAGCACGTCATCCACCAGCACGATCTTCTTATCGTTGATAGCGAAGGGGATCTGCGTCTCGTGCACGATCGGCTGATAACCCAGCGTCGACAAATCGTCGCGGTACAGCGTGATATCCAACAGCCCCACCGGCAGCTTCACGCCCTCGATCTTCTCGATCTCCACCGCCAGCCGCTTGGCCAGCGGCACGCCGCGCGTCCTTATCCCCACCAGCGTCAGGTCCCTGCTGCCCTTGTTCTTCTCGATGATCTCGTGGGCGATGCGGATCAGCGCCCGGCTGATGCCCTGGGCGTCCATCAGGACGGTTTTGTCGATAAGCTTCACCATTATTCTCCCCCCGTTCTACCCGCGCCCCCGCGCAGCTTCACTAAAATTCGCTCCATATCCGCCGGCAGCGGCGCCGTGAACACCATCTCCGCCCCGCTCGCCGGGTGGCGGAAAGTCAGCTCGGCCGCATGCAGCGCCTGCCCGTCGATCGGGAACGGCGAACTCCTCGGCCCGTACTTCGGGTCGCCCACCACCGGGTGGCCGATATACGCCATATGCACCCGTATCTGATGGGTCCGCCCCGTCTCCAGCTTGCACGCCACCAGCGTATACCCCGGGAACCGCTCCAGCACCCTGAACCGCGTCCTGGCCTCGCGGCCATGCTCGGCGTCCACTGCCATCTTCTTGCGGTCGGTCCGGTGGCGGCCGATCGGCGCGTCGACCAACCCCTCCTCCGCCTTCACGTTGCCGTGGACCAGCGCCAGGTACTTCCGCCCGGCCGTCCGGTCCTTTATCTGCCGGGCCAGGCTGGCGTGCGCCCGGTCGCTCTTCGCCGCCACCATCACCCCGGAAGTATCCTTATCCAGGCGGTGGACGATCCCCGGCCGCACCTCGCCGCCCACCCCCGACAAATCGTCGCAGCGGGCCAGCAGCGCGTTCACCAGCGTCCCGCGCCAATTCCCGGCCGCCGGATGAACCACCATCCCCCGCGGCTTGTTCACCACCACCACCTCGGCGTCCTCATAAACAACGTCGAGCGGGATGGCCTCGGCCTCCACCGCCACGGGCTCGGGAGGCGGCACCGACAGCGACACGGCCTCGCCCGGCTGCACCTTGTGGTTGGCCTTGGCCGGCCGTCCCTGCACCGCCACCCGCCCGTCGGCGATCAGCCGCTGCACGCGGGAACGCGACAATTCCGGCGCCTGCCGGGCCAGGAACACATCCAGGCGCTCGCCTTTATCGGCTTCCGCCGCCTCAAACAGGCGCGTCTCCCCCGTCACCCTCATCAGCCTTCCTTCCAGGCGGGAACAGGATCGAATACACGATCAGCGCCACCCCGCCCACGATCGCCATATCGGCCACGTTAAACACCGGCCACACGCGGAAATCGAAGAAATCCACCACATATCCCGTCTTCAGCCGGTCGATCACATTGCCGGCCGCCCCGCCCGTCTGCAGGGCGATGCCGAGCCGCAGCAGCCCGTAGCCCGGCGGTATGCGGGGATAAAAATACAACATCGCGGCGAACAGCAAAAAAGCCACCGCCACGAAAAACCACGTCTGGTGCTCGAGAATTCCGAACGCCGCCCCGGGGTTCAGAACATAAGTAATGTGAAAAACGCCGGGAATAACCGGGACCGACGCCCCCGGCGCCATATTGGCCTGCAAATAAGCCTTGGACACCTGATCGAGAGCGATCACCGCCAGGGCCA
>JALHDI010000322.1 GCA_022839045.1 Sporomusaceae bacterium
TACCTGTTTGGCGCCTTCCTCGGCCCGGAAGTATTCTTTGGGGCCGAAGCCCATCATGCCTGCGAAGATGCTGGTCGGCAGGGAGCGGATTTTGGTGTTGTAGCCCTGGACGGCGTCGTTGTAGTCCTTGCGGGCCACGGCGATGCGGTTTTCGGTGCCGCTGAGCTCGTCCATGAGGGCGCGGAAGTTTTGGTCGGCTTTGAGGTTGGGGTAGTTTTCGACGACGACGAGCAGGCGGGAGAGCGCGGAGTTGAGTTCGCCGTTGGCCTGGGCCTTGGCGGCGGGACCGGCGGCGCCGGCCAGTTTGGCGCGGGCGTCGGCGACGGCGGCGATGGCCTGCTGCTCGTGGGCGGCATAGCCTTTGACGGTGCTGACGAGGTTGGGGATGAGGTCGGCGCGGCGCTGGAGCATATTTTCGATCTGGCTCCATTTGCCGTTGACGTTTTCGTTCATGCCGACGAGGCTGTTGTAGCTTGAAATGCCGAAGACGACGAGCAGGGCGACTACGGCGATTACGATCCAGAGAGATTTGTTCACTTTTTTACCTCCTGTTTGGGTTTGGGGTTCTTATACATTATAGCATAAAAGCGCTAGGCGGACCATTGCGCTTCGGGGTTGTCCCGGTCGATATAGAATTCTTCCGTCCGGCAGCCGAGGGCGGACGCGGCGGCGGCCAGTTCTTCGCGGGCGGCGAGGACGGCGGCTTTGTTGAAATCGGCGAAGCCGTCGATGGGGAAGAAGATGTCGCGGGAGTCGTGCTCGATCTTGGCTTTGTCGCCCTGGCGCCAGACCCAGCGGCGGGTGCGGACTTCGGCGCCGTCGGCGTAGACGATTTCGCCGGGGGGCACTTCTTCGGATTCGGGGCTGCCGAAGGGGGTGAAGATGTCGCCCGGCCGGCTGAGGCGGAGGTGGATGTCGCCGGTCATGCGGCCGATGTCGTGGGCGCCGATGGGGAGGATGTATTTGAGGGAGACGGCGTTGCCGAGGTCGACGACGCTGTTGATGCTGGGGATGTGGCCGGTTTTGACGGCGCGG
>JALHDI010000323.1 GCA_022839045.1 Sporomusaceae bacterium
GGGAGGTAATGTCCGCCATCCTCGACGAGATCGCCAAGCGCAAGCTGCAGGACGTCACCGTCCGCCAGACCGGCTGTATCGGTATGTGCGAGAAGGAAGTCCTGGTCGACGTCGTCCGTCCCGACGAACCGCGCATAACCTACGGCAAGGTTACGCCGGCCGCCGTCGCCAAGATAATCGGTGAGCATGTGGTCAACGGCCGGATCGTGGAAGAGCTGGTCGTCGGCAAGATTTCTCAATAGACACGGGAAACGGGAGGGAAGAAAATGCAACACGTGAGAGCTCACGTACTCATTTGCGCCGGTACCGGCTGTACCGCCTCGGGCTCGTCGAAGGTCGAAGCGGCGCTGCGCGAGGAATTGGCCAAGAAAGGCCTCGACAAAGAGATTATGGTCGTGGAGACCGGCTGCCACGGTTTCTGCGAAATGGGGCCGCTGGTGATCGTTTATCCTGAAGGCACTTTCTATGTCCGCGTCCAGCCGGAGGACGTCCCCGAACTGGTGGAGAGCCATCTCTACAAGGGCCGCATAGTCCAGCGCCTGCTGTATAAAGAACCGGTCACCCACGAGAGCATTCCCAATTACAACGAGCTGAGCTTCTACAAGAAGCAGATGCGGATGGTGCTGGCCAATTGCGGCCACATCAACCCCGAGATCATCGAGGAGTATATCGCCGTCGGCGGCTACGAAGCCCTGGGCAAGGCGCTGACCACGATGACTCCCGAGCAGGTCGTCGACGAGATGAAGAAGTCGGGCCTGCGCGGCCGGGGCGGCGGCGGGTTCCCGACCGGCATGAAGTGGGACTTCACCCGCAAGGCCGCCGGCGATAAGAAATATGTCGTCTGCAACGCCGACGAGGGCGACCCGGGCGCGTTCATGGACCGCAGCGTCCTGGAAGGCGACCCCCACCGCGTCATCGAGGGCATGGCCGTCTGCGGCTACGCCATCGGCGCCGACGAAGGCTACCTGTACGTGCGGGCCGAGTACCCGCTGGCGATCAAACGCCTGAAAATCGCCATCAAGCAGGCTGAGGA
>JALHDI010000138.1:0-3126 GCA_022839045.1 Sporomusaceae bacterium
CGCTGAAACCAAGGCCCTCATCGACAAACTGGCCGTCGAGTTCGCCGCCGAACTGAACAACCTCGGCGTCCGCGTTGCGAAACTCGAGAAAAACGCCTCCAACATCAAGTTCTCCGGCGACGTCCGCCTGCGCTATATCCACGAAGACAAAGGCGCCACCAACCCGAAATTTGCCCAGCGCTTCCGCCTGGTCGCCCAAGCTGACGTCAACGACTCCGTCAGCTTCTATGCCCGCTGGCAGGTTCTCAACCACAACACCATGGGCACTTACACCAACTCCGCTACCAACTTTATGTCCGACGCCAACATGACCGTCAAGAACTTCCTGCCGAACATCAGCGCCAAAGCCGGCCGCTACAGCCTGAATATCGGCGAAACCACCGCCTTTGCCGGCACCACCGGCGGCCTCGACGGCATCGAGTTCACCTGGAAGGAAGGCAAAGCCGCTCTCGGTCTCGGCTATGCCGATCCCGGCTCGACCTACGAAGTTAGCGGTCTTGCCAACCCCTACAATAACGTTATGTACAGCCAACTGGCGTACAAGTTCGACGACAAAGTCAAGATGAGCGCCTGGTACATGAAGAACCAGGATCAGGGCGACCCCCTCAAAAAACTCCTGAAAGTTTGGGGCGTTGGCGCCACCTGGCAACTGAGCCAGGACTGGATGTTCGTAGCCGACTACTGGAAGAATAGCGCCGACACCGTCAAAGCTGTCGTAGGCAAGTCCCCCGTCGGCAACGTCTACCGTCTGCAGTACGGCCAGATGAAACCGTCCGTTCCCGGCAGCTGGCAGGCCTTCGTCGAGTACACCAAGATGGAAGACGGCGCCAACGACGGTGCCTTCACCGGTCTCTACACCGTCGTGTCCAACGTCAAGGCTTGGGACGTCCAGTACTACTACGCCCTCGCCAAGAACGTCACCCTGGAAGCTATCTACCAGTTCAACATGAAGAAAGCTAGCGATGGCACCGACTACTACGGCAACGGTTCCAACCGGACCCGCATCCAGTTCAACTTCATGTTCTAAGATCCCCGATAGACCGTGCCGCAAGGCACGGTCTATTTTTTTGCCCGCCAAAGATATTGCGACATTTTTTAACCATTTTGGCAGGAATCGGACAGCTAACGACGAATAAATATATAACAAAACCGGGAAGGTGTGTGACGAAAATGAAAAAACGTATTATAATCGGCTTAGTGGTTTTCTGCCTCGTGTCCGTCGCGGCCATCCCTGCCACCCAGGCTTTGAACCTCGGCGACATCCTCAAGGTGGGCGGCGTCGCCATCCTGGTCGACAGATTCGCCGGCCCGCTCAACAACTTCATCAACACGCTGACCGCCAAGCACAACGCCGACAGCAACTACGCCACCAAGGTCGTGCCCATCATCACCCTCGGCAGCGGCGGCTACGTCGGGGCCGCCCAGATAACCGGGCCTCAGGACCTTGTCGACAAGACCCAGGCCGCCCTCCAGGTCGAGGCCGACTTCAACAGCCAGCTCCGCGTCAAAGCCCTCATCCCCATCGACAGCAAAAACCCGGTCAACTTCTCGCGGGTGCAGGGCGTGGGCGTATCGGCGATGATCGACGTCCGCATCTGATAACGGCTGTTTCGCCAAAACTGAGGCTAAAAAAATCCATATCCTGTCGCCGCGCGGCAGGATATTTCTTTTTTCGCCACGAAATATTGTGGCAGTACTAGTGAGGAGGAAGACTGATGCGCAAGATATTGATCTGCACCCTTATCGCGATCCTGGCCCTCTCCGGCCTTGCTTCCGCCCAGAGCGCAGCCGATATGACGGTGCTCGACAAGGCGGCGGTGGTGGAGAAGCTCCTTTACGGGACGGAGCAGACCGGGTCGCTGGTCGAGCGGGCGGCCAAGATCGAAAGAGACATGTACGGCCGGGAAACCAACGACGCCTTGATAACCAAGATGGACCGCATCTACGGGTATATGAAGGAAAATTCGGCGGTGATGCCGTCCTTTACCATCAAGCTTAACGCCGTGGAGTGGATGTTGTCCCACGATGTCACCGCTCAGCCGGCCAAAGCACGGCTCGAGAATCTGGAACGGGTAATGTTCGGCAGCGTGGCCCAGGGTTCGTTCGACGACCGGTTGACCAAGCTGGTCCAATTGGCGTTTCCCGCCGGCCAGGTCGAGGTCGAAAATGCCAGCGTCGTCAAAGACAGCCTGGTGAAGATCAAGATCATCACGCCGCTTGATACCAAGAGCAACCGCGCGGGCGACGCCGTAGCCTTCCAGGCCGCGGAAGACGTCTATATCGGCGGGGTGTTGGTAATCGGCAAGGGCGCTCCCGGCACCGGCAAGGTGACAAAGGTCGAGCCGGCGAGGAACTTCGGCCGCGACGCCAAGCTGGAAATCTCCTTCGACAGCGTTGTAGCGATCGATGGCACCAACCTCGCAACGCTGCTGGGCGAAAAAGCCAAAGAAGAGACCAAATCGATGGCTGCCGCCGCGGGAGCCACGGTCGCCGGCCTCGTTGTCCTCGGCCCCATCGGCATCGTGGGCGGCGCCTTCGTCCAGGGCCAGGACATCACCATCCCGGCCGACACGATGCTCTACATCCAGACCAAGACCGACGCCGAAATATACGGCATAAAGGTAAAATAAGGATAACGGACGGAAAAGGCCGCGAACGCGGCCTTTTCCCGTTTCTGCCTGGTATTGCCTGGCCTCGGTGGGCAGGAGATAGAGGACATTTGTAGAATAATCTTTAAGATTGGAGATAATATAGACAACATTTGGAATATAGGAGAAAAACATGCCAAAAATGAAAAAATTTCTAGGCGGCGTATTGCTGGCGGCGATGGTCATTTTTCCGCCGCTGACGGCCTCTGCCGCCGAGAAGGACAAGGACGCCAAGCCGAAATCACAGGCACCGATCGTAATCGAAGCGGACGAGATATACTTTAGCGACCTGACCGGCACCATGTTTGCCAAGGGGACCGTAGTCATAACCCAGGATAAGACGAGCCTAAAGGGTGACCTGATCCGCGGCAACGCCAAACAGAATGAGATATGGATCGACGATAAGGCCAACTATAGCGAGCCAGGAGTTACTCTCAACGGTTCGCAGATAAACTATAATTATGGCAAGCAGACCGGG
>JALHDI010000138.1:3134-9103 GCA_022839045.1 Sporomusaceae bacterium
AGACCGGGTCGATGCAAAAAACGTCCGGGAAGATTGGCCGCGACTTTGTCGTCGGCGAAAAGGTGGAATTCCTCCCCGGCGAATACGTCATCACCAACGGTACGATGACAATGTGTCCGGCTAAAGTTCCGGATTACCACGTCAGCGCCACCAAGGTGGAGATATGGCCGGGCGATAAGCTGATCGCGTACAATGCCAAGTTCTGGATAAAAAATACGGTTATCTTTTCGCGGGACAAATATCAAAAGTCGTTGAAAGACGACAAGAGCGAGTTCCCGCGGGTAGGATACTCCAGCAAGGACGGTTTCTGGATCGCCCAGTACCTGGAGTACCCCATATACAACTCAGACACGAGCAGCGTGGGCGCCTATACCGACCTGGCCTATTACAGCAAGCGGGGCTTCAAGCCGACTTTCGGCGTATTCGACCGCGAGCCCCGGTACGAAATATCCGTTGTTCAGGGCGAATTCCGGGACAGCAACAGTTACCTGATCAAGAAAGAGCCGGAATTCCGCTTCGATTACTATAAGCGCCGGCTTGGCAACCTGCCGGTGAGCTACAATTTTTACGCCATCTACGGCAAATGGACCGATACGGCAAAATCTAGCTGGCACCAGGATTATTACCTGTATTTCACCGGCGATCCCATCAAGTTCAGCAAGAAGCATCAGCTTGTTTTAGGGACGGGCCTTCAGCGTGTTCGCGAAAGCTACAACGGCAGCACCTCAAATATTCAAATATATGACGCCACGCTGTACCAATACTGGTCTCCCAGGCTGACCACCTGGCAAGCGTACCACTATACAAGGAACAATTACTCGCTGTTCGATTACGGCAGCACAGCCTTGGCGCGCCAGTTCGACATTGGCTTTAGATTTACTATCGACCGGATGAACACTATTTCATTTCTGCAAACCTATGACGTCAAAAACAACAGCGTCTACGACCAAGACGTCACCTGGTATCGCAACCTCCACTGCTGGCAGGCGACGATTACTTACCGGATCAAACGCAGCGAGTGGATTGGGCTGGTGAATGTGGCGAATTTTTAGCATAAGGAGAACGAGACCCTTTGGAAACAGATTCGATTAAACTTATCGACAACCTGTCCGGCCGCAAGATCATGATCATCGGCGACATGGTGGCCGACATCTACCTCGAAGGCATAATCTCCCGCATCTCGCGGGAGGCGCCGGTGCTGGTGCTCGAACACGGCGGCGAAACGGTCGTCCCGGGCGGGGCTGCCAACGCCGTTCACAACGCAGCCACTCTCGGCGGCGACGTCTTCGCCGTGGGCGTAGTCGGCGACGACGCCGCCGGGCGGGAACTCGCCGCCATCCTGGCCGGCAAGAAAGTTCACACGGCCGGCCTCATCATCGACCCCAGCCGGCCGACGATCACCAAAACGCGGGTGATGGCCGGCGGCTTGGCTACGGTAAGACAGCAGATCGTGCGCATCGACCGCGAGGCCAAGGACAGTCTTAGCCCCGCCGTCGAAGAACGCCTCCTGGAATATATCGGGGCCCGCATCGAAACCGTGGCCGCTGTCGTCATCAGCGACTACGGCAGCATAACACTGTCGCCGGCGGTGCGCGACCTGGTCATTGCGGCTTGCCGCCGCCGGGGCATCCCCTGCATCGTCGACTCGCGCTACAATATCCTCGCCTTCGCCGGGGCGACGGTCGTGAAGCAGAACGAGGCCGAGGTCGCGGCCGCACTCGGGTATAAAACACTTGACGCCGAAGGTGCGCTTGAGAAAGCGGGCAACCAGCTGCTCGCCGCGATGGCGGCCGAAGCGATCCTCCTCACCCGCGGCCCCGACGGCATGAGCCTGTTCGAGGCCGGTGGCAAAGTGACCCACATCCCGGTCTCCAATATAAGCGAAGTCTTCGACGTCACCGGAGCGGGCGACACAGCCGTCGTCACCGCCGCGCTGGCCCTGGCGGCAGGCGCCTCGTACGTCGAGGCGGCCCGGCTGGCCAACTTCGCGGCCGGCATCGTCGTGAAGAAGCCGGGCACGGCGACAACAACAATAGCCGAACTGCGTGAGGCGGTGGGAGCATACCATGAAAATCATCGCTAGAGATGAAGCGAAAGATATTTCTGCCGGCCTCAAAGCCGCCGGCCTTGCAGTCGTTTTCACCAACGGCTGCTTCGACATCCTTCATGCCGGCCACGTCCGCTATCTGGCGGCTGCCAGGCAGTTGGGCGACCGGCTGATCGTCGGCCTCAACAGCGACAAATCGGTGAAAAGCTTCAAGGGAGCCGACCGGCCGATAAACTCCCAGGATGACCGGGCCGAAGTGCTGGCCGCCCTGGCGGCGGTCGACCATGTCGTCGTCTTCGACGACCGGACGGCCGAGGGCCTGGTGGCCGAAATCAAGCCCGACGTATACGTTAAGGGCGGCGACTACCGCCTGGAGGACTTACCCGAAGCCAAGATCGTGGCGTCCTACGGCGGTCGCACGGTGCTCGTTCCCGAAGTGCCGGGGCGGTCGTCCAGCAATATCATCGGCAAAATAAAGGAGACTGTTTCCCTTGGCCCCCAAAGCTGACCGTACCTACAACAATATTCTCATCATCAAGCTCAGCGCCATCGGCGACGTGGTTCACGCCTTGCCGGTGGCTTACGCATTGAAGCAGTGCTTCCCCGCTGCCCGCATCACCTGGGTGGTGGAGAAGCCCTCCTACGACCTCCTCGCCAACAATCCCTGCATCGACGAAATAATCATCTTCGATAAGCCGAAGCTGAAAAAAGCGTCCGGCTTCCGGGACTATGCTCCCGCGTTTATCAGGCTGCTCAGATCGCGGCGTTTCGACCTGGCCCTCGACCTGCAGGCGCTCTTCAAAAGCGGCGCCATCGCCTTCCTCAGCGGGGCGCCCGAGCGCTACGTATACTGCAACACCCGCGAACTGAGCGACAAGCTCAGCCGGCGGGTCTGCGGCCCCAACCAGGCCGGCCATGTCGTCGAGCGCTACCTCGACGTGGTGCGGGCGCTCGGCTGCGATGTAAAGCAGGCGGTCTTCCCGATCCATATCACCGCCGAGGAAGAGAAGGCGGCTACGGAAACGGCCCAGCAAGCCGGCCTCGACCTCGCCCGGCCCTACATCCTCCTCTCCCCGGGGGCCAACTGGCCCAACAAACGCTGGCCCACGTCCCTCTTCGCCGCGCTTGCGGACAAGCTGCGGCAGGACGGCCTTACCCCCGTCGTCAGCGGCGGCCCGGGCGATACCGCCCTGGCGGCGGAAATCGCCGCGGCGGCTGCCGTGCCGCCGGTCGACCTGACCGGCAAAACCTCCCTCAAACAGCTGGCCCACATCATCAAGCGCGCCCGCGCCCTGGTCGGTGGCGACACCGGGCCGATGCACCTGGCCGCGGCCCTGGCCACGCCGGTGGTCGCCCTCCACGGCCCCACCGACACCATCCGCAACGGACCATACGGCAGCGGCCATAAAGCCCTGGTGACGGCGCACGAATGCGCCGGCTGCTGGCGGCGGGCCTGCCCCAAGGGCCTCGACTGCCTGGCGGGCATAACCGTCGAGGCGGTCTATGAAGCAATAAATATCATTATGGAGACGGGCAATGATAAACCCGGAAACGATAAAAAAAATACTGGTAATTAACCTTGCCTTTCTCGGGGACATAATCCTGTCCACTCCGGCAATAAGGGCTCTTAAGGCGGCTTACCCTGAAGCAGAAATCCACATGCTTGTGGTTCCGGCCACGGGTCAGATCGCACGAGGCAACCCCTATGTCGGCAAAGTCATCCTCTATGACAAGCGCGGCATACATCGTAATCTTTTCCGGCTTTGGCAATTGGGCAAATGCCTGCGGGCCGAGAAATACGACCTAGCTGTGGCTATGAACTTCGCCCTCCGAAGTGCTCTGATGGCCTGGGCTACCGGCGCCAGATACCGGCTGGGTTATGATGCCCAGCATGCGGCGCCATTTCTTACTCACGTCGCCGATTCCAGCCGGGCGAAAGTGCTGCACGAGACGGAGAATCAGCTCGCCTTATTGGCGCCGCTGGGCATCACGGCCAAGGACACCTCCCTCGCTTTCCGGGTCGATCCCGAGGCGGCCAAGGCGCTGGAACAAAAGATAAAACTGGATTCAGCCCGGCCCGCGGTAGCCCTTTGCCCCTATGGACGCCATCCGTTGAACAGCTGGACAGACCCCGGATACATCGAACTCATCCGGCGGCTTTCCCAGGTAGCGGACTGTTATCTTATCGGCGGACAGACCGAAAAAGATGCTCTGGATAAGCTAAATATTTTGGCAGAGGGCAATGCAACGGTTCTCGCCGGCACCCTCAACATTGGCGAACTCGCGGCCTTTCTCTGGTCAATTGACATGCTGGTCAGCGTTGATACAGGGCCATTGCATATCGCTGGAGCCGTGGGCACCCCCGTTCTGGGGATTTTCGGGCGCTCAGACTTTCGTATATGGGGTCCACGGGGTACCTATGATAAGGTGATATGTAAAAAGCCTGCTTGCTGGCCTTGCTACAAGCGGGAATGCGCGCACCATGATTGCATGCGACAAATCGAAGCGACAGAAGTAGCCGACATTGCGTTGGCAATGCTTGACAACCGGAAGGCGGACAAACGCGGCAATCGCGGCGAATAGCCGGGGGGTTATTGTTGTTCGCAGCCGTATTGACAAATACTGTACGACAGATATTATGTTTAATATATCGCCGGCGACCACTCGTTGATAGCGGCAGCGCGGGCATTGTTGGGAGAGGTTCCTGATGGCGAAATTGGCAATCCTCATCCTCACCTTGAATGAAGAAGAGAACATCGTCCCCTGCATCGAAAGCGCCGCCTTCGCGGACGAAGTCGTCGTAATCGACAGCGGCAGCAGCGACAGGACGGTCGAGTTGGCCCGCCAGCTCGGCGCCAGGGTGGCGACCCGGAAATTCGACGGTTACGGCCCGCAGCGCAACTTCGCCCTCACGCAGACCGACGCCGACTGGGTGATGTACCTCGATGCCGACGAACGGATAACCCCCGCGCTGGCTGCCGAGATGCGTCACGCGGCGGACAGCGGCGAACCGGCGGCGTACGAGATCCTGCGCCATAACTACGCCTTCGGCCAGCGCATTATGCACGGCGGCTTCCGGCCGGACTACTCTTTGCGGTTTTACCCCCGTACCGCCGTCTCCTGGGAAGGGGTGGTGCACGAACAGGCCAACGTCACCGTTCCCAAACGCCGGCTAAGCGGCGTCATGACCCATCATACATACACCGGCTGGGACCGCTATTTCGTCAAGTTCAATAGCTACACCACCCTTATGGCCCGGAAAATGCACGAACAGGGCAAGCGGGGCGGCATGCTCCATATAATCGTCCGGCCGTGGTGGGCCTTCTTCCGGGTCTACATCATCCAGTCCGGCTGGCGGGACGGCAGGCTCGGCTTTTTTCTGTCGGCCTTTCATTTCTTCTACACGATGGTCAAATATGTTAAACTTTACTATATGCCGAAACCGCAGAGGACAGAAAAATGAGAATCGCGATCTTTGAATCGATCATGACCCCCGGCGGCCATGAAGTCGATTTCGACCGCCTGATCGTCGAAGAACTGACCGCGCTGGGGCACGAGGTAATCTTCTACGTCCCGCAGGATTTCGTCTTCCGGTTCGACTATAAGATCCCGGTCCGTTACCTGCCGGCCAAAACCTCCTCGTACGAAGGGGTCAGAGGCTGGCGGAAAGTGTTGAACTCCCTGCAGCGCGAAATTAACCGGCAGCGCTGTTACCGAGGCCTGTTCCAGGCTGCGGCTAAGGGTGAATTCGACGCGGCGATCGTGCCGACATCCACATACCGCTACCTGAGGGCTCTCAAGCTTGGCCCCCTCAAGTCGCCCCCCGTACCACTCGTTTTCATCCAGCACGGCCTCAATCCGGGCGAAGTCGACGCCTACTTCCGCGAAGCCGAAAATCTGGCTGTGAGCGCTAACATCAAGC
>JALHDI010000324.1 GCA_022839045.1 Sporomusaceae bacterium
GCATGGCGAGCTTCGGTGCGTCCGCACCCGGCCCCGTCCTGTATGAAAAATTCGGCTTCACACCGGAGGCCATCGCCGCCGCCGCCAGAGCCCTCCTGAAGGCTGGTTGAGGGAGGCCATGAAAGCAGCAGGTATATCTTTTTCCCCCGGCCTCTACCGAAAAGAAGTGGAGGACGCGCTCGATAAAATGAGGCGCGAAAACATTGCCGCGCGCATCTGGTCGGGCGACTACCGTGTCTGGAAGCCCTCGCCCGTGGAAATCTCCAACCGCCTGGGCTGGCTGCACGCACCGGTCGAAACACTTGCCGACGCGGGGCGCATCCGGGAACTCGTTTCCCCTTTCAGAGAAGGACTCGAAAGAGTCGTCCTTCTGGGTATGGGCGGCTCAAGCCTTGCCGCGGAGGTCTTTGGCAATATTTTCGGGACCGCCCCGGGTTTTCCCCGACTGATGATCGTCGATACGACCGATCCTGCAACCATCCGCCGTGTGACTGAAAAAATAAACCCCGCCAAAACCCTTTTTATCGTCGCCTCCAAGTCCGGCACAACCATTGAAGTCGTCTCTTTGTTTAATTATTTTTACAACCTCGCATATGACAAACTGCCAGTTTCGGCGCGCGGCCGGTTTCTGTTCATCTCCGATGAGGGAAGCCCCATGCTCGCCAAGGCCCTCGAGCTTCAGCTCCCCTATGTTTTTTCCAACAACCCGGATATCGGGGGGCGCTACTCGGCCCTTTCTCCGGCGGGGATCATTCCCGCCGCCCTGATCGGCGCGCCCATCGACAGACTCCTTGAAAACGCCGCTGCGGCGGCACAAAGAGAAAAGGAATCCTGCTCGGCGGGCAGATGCGATTCAGGCGGGTTTCTTCTGGGTGCGGCGCTGGGCACGCTCGCCCGCCTCGGGCGCAACAAGCTCACGCTGGTTTTGCCCCGCGGCTGGCGATCCTTCGGCGACTGGCTCGAGCAGCTCGTGGCCGAGAGCCTCGGGAAGGACGGGAAAGGGATCGTGCCCGTGACCGCGGCGCCG
>JALHDI010000325.1 GCA_022839045.1 Sporomusaceae bacterium
ATTCGCCTGCATGGACAGCATGGACTTCATCCAGGAAGTCACCCGTCACTTCCAGAACGAAATCCATCGTCCCGCCTGGCCGTATAAATTCAAGATCAAATGTTCGGCCTGCGCCAACGACTGCGCCGCCGCCACCGCCCGTTCCGACTTTGCCGTCATCGGCACCTGGCGCGACTCCCTCAAGATCGACCAGGACGCCGTCCGCGAATACGTCAAAGGCGGTTTCGACATCCAGCAGCTCGTCGTCGGCAAGTGCCCGACCAAATGCCTCGAATTCGACAACGCCAAACAGGAGCTCAAATTCGACGCCGAAAACTGCGTCCGCTGCATGAACTGTATCGACATGATGCCCAAAGCCATCAAGACCGGCAAGGATCGCGGCGCCGCCATCCTCATCGGCGGCAAGGCCCCTGTCGTCAAGTCCGCCTTCATCGGCTGGGTGCTCGTGCCGTTCATGAAAGTTGACGCCCCCTACACTGAAATCTTCGATCTCATCACCAGGATCACCGAATACTTCGACGAGCACGCCAAAAACCGCGAGCGGATCGGCGAACTCATCTACCGGGTCGGCATGGGCAACTTCCTCAAAGGCATCGGCCTGACGCCCCAGCCGCAGATGGTTTCCGCACCGCGCGCCAACCCGTATATCTTCTGGCAGGAAGAGGAGGTAGTGAAGCATGGCTAGAACCGATTTCGGCCCTCCCGACTATCGGATGATGATCCCGCCGGTCATCGCCAACAACTACGGGAAATGGTCCTACCACGAGATTCCCCATCCCGGCGTCCTCAAGCACGTCAGCGAAACCGGCGACGTCCTCTACTCGGTGCGCGTAGCCTCGGCCCGTCTCGTCAGCACCGACTGGATCAAGGAAGTCTGCGACATCGCCGATAAATACTGCGACGGCTATCTCCGCTTCACCACCCGCCACAACGTCGAATTCCTCGTCTCCGACGAGAAACAGCTTCAGCCCCTGCTCGCCGACCTTAAAGGCCGCGGCTACCTCGTGGGCGGCACCGGCAACGCCAT
>JALHDI010000326.1 GCA_022839045.1 Sporomusaceae bacterium
GCCGACCATATCCTCGGTGATATACACCGGCACATGCTTGCGGCCGTCATGCACAGCGATGGTATGGCCGACGAAATTGGGCAGGATGGTCGACGCCCGCGACCAGGTCTTCACGACCTTCTTCTCGTTCTTGGAATTCATGGCTTTTATCTTCTTCAGCAGGCTTTCGTGAACATACGGTCCTTTTTTAACAGATCTTGACACCCTACAGGCCTCCTTTCGCTATGCGGTTATTTCGTCCTTCTCTTGACAATCAGCCGGTCCGAAGCCTTCTTGCCGCGGGTTTTGGCGCCGACGGCGTGCTTGCCCCACGGGGTGACCGGGTGCTTGCGGCCGACAGGCGAGCGGCCCTCGCCACCGCCGTGCGGATGGTCGATCGGGTTCATCGCCACGCCGCGGTTGGCGGGGCGGATGCCCATCCAGCGCGAACGGCCGGCCTTGCCGATGGTGATATTCTCGTGCTCCAGATTGCCTACCTGGCCGATGGTCGCCTTGCAGTTGACGTGCACCTTGCGGAGCTCGCCGGACGGCAGGCGCAGGAGAGCGTTGCCGCCTTCCTTGGCCATCAGCTGGGCGGATGCGCCGGCGCTGCGGACCATCTGGCCGCCCTTGCCGATCTTCATCTCAATATTGTGGACCTGCGTGCCCACCGGGATATCCTTCAGCGCCAGAGCGTTGCCGACCTTGATATCGGCGCCCGCGCCGCTCATCACCGTGTCGCCCACCTTCAGCCCGTTGGGGGCCAGAATGTAGCGTTTCTCGCCGTCGGCGTAATTCAGGAGAGCGATGCGGGCCGAGCGGTTCGGATCGTACTCGATCGTCGCCACCTTCGCCGGGACACCGTCCTTATTACGCTTGAAATCGATAATCCGGTACAGGCGCTTATGCCCGCCGCCCTGATGGCGGACGGTCAGACGGCCCTGCTGGTTGCGGCCGCCGTGTTTATGCAGTCTCTCGGTAAGCGACTTCTCCGGCCTGTCGGTGGTAACCTCGTCGAAACTGGCCACCGTCATGAACCGTCGCCCC
>JALHDI010000327.1 GCA_022839045.1 Sporomusaceae bacterium
ATTTACAAAAATTACCATATATCAAAATAAAAGTTTTTGGGCAAGGTCGTTTTTTTAGGGTGAAGGCGGACAAAAACCCCCTCGCCGTGGCAGAGGGGGGGCTGATGGGTTGGGGGCCGGTTATTTGTTTTCGAGGCTGCGCCAGAGGTACCAGCTGGCGACAGACCGCCAGGGGCGCCATGGGGCGGCGATGCTTTCCATGAGTTTGGCGCCGGGCATGGCATCGAGGCCGTAGGCGAGGAGGAAGGCTTTGCGGACGCCGTAGTCGCCGACGGGAAGGATGTCGGGGCGGTTGAGAGCGAAGATGAGGAACATGTGGGCGGTCCAGACGCCGATGCCTTTGACGCTGACGAGCTGGGAGATTATTTCTTCGTCGGCTATGGCGGGGAAGGCGGCGGGGGTGATGGCGCCGCGTTGGAATCTGTCGGCGAGGTCGAGCATGTATTCGGCTTTTTTGCCGGAGAGGCCCAGTTCGCGCAGTTTCTCCGGAGGCGTGGCGACAAGTTTGGCGGGCGTCGGGGCGCCGCCGCAGTAGGCGGCGAAACGGTTGTAGATGGCGTCGGCGGCTTTGACGGCGAGCTGCTGGGAGACGATGGATTCACAGAGGACGGCGAAGTAGTCGGTCTGCGGCTTGAGGGTGCAATGCCCGTAGGCGGAGATGATGCGGGCCAGGACCGGGTCGCAGGCGGACAGGTGGGTCTCGGCGTCGTGCCAGGGGTTTTTTGTTTTCGTCATGGTATACCTCGCTTTTCGCTTGTCCAATGTTTATTATATACCAGATGGCCGAACGGTCAAAGCGGCGGTGCAAGTTATTGTAAACATGACTTTACCGGCGGATGGCGGCGACAGCGTGTGTTATTTCCGCTTTTTCGGCCGCCAGATGTCTTGAAAAGTGGCCGAAAGCATGGTAATATAATATCTCGCAAGGCCCCGTGGTGTAGTGGTCTAACATGCCGCCCTGTCACGGCGGAGATCGACGGTTCAAATCCGTTCGGGGTCGCCATTTGCGGAAGTAGCTCAGTGGT
>JALHDI010000328.1 GCA_022839045.1 Sporomusaceae bacterium
AACCGATTGGGAGGCCGTGGCGAAGGCACTTAATCCCGATGAAAGCCTGATCGCCGAGTGGACGACTGAAAAATCTGGGGCGCGGGTGTTCCGCGTCTCTTAATCCAGAACAAAACCAAAGAAGGAGAATAACATGAGCGAAGAAATGATGAAGTACGACGGCGACAACGCCGTATCGACAGGTCGCGGGGCGGGGGTGGAGATCGCCGCGTCGCGCGAAATGGCGGAGGTTCAGGCGGCGGTGGTCATGGCGCGGCGGTTTCCGCGTGATGAGATGCGCGCGATCGAGAAAATCCGCAACGCCTGCTCGCGCCCGACGCTGGCCGAGTCTGCGGTGTACCAGTACTCCAGGGGCGGCAGCGACGTTAGCGGACCGTCGATCCGGCTGGCCGAGGCCATCGCGGCGGCCTGGGGCAACCTTCAGTTCGGAGTCCGCGAGGTCGAGCAGCGCAACGGCGAGTCTACCTGCGAGGCGTTCGCGTGGGACGTCGAGTCCAACACGCGCGTCGTGAAGAGCTTCAAGGTGTCGCACATCAGGCACACGAAGAAGGGCGACGTGCTCCTTACAGATCCCCGCGACATATACGAAATGGTTGCTAACCAAGGCGCAAGGCGCGTCCGCGCCTGCATCCTCGGCATCATCCCCGGCGACGTTGTGGAGGATGCGGTCAAGCAGTGCGAGACGACGCTCAACGCGAAGGCTGACACGACGCCGGAAGGGCTCAAGAAGGTCGCCGACGCCTTCGCGGCATACGGCGTGACGGTGAAACAGATCGAGGCCCGCATCCAGCGGCGCTGGGACAGCATCACGGCGGCGCAGGTCGTCGGGCTGCGCAAGATCATCGTCTCGCTGCGCGACGGCATGAGCAAGCCGGAGGACTGGTTTGAACCCATCGCCAAGGACGAGGCAAAGCCGTCCGAGGCCGCGAAGCCGAAGAAGCTCCGCGACGCGCTCAAGCCTTCGGTGGCAGCCGAGGATTCTGCCTCCGCTCCGCCGGAAGACGCCGACGACGAGTTGCCGCT
>JALHDI010000329.1 GCA_022839045.1 Sporomusaceae bacterium
CGCCGACACCGCCGAAGTCCAGGCACTGGCGACCGTCCTCCAAGGAACAGTCAAGCCCTATTGCACCCATCTGCGTGACGAAAACGCAGGCATCATCGAGGCTCTCCAAGAAGCCGCCGCGATCGCTTCCAGCGGCTCCAAGCGACTCCATGTCAGCCACTTGAAAATTTCCGGCGGTCCGGCTCACTGGCCTAAGTACGATGCCGCCGTCGCCACCCTCGCAGCAGCCCGCGACGCCGGGGTGATGGTCACCGCCGACTGCTACCCCTACGTCTTCTGCGAAACCAGCCTGCGCCAAGTCATGCCGGAGCCGTACGTCGACATCCATGATCTGAAAAAACTCTTCCAGGAACGCCCCGAGGCCAAGGCGGACGCTATCAAGGCCCTGGATCAAGGGATACACCCAGCCTGGCAGACCTGCAACGGCTGGAAGTCCATCGTCCTCTGCAACACCGGCGACCCGGCCGACCGGGACATCCTTGGCCTGACCATTGCCGAAATCGCCGCCCGCCGAGGCCAAACCCCAGGAGAAGTCTGCGTTGACATCATCGCCCGCACCAACGCCAGCGCCGCATACGAAACCATGAGCCAAGACAACATGCTCAAATTCCTCCAATTCCCCTGGGTGATGGCAGGGTCAGATGGCTCTGCCACAAGCTTCGACTATTCAATCAAACGCGGCCACCCGCGCTATTTCGGCACTTTCCCGCGCTTCTTCCGCCTGGCCGGACGCTTTGCCCCGGCAGCCGAAGTCATCCGCCGCATGACCTCTCTGCCAGCCGATGTCTTCAACCTGGCCGGGCGAGGACGAATCGCCGTCGGCGCACCTGCCGACCTCGTTCTCTTTGACGAGGACAGCCTGGACGCTGGCTGCGACTTCGCCGCCCCGCACACGCTGGCGACCGGCATCCGCCAGACGTTCGTCAACGGCACCATCGCGTTCGACCACAAAAACCCCACCTGCCGCCCCCGCGCCGGAAAATTCCTGTTCGCCTGACCAGCCGCCCCTGTCCCTGGCGA
>JALHDI010000330.1 GCA_022839045.1 Sporomusaceae bacterium
CATCAGGGTGCAGAACGTGACTTCCAGGCGAATCGTCAGCGCACGGGTCGTTGATAAGAATACCGTCCAGGTAATAATTTACGGTGGAAGGTGAAGCTATCATGGTGTCGAATATTTACATAAAAGCGACAATCCTGTCGATGATTCTGGCCTTCGTGCTGCTCGTCCCGCTGCAGTCGCAGACCGAGGCCGCGTCGCTGTGGAGCGACCAGACCAGCATGTTCGGCGACCGCAAAGCCCGCGCCGTCGGCGACAGCCTGACGATCGTCATCAGCGAGTCCTCGACCGCCAGCCGCAGCGGCAATGCCGCCAACTCCAAATCCGGCAGCACCGACATGAAAGCCGGCACCGGCATGCTGAGGTTCATCGCCGCCGCCAACGCCAGCGGGAGCGACAGCTTCAAACACCAACAACGTGTCCGGCACGATCACCGTCCAGGTGACGGCGGTCAAGCCGAACGGCAACCTTTTAGTCTCCGGGACGCAGAGCATCAATCAGAACGGCGAGGAACAGAAAATAACCATCACCGGCGAGGTTCGCCCCGAGGATATCAGCGCCGGCAACGCCGTCCTGTCGTCCAACGTCGCCAACGCCCAGATCAGGATCGACGGCAAAGGCCCGATCGCGAGCAAGCAGCGACAGGGAATACTCACCCAGATATTCAATCTCCTGTTCTAGCCGGAAAGGGATAATATGATGCGCAGATTTATAGCCCTAATCCTGATAACGATACTGCTGGCCGCGAGCGCCGCTCCGGCCCTGGCTTACGGCCCCCGTATCAAGGATGTCGCCAAGCTTCAGGGGGTGCGCAGCAACCAGCTTGTCGGCTACGGACTTGTTGTCGGTCTTGCCGGCACGGGCGACTCCGACAAGAGCACCTTCACCATCCAGTCGGTCGTCAATATGCTGAAAACCTTCGGTATCACTATCTCCAGCGCTCAGCTCAAGCCCAAGAACGTGGGGGCGGTGATGGTGACGGCACAGTTGCCGCCGTTCGTCAAACCGGGCGATACCATTGATATAACCGTTTCGTCACTGGGCGACGCCAAGAGCCTCCAGGGCGGCACGCTGCTGCAGACGCCGCTCAAGGCGGCTAACGGGGCGGTCTATGCGGTCGGCCAGGGGCCGCTTTCGATCGGCGGGTTCTCCGCCGGCGCCGGCGGCGCCAGCCAGCAGAAAAATCATGTCACCGTTGGCTCCATTCCCAGTGGCGCCATCGTCGAACGCGACGTTCCCACCCAGTTCGAGTCCGGCGGCACCGTCGTCTTCGTCCTCAACAAGCCGGATTTCACCACCGCCAGCCGCATCTCCGCGGCCGTCGACCGCCGGTTCGGCCCCATCTCCAGAGCCCGCGACGCCGGCTCGGTGGCGATATACGTACCG
>JALHDI010000331.1 GCA_022839045.1 Sporomusaceae bacterium
TTTGCCGCAGCCGGAGGGGCCGAGGATGGAGACGAATTCGCCGTCGCCGACGGTGGCGACGAAGTTGTCGACGGCTTTGACTTCGCCGAAGTGTTTGGATACCGATTGTATTTTGATTTGCGCCATTATCGCTCGCTCCTTTTGAGGTTGTCGCGCGTTATATGCCGATGGCTCCCTTGGAGATCCTGCGGAGGATGATGTTGCCGACGAGGATGATGAGGAGGATGATTACCGCGAGGACGGAGGCGTCCTGCGGGTCGGCGTAGGTCTGGAGTTCGTAGAGGAGGACGCCGATGGTCTTGGTCTGGGAGCCGTAGAGGATGATGGACATGGTGAGTTCGTAGAAGGAGGGCATGAAGACCAGGAACCAGCCGGCGACGATGGAGGGCCCGATGAGGGGGAGCATGATGTCGCGCAGCGACTGGAGCCAGGTGGCGCCGGAGTTGAGGGCGGCCTCTTCGAGGGAGGAGTGGACCTGGCTTAGCGAGGCGGCGATGGTGCGCACCGCCATGGTGATGTATTTGACCATGTAGGCGACGACGAGGATGGCAAGGGTGTTGTAGAGGTTGAGCCCGAATTCGCCGGAGAAGGTGATGATGAGGGCGAGGGCGATTACGATGCTGGGGGTGGCCCCGCCGAGGGTGGCGAGGCCGTCGGGGATGGTGCGGCCGCGCATCCTGGTCTTGACGAGCAGGTAGGCGATGAAGACGGCGATGACGGTGGCGATGGTGGCCGCGGCGGCGCCGGTGACGAAGCTGGTCCACAGCGGCGTCATGTATTGGTCGTTCTTGAGGGCGGCCAGCCAAGTGTCGAAGGTGAGGTTGTCGAGGGAGATGGGCCGCGAGAGGGATTTGATGAGCGAGGTGACGGCGATCGCGGCCAAGGGCAGGAAGATGGCGATGAAGCCGTAGAGGCTGACGAGGAAGGTGAGCGGCCATTTCCAGCTGCCGAGTTCGACGAGGTTGGGCCGGGTGCTTTTGCCGCTGATGGTGACGTAGTCTTTGCGGGTTAAG
>JALHDI010000332.1 GCA_022839045.1 Sporomusaceae bacterium
AAAACGACATTCAGACCCACCTGGTACGTGCCGCCGTCCTTCAGGCAATCCACCAAGGGAGTCTTAGGTTCACTTAATTCATAGCGGACAAACTCCAGCCCGCTGCGGCCATCGCTGCCATCGCGGTCGGGAAAGGTCTCCACAAAAGCCTCTTGCATGCCCTGGTGCTTCCGCTTCTCCGGAGCCTCCTTGTGCTGCAAAAAATCATCGTACGATTTGGTTTGTATCTCAATCAGATCCGGTGTGTCGATGAGATCCTTCAGACGGCCGTAATTTTCGCGTTGTGTCATGCTTGTTTCCGCCCCAGATCGTTGGTTTTTGACCAGGCCGCCTCTCGCCGACAACGGCGAAAGCGGCCTGAAGCATAAAAATTCATCTGATGGAAGTCGAAAAAATGCCGATGCGGTCAGTCGTGATGAGTGCGCCGCTGCGGTGGTGCCCGCCGCAATCATGCGCTCTCCTTGGGCTAAGACAAGCTCCAAAACACGACTGCGCCGACCCGCGCCAAGACAAATTCATCGACGCGACATCGCCGCCCTCCTGAAATTCGCCCCCGCCGGCCTGCTGAACAGGCCAGCGGCGGGGACGAAAACACGGCGGCGGCGATGCCATGTCCGGCGGCAGCTCAGCGCCGCCGGCATTTGCTTCAATTATTTCACTTCGACCTTGGCGCCGACTTCTTCGAGCTTGGCCTTGAGCTGAGCAGCCTCTTCCTTGCTCACGCCGGTCTTCAGCGGCTTGGGCGCCTCGGTCACCAGGTCTTTGGCTTCCTTCAGGCCCAGGCCCGTGATGGTGCGGACTTCCTTGATGACCTTGATCTTCTCAGCCCCGGCGTCGACCAGGATGACATCGAATTCCGTCTTTTCTTCCTCGGCCGCAGCCGGGGCGGCGGCGGCGCCGGCCGCAGCGACCGCCACTGGAGCGGCGGCGCTGACGCCGAGGCGCTCTTCCAGGGCCTTGACGAGCTTGGAAACTTCCAAGACAGTCAGATTCTCGATATACGAGATGAA
>JALHDI010000333.1 GCA_022839045.1 Sporomusaceae bacterium
TCTGGCGACTATGGACGAACGGCCGTCCAATTACACGATCGTTCACGCGGCAACGGCCGAAGACGCCGCTGTCGGCGCGCTGGAGCTCGTCAATGGCGGGCAGGCGGATTTCCTTATGAAGGGCCTGATACCGACCGCCAGCCTCATGCGGGTGCTGTTCGGCGACAGCCGGTTCCGGGTAGGCAGCCTGATGTCGCATCTCGGTATCGTCCACATCCCCAACTACCACAAGCTGGTGGGACTGACCGACGCGGCCCTCAACATTTATCCCGACGTAAACCAAAAGCGGGCCATCGTGGAGAACGCCGTAACGACAATGGCCCGGATGGGGTTCGATCCGCCCAAGGTGGCGGTTCTGGCGGCGAGCGACGAGGTGAACGCCAAGATGCCGGAAACCGCCGACGCCGCCGAACTGAAAAGGTTAAACGAGGCGGGCGAGTTGACCGGCTGCCTGATCGAGGGGCCGCTTTCCTACGATCTGGCGTTCAGCAAGGAGGCGGCCGAGATCAAAGGGGTGAAGAGTCCGGTTTGCGGCGATGTCGACCTGTTGGTGGTTCCCAACATCGCGGCCGGCAATATCCTTATCAAAGCCCTGCGGTACGCGGCGGGAGCCAGCAGCGCCGGAATGGTCGTCGGCGGCAGGGTGCCGATAGTGCTTACCTCGCGGGCGGCGGAGACGGAAGCGAAATTGTTGCCGCTCATATTGGCGGCTTCGGCCACTCTTTAAATCGCCGGCCCAAACGCGGCCGCGGCGTCGAATGCTCTGCTCAATCGCCATAAATTGCCGGAGGTAACCAGTTTATGACCGATAAGATTTACAAAATATTGTCGATTAACCCCGGTTCGACCTCGACCAAGATCGCGGTGTACGCTAACGAAAACGAACTTTTCCGCGGTTCGGTTGAGCACGATGTCGCCGAGTTGTCCCGCTACAAATCGATGGTCGATCAGTTCGAAATGCGCATGGACGCGGTCACGTCCCGCCTGGTCGCGGCCAAATTCCGGCAAGCTTCCGCCGCTTAAACAAGGCGCGTACCAGGTTAACAAGGCGATGGTCGATTTCCTGACTTATTGCCCCATCGACGACCACGCGTCAAACCTCGGGGCGCTCGTCGCCTACGAAATCGCCTCCTGCCTCGGTATCCCCGCCTATATCTACGATGCCGTCGTCGTCGACGAACTGGAGGAGGTCGCACGCCTGTCGGGCCTCCCGGAGATTACCAGAAGGGCGTCCTGCCATGTTCTCAACATGAGAGCCGTCGCGATAAAAACGGCGAAAAAGCTGAACAAGAACCTGCGGGACATGAACATCGTCGTTACCCACATGGGCGGCGGCATAACCGGCACGGTAATCAGCGGCGGGAGAATGATCGATGTGCTTACCGACGAGGAGGGCCCCTACTCGCCCGAGCGGGTAGGCCGCGTTCCTTGCCGCCAGCTGGTCGACCTGTGCTTCTCCGGTCAGCACGACCGGACAGCCGCGACCAGGAGAATGCGGGGCAAGGGCGGACTCGTCGCCTATCTGGGCACTAACAAGGCCCTGGAAGTGGAAGAGAAAATCAAGAATGGCGACAAGTACGCGGAATTGATATATTACGGGATGGCTTACCAGGTTGCGAAAGCCATCGGGGAACTTGCCACAGTAGTCAAAGGGAAGGTCGACGTGATTATCCTTACCGGCGCGATCGCTCATTCCCGGATGATGACCGACTGGATCGTCGAGCGGGTCGGCTTTATCGCTCCCGTGGAAATCATCCCCGGGGAAAACGAGCTCGAAGCGCTCGCTTTGGGGACGCTGCGCGTTTTGCGGGGCGAAGAGCAGGCCCA
>JALHDI010000139.1 GCA_022839045.1 Sporomusaceae bacterium
AATCGTCGATACTCTGATCGGCCAGCAGGAGATCGTCATCAAGTCGCTGGGCAAGCTGCTGGCGTCGATCAAGGTTCTGGCCGGGGCGACGATCCTTGGCGACGGACGGGTGGCGCTCATTCTCGATGTCGGCTCGTTAATGCAGTAAGGGGGGATAGTTATGGCCGAAAATACTTTCGATGACAGGGAAATACAGCTGGTTATTTTCAAACTCGGCCGCGAGGATTACGGCATCAGCATTTTGCAGGTGCAGGAGATCAAGCGGATAATGGACATCACCCGCGTGCCCAATTCGCCGGATTATATCAAGGGGGTTATCAATCTGCGCGGCAGCGTTCTGCCGGTCATAGATCTGAAGAAACGCCTCCAGTTGCCGCCGGCCGATTATACCGACGATACGCGCATCATCATCGTCAAGGTGGAGGAGATTGTCGTCGGTCTTATCGTCGACGCCGTTTCGGAGGTGACGACGCTGAGCAGCGAGAATATCGAGCCGCCCAATACGGTGGTTGGGGGCGTGAGCGCCCAGTACCTAAGCGGCGTGGGCAAGCAGGATGATAATCTGCTTATTCTCCTCAATCTTACCGCTATTATCGGCGTCGGCGCCGAGGCGAGCAAGTCCAGCTGATTCCTGTTGACTCTGACCAAACGAGGTGGTTGTGTGTTGTCTGAAGATATTATGAACCTTTCGTCGCTTCAGCTGGACGCTTTGAAAGAGGTCGGCAACGTCGGGGCGGGCAACGCGGCGACGGCGCTGTCGCAGATTATCAATCGCAAGATCGACATGACGGTGCCGGAGGTGGCCATTTTGCCGCTGGGCGACGTGCCTGACGTCGTCGGCGGACCGGAGATCATGGTCGCCGGCGTGTATTTGCGCGTTTTCGGCCCGGCGCCGAGCAGCATTCTTTTCCTGCTCCCGCGCGACAGCGCTTTCACGTTGGTCGATATGCTTATGGGCCGCGAGCGTGGGCTGACCGATCACCTCGATATGATGGACGAATCCGCTCTTTTGGAAATAGGCAATATTCTGGCCGGCGCTTATCTTAACGCGCTGTCCTTTTTCACCAAGTTCACCCTGTTGCCGTCGATTCCCGCCCTGGCGATGGATATGGCGGGTGCCATCCTGAGCGTCATTTTGAGCCAGCTCGGCCAGATGGGCGACCATGCCCTCGTTATCGAGACCGAGTTTTCCACCGAGGGCGACGGCGGCGTTAAAGGCCATTTCTTCCTCATCCCCGATCCCGGTTCGCTGGGAACGATTCTCGCGGCAATAGGGGTGAAGGAATAATGGCTGAATTGATCAAGGTTGGTATGGCTGATTACAAGGTCAGCCGCGAACCTGCCAGTCTTATTAGTTATGGTCTCGGCTCCTGCGTCGGTATCGCTCTTTTCGATCCGGTGACCAAGATCGGCGGGCTGGCGCATATTATGCTGCCCGATAGTACCCAGGCCCGTTCGACGGAGAATCCGGCCAAATTCGCCGATACGTGTCTGCCGCTGATGCTGGAGGAGCTGGTGAAGCTGGGGGCGGTGAAGAGCCGCCTGCAGGCGAAGATCGCCGGCGGAGCGCAGATGTTCACGTTCGCGAACGCTACCGATATCATGCGCGTCGGGGAGCGCAACAGCGAGACGGTGCGCATGGTGCTGAAGAAGCTCGATCTCAGACTGATCGCCGAGGACTGCGGCGGCAATTACGGACGTACTGTGGAGTTGAAGCTCGACAGCGGCGTTTTCCGCGTCAAGACGATCGATAAGGGCGAAAAAGAATTGTAACCGGGGGATTAGTATGGTGAAGCTGCGCATAGCGCTCGGAGTGGCTTTGGTTGTCGCCGTCCTCACCGCCGCCGTCGGGCTGGTGCAAGGCGTGAGGCTGCCGACCGTTCTCTACCGGACCGCGATATCGCTGGTCGGGGGCGCACTCGCCGCTTATCTGGCCGCTCATCTGGCCGAGGCATATTTCCGGCGGCGGTTCGCCGACATTAAGGTTAGCGGAAAAAAAGTCGATATTACTAGTAAGGACGGCCTTATTGAAAACGATGAGCTTCTTAATCCGTCTCACGCGACGCAGCAGTTCAGCCCTTTCGTCCCGGAGAGTTTCGAGCAGATTTCGGTGAAGTAACCGCTGCCAGGGATGGGGGGGGACGTAAATGCCGGACGACGGGCTCGCGTTACAGAATATATGGTCGGAGTACCGGGAAAACCGGCGGGCCGACATCCGTGAAAGACTGATCGAGAGTTATCTGCCGCTGGTCAAGCTGGTCGCCGGGCGTATCGCGGTCGGCCTTCCGCAGCATGTCGACAAGGACGATCTCGTCAGTAACGGTTTTTTCGGTTTGCTTGAGGCGATCGAGCGCTATGATTTGTCCCGCGGGGTCAAGTTCGAGACGTACGCTGTGGCCCGCATCCGGGGCGCAATGCTCGATTCGCTCCGCGCCCAGGATTGGATCCCGGCTACGGTCAGGCAGAAGGCCCGCCAGTACGAGCAGACGCTGGCCGAATTGGAGCACCGCCTCGGCCGGTCGGCCGCGGACGAGGAGATCGCCGGCGCTATGGGGGTGACGGTACCCCAACTCCATACTCTTATCAATACCCTGAACGGCTGCACGCTGGTTCCTCTTGAGGATTACGTAAAGACGGAGTCGCCGGCCGGTCACGCCCCGAATCCTTCCCAGTTCCTTGAGGACGAGGAGGTCAAGGCGACTTTGACGAAGGCGATCGAACGTCTTTCGGAGAAGGAGCGGCTGGTTGTCACGTTGTATTATTACGAGGGACTGACGCTGAAGGAGATAAGCCTGATCCTGAAGCTGACGGAGGCACGGATTTCCCAGCTGCATACGAAGGCGATCTTCCGCTTGCGCGGCGCCTTGTCCCGTTTCAAGGCCAGCTTGTTGTAGCCTCGGAGTAAAGAGAGGTGTATTTGATGAGCGATAAGGAAAAAGCGACCAATCAGACTGAATTTTCCGAAGCTGTCGATGGTTTTTTTCAGATCGACCAGAATGACGACGGCGTTTATCTTACGGTTAATCCGGCCAAAGGCGCGGGGGCGCCCGTCAGGGAGCCGCTGGTGATGGCCGAGCTTAAAAGTCGCGATATTCAGGGCGCTAATTTTTCCGCTATTATCCGCATTGTCAAGGAGGCTACCGGCACGCCGGTGAAGATCGCCGAGAAGACGGCCGCTACGGCGGAGCCGGAGGTCCAGGTGCTGGTGGAGCGCGACCGGATGGGGGCCTCGCTGCAAATTACCCGGCCGAAAGGCAGCCGCCCGCTGTCTTTCGACGAGGTGCTGGAGAAAATCCACGCCGCGGGCATTGTCCAGGGTATCGATCTGGAGGCTGTGAAGCGGGCTTTCGACCGCCCGGGTACGCCGGTGACGTGCGCCCGCGGCGATGCGCCCGCGAACGGCAGTGACGCGGTCATCCGTTTCGCTCACGATCTGAACGCCAAGGGCCGCCCGGTGGAGCTTGAGGACGGCCGGGTCGATTTCAAGGATCTCAATCTGTTCACGGTGGTTGCCGAGGGCGATTTGCTGGCGGAAAAGATTCCGCCCACGCCCGGAACGCCGGGGGTGGATGTTCTCGGCCAGCCGATTTTTCCCAAGCCGGGCAAGGATATCCCCATGCCGCTCGGCAAGAATGTTTACGCCGACGGCAACTTGATCAAGGCCGCCATCGCCGGGCAGTTGCAGTATGTGAATAATAAGCTGCATGTGTCGCCGGTGATCGAGATAAAAGGCGATGTGGATCTTTCGACCGGCAATGTCGAGTTCGTGGGCAACGTGGTTGTGCGCGGCTCGGTGCAGTCGGGTTTCACGGTGAAGGCCGACGGCAACGTGGAGATCCACGGGTCGGTGAGCGGCGGCACGGTGGAGGGGGCCAATATCGTCATCCGTATGGGCATCCAGGGGATGCAGCGCGGTTATGTCCGCGCCAAGGAGAACGTGACGACGAAGTTTATCGAGAACGCCAATGTTTCCGCCGAGGGCGATGTGATGGTTAACGATGTGATTCTCCACAGCAGCGTGAGCGCCGGCAAGCGGGTTATCGTGGAGGGCCGCCGCGGGTTTATCGCCGGCGGACACGTGATCGCCGCCGAGGAGATCCGCGCCAAGACTGTGGGGACGCATCTGGCGGTGGCGACCGATCTTGAGGTGGGCGTCAATCCCGTTATCCGCGCCGAGTATACCGAGCTTCGCAAGGAGCTGCGGAAGAACGAGATTACCCTCGACCAGGCGCAGAAGGCGCTCAATGTGCTCCGGTCGGTCAATCAGTCGGATTTGTCGCCCGAGAAGCGCGAGATGCTGCTTAAGCTGACTAAGGCTCAGTTTCATATGGCCGGCCAGGTGGAAGCGATGCGCAAGCGGATCGCGGAGATCGAGCTGTTGTTCGAGGAGATGCGCTATGGCCGCATCAGGGTGTCGGATGTCGTTTATCCGGGAGTGAAGATTGTTATCGGCACGCTGGTGAAGCCGGTGCGAGAGATGTTGAAGTACGCGTCTTTTTATGCGGAGGACGGCGAGATCAGGATCGGGTCGTTCCGCTAAGCTGAAAGCAGGGGAGGGGAGGACGTGACTGTCCGTGCCATCGACCTCCAGGTAATGATTCCCCGGGTGACTGAGGTAAGCAAGGTCCAGCAGATTGCCGAACACCAGGGCGCTTTGCAGCAGCAGCAGGGCGCCGACGCGTGGCAGAAGCTGGCTGCCACGCGTCAGCAGCAGGTGCAGAAATCGTCTCAGAACGCGGGCGGCAAGGTCGACCCGGAAGCCGAGAATAAGGAACGGCATCAGGAGCAGCGCAGGAAGGGCAGCCGCCGCCGTGAGGACGAGGCCGAAGACAGCCCCGATCCCATCCGCGGTCATACGATCGATATCAAGACTTGAGGTGGATTATGCTGACAGGGATGATTGTCTTTGTTGTCATTATTCTTTTTTTTGTTTTTTTCGCGGTTTACAAGCGCGATATGATCGTCCGGATGTTTACTTTGAACGCGGCGACACCAGCCGGCGAGTTTCAGCAGGAGCTCGAGCGGACGGCCGACGCGGCCATCCGCCGGCTGGAGACGCAGATCGCCCATCTGGAGTATTTGCTGGACGAGGCCGACGCGCGGATCGCCGAGCTGGACAGCAGGCTGACGGCGTCCCGGCCGGCGCCCGAGGTCGTCGCACCGGCGGTTTCCGCGTCGCCGGCCATGCCTGAGCAGCCGCCAGCGGCGTCGGTCGATGTGCGGCTCGCGCCTGAGCAGCCGCCGGCCACGCCGGCGGCGTTTGCCGAGGAGACGCCGGGCCGCGAGGCCTCGGGCGCGGAGCGGCGCAGGCTTATTCTGACGATGGCGGAGCAGGGCTACAGCGTGACCGAAATCGCCAAGACGACGGGCGCGGGCAAGGGGGAAATCATGCTGCTGTTGCAGTTGAATAAAAAGTGATATTTTTTTCGATACTAGTAAGCGAATTGCCGGCGATAACGCTTGTGGCGACGCGCTAATTATGCTATACTAGCTGTTGGTGTAATATCACACACGCCTGTCAATTCCCCGACTGTGCCGGCTGAGCCGGTGGGCGGCGGAAGATGCGACGGGCGGCGGAAAAAACAGGAGGTGTCCAGAGTATGTCGGTTATTTCTATGAAACAGCTTCTGGAGGCTGGGGTCCATTTCGGCCACCAGACCAGAAGGTGGAACCCCAAGATGGCTCCGTATATTTTTACGGAGCGCAACGGCATCTACATCATTGACTTGCAGAAGACGGTCAAGAAGGTGGAGGATGCGTACAATTTCGTGCGCGAACTGGCGGGCGAGAACAAGACGCTGCTGTTC
>JALHDI010000018.1 GCA_022839045.1 Sporomusaceae bacterium
ACACTGCCCCGGTGACAGTTGCCCTGGAAAACGCTAGCCCGACTTCATTTATTTATTCGTCGATTGTCACGGTTAAAGCAACGCTTGTAGTAGTCGAGGATGATGTCCCAATTATCGGCCCGACAGGGGCTACGGGGGCGACCGGTTCCACTGGCGCAACGGGGGCAACGGGTCCCACCGGCGCTACAGGGGCTATAGGTGCGACCGGACCCACAGGGTCTACGGGACCCACCGGTACGGTTGAACCCAACCTGTTTGAAGTATATGTTCTGGAAGGAGCGGTTGGCGGAAACGGTACACAGGACAATCCGTTCGGAACGATCCAGGAGGGTGTGACGGCCGTGTTGCCGACAGGGACGGTTCATATACTGGGCGGGACTTATCCGATTACCGCGCCAATCCTGGTGAATAAACAGGGAGTAACATTAAAGGGCTATCCCAATACGGTTATAGAATTGCAAGCGGCGGTCATTCCCTTTACTGTTCTTGGAAATGGTGTGATTATAGACGGATTGACAATTACCAGTGACAATCCTTATGCGGTCGAGTTCATTCAAATCGGCGGAACCGACCATAAGCTTGTAAACAATATTATTTACGGGCCTCCCCAAGCAGGGCCGTCAACAGATTGGGTGGTAAACCGCGGGTTTGTGTCGCAAGCAAACAATATGACAAATTTAACAGTCCAAAATAACATTTTCTACTCCATGAGGCAGCCCGCCTATTTGAATCCGGGAACTACAGGCCATATCATTGATAATGTAGTTTATAATACCCGGGGCTTCGTTGTAGACAGAGCGATTTTTGTCCTCTCGGGCAATTCGTGGGGAAGCCCGGAAAACGCGGTCGATATCGCCTTGTTAGTGGGTACGATTACGGGGCCGCCTTACGATCCTCTGGTCGAGCTGGCCGCCAACAACAGCGATGCTTCGATCAGCGATCAAAGGTAGACGCTAGCAAAGAACCGCTGATTCCGTAAAGGCCGGTTCCCAAAAAATATCCCCCGGCCTAGCCGTGGTATTTCTTAAACTGGCGTAGCCCTTTACTACTAGCGACGCCTAAACGGTGTTGGTATGGTCTGTCACATGCGATAGTATCCCGCGAAAATCGCGAGTTCGCCTGTCAGCAGCCGCTGGCGGCGGCAGAAAGTGTAGGCCTTGTTTGCCACTGCGAGCCATCGGAGACGGGTGATACGCAGATGCGCGAGGCTGAGAGGATTGAAGCCCACGATGCGATATCGATGCCTCGGCGAAAAGGAGAACCTCACGGCAGAAACCCAAAAGCGACTTATAAAGGATAACCGGCCGGGTTATCCTTTTCGTTTTCTTGCCAGGTTAAGCTTAAACGATGTTACAGCCGATTCTAGCTAAAAAAAAAACCTCGAAGAGGGGCTAGGAAGGGAATAGTTAACTCCGCTAATTAGCCGGTCAACATCCCGGCCGGCCCGGATTACCCATACGCTCGACGTGTAAGATAACCCTCCGTGGCAGACCGTGGCTCCGCCAGTTGTCTGGCGGCGGATGCATGTTCATTTTACCCTGGTTATGGCAGCATTACCATTAAAACGTTGTTAATTCCAGGTTAAATTACAGCTAACAAAAACGCAAACGCCCCGCGAAGTCGAATTGCAGGGCGTTTACGCTAACGGGAGTCCGGCCCGATATCCACCGTTGTAGCCTCAAGTCCGTCAGGTAGCCGCGATGATCTTGCCTCAGACACTATACTATGCATCTCTTGGTGTACTGTTTCGCCGGCGTTCCGGATGCCGTCAACGACGGTTAGCGCACCTGCCGCAGCACTTACGGCGATCGATCTTAAACCTCTGCGGATTGCCGGAATCATCATGACCGCCGCCGCTCCGCCGATGAACAGCGTGAGTGGCGACGCGCTCCGCAGCATTTGCGAGCCCCACCGAAAGATCATACATACCCTCCATTTTTGAAAGTCAATGATTAGTATAACTTACAGCCTGTTGCTATATACGGGTAACGAATATACCGTTCCGCAGGGCTACCCCCAGGACCGAGCCGAGAGCGGCATGCCGCGACAGCGCGATGGCTACCGGGGTGCCGGCAAGAAGAACGGCTAGGTTGAAGACCCGCGGCGACGCCGCCAATGGCGAACGCCCCACCAGCATACGCTTTGCCAGGATGGCCGCCAGCACACCGCCGGTGGCGGCAGTGTTGTTAAATCTCGTCAAAAAATGATTGTCGTTATCCTAAGATGGCGGAAAAGCATTCTATATGTCGGCCTTTTGCCGTAGATTAACTAATTCTTAACAAATTGTTCGCAAGCTTGCATTATAATAGAGAATGGAATCCATTAACATAGCGAAGGTGAAAGAGCTTGGAGATTAAAGCGCTTAAGAAACTACAGTTATACGGTTTTAACAATCTTACCAAAACCCTCAGCTTTAACATGTACGACATTTGTTACGCCAAAAGCGTGCAGCACCGCAACGAATATATCGCCTATATCGACGAGGAATACAACGCCGAAAGATTGACCGCCATCCTGACCGAAGTGGCCGCCATAATTGGCGCGAACATCCTCAACATCGCCCGCCAGGACTACGAGCCGCAAGGGGCCAGCGTAACCATGCTTATTTCCGAAGGTAAGAACAAACCCGGCGCAGCCAATGAAGACGACATGCATAACCCTGCGTTTGGGGGCGAAGACATAGCAGCTCATCTTGATAAAAGTCATATTACCGTCCACACCTACCCAGAAAGCCACCCCGATAAAGGCATCAGCACTTTCCGGGCAGACATCGACGTTTCCACCTGCGGCGAAATCTCGCCCCTCAAAGCTCTCAATTATTTGATCAACTGCTTCAGTTCCGATATAGTAATCGCCGACTACCGGGTGAGAGGCTTCACCAGAGACATAAACGGCAAAAAGTTCTTTATCGACCATAAAATCAACTCTATCCAAAACTACATCGCCAAAGAAACCCGTGACCTTTATCAGATGATCGACGTTAATGTATACCAGGAAAACATCTTCCACACAAAAATGCTCCTGAAAGAATTCGACCTGGATAATTATCTGTTCGGAACCGCCAAAAAGGAATTGCTGCCCGGCGAAAAAAAGAAAATCAAGCAGCGCTTGAAAAAAGAAATGGCCGAGATATTCTACGGCAAAAATATCCCGAAGGTTTAAAGATTATTTATTGCGTTTGGATGGAAGGACCGGGTCATGGCTGACGAGAATTTTACAGCGGTTACGGTAACCAACGAAATTAATCTCAACAAGATAGCCCTCCATTTTGGCATTACCCGCAAGTATAAATGGGAAGACTGCCTGAAGCTGAGCGGGACTTCACTCAAAGGGGGGCTGAGCCAGACGGACCATAAAGCCGTCTATATTTTCCCCTTCGGCAGCCTGGTGTTCCTGAACTGCGAACTTCACGAAATAAACGATGTACTCCGTTACCTGGCCGCCACCGAGAAAAGTCTCACCCCCGCCGCCAGCCTTGATTACATGGATGATTATATCCTGCAGATTTCTCGGGAGGAATCGCCGGCTATCAACAACGATTACATGGTGGCCGGCGAAAAGCGCGATTTCCATGGCGAGATCATCGCCACTGTACTGGCAAAATCGGTCGCTTTGGAGCGCATTGAAACCGATATCGACATCCTGCTTGACGAAATCGAAGGCCTTGTAGCCCGTTTGCGCCAGGCCCAGCTCCTGATTCCCGACGAGCAGCTGGCCGAAACGGCGGCAAGGATTCTTGGCTTTAAGCTAAACACCGTTTCTTATATCATGCTGCTCGACAAGCCCGATATCACCTGGGAGAACGAGGACGCCGGCACGCTGTTTGATAGGCTCAGCCGCCTCTTTGAGCTAAATGACCGCTATGATAATATTAAACATAAAACGGAAATACTAATGGATATTACCACCGTTTTTGCCGGTCTTGCCCACGCCAAGCGCGGAACCCGGCTTGAATGGGCGATTATCGTCCTCATTGGCATCGAAATCGTCCTCTCGGTTATCGACATGATAACAAGATAACAATTATCCTTTGCAGGAGGCAAAATGAAAATCGTCGAGCAAATAATCCGGGTAAAAGAGCGCACCAGTCAGATACAGGTAGACTACGATACCAGTCATGTGTTTCAGGTATTTGTCAAGGGACGGCTGCAGGACCCTCACACTTACAATTTTCAGGGACAGACCATCAATTTTGGCTTTGACTGCCTGGTTGCCGGCGACATGGTGCAGATATTTTACTTTTTGCCGTAAATCTGAAAACCGACGGCGGATGACTTAATGGCAATGCTGAACCCCGGCCGGCTTCAGACCGGCACTGTCGACGTCAAGCAGATCGCCGCCGTACTTCCGCAAGAAGGCTTCCGCCTGCAATACAGCCGCAGCCGCAACAAGGCTGCGGCTCCTTATTTTGCCCCCCGCCTGTCAGATACCCAAGTTGACCTCGTGACCATCTTGGCTCTCGACTTCAGTTGGGCGGCAACCTCGCTTACTTCGAGGTGGTTTTGGAAGCGATAGTTCAGGTTGTCAACTATCGCGACCGAAATACTCATTACTGAATATCTCTCCATGTTCCCTTTCCGATCAGGAACGGCAATAAATCCCTTTGAAAGATCTTCTGGTAGATAGAGGGTGAGGATCCGCGCATCGAATTCCTCGATAATAATTTCGGCCAATCTTACCGCGAGCTCAGGTTTATAAAGCAAGACCAAGAAGTCGTCGCCGCCGATGTGGCCTAAAAAAGCACTTCTTTCACCGACAACCTTCGAGACGGATTCCTTTAAAATCGTGGCGGTAAGTTTGATCGCCTTGTCGCCCATCTCAAAGCCGTACTTGTCATTGAAGGCCTTGAAATTGTCAAGATCGATATAGAGGGCGGCGAAATCGTGCAACAACGCTTGCTTGATTCTTTCTTCAATTACCAGATTACCCGGCAGTCCGGTAAGCGGG
Organism: Sporomusaceae bacterium; assembly: GCA_022839045.1. The sequence continues at coordinate 4,948 of JALHDI010000018.1, forward strand.
TTCGCGTTCGCCGCCAACTGCACCCGCAGGTCGGTGATATGCGACAACAACTCCATTACCGATACAGTACCCAGATAATTCCCATTCTCGGTCACCACGATGAGGTCGTAGAGTTTTGCTTCAGGCCTGTTGCGAGCCGCGGAGGCCACCTGCTCCAGCGAAAGGCCGGCGTCAATAATGAGCGGTTGCCCATCCATTATCATCTTAACTGGTTTTCCATAATACAACGACGCACCATATTGCCCACTTAACTGATTGTTCAAGGCATCTCTCATGACCAAGCCGATAGGTTTGGAATCCTCTACTACAACAACGCCCTGCCACTGCTCATAATCCAAGCGTCGCTTGACATCGATAACCAACATATCTCCATTTATGAATGGCATCTTTTGAACGATGTCCCTAATCGCCTTTACGCCGGTAAGCTCGTAGGCCGATTCTTCCCCCGCCGACCACTGATTGAAAGCCAACTGTCCGTATGCCGGTATTGCAATTATCGAGCCGACCATACGTATCGGCGATCTATTATGATCAAAAGTAGCTACACCCCGGGCTAATACAAGACGATACTCCTCCTGCGCCTTGTCAAACAGTCTATATTCGCAAATATAAGCTTTGCCGGTGCCGGAAAAATACGCCGCCAGTGCCCGCCGTCGAGTTTTTCTGTCATCCGGATGCACCCAGTCCTCGATTACTTCAAAATGCGCCTCATGCCCCTCAGGCTCATAGCCGATAATATTTTTCATGCTTCCAGACCATATAGTTGTCTGGCGTTGACTGTCCCACTCCCATATCACATCACTGGCAGCGCAGGCGACTTGCCGAAAACTTTCCACTCGCTCCTCGGCTGTTTGACGGTAGTTACCAACGCTTATCAGCATATTTTTCATGTTATCATGCAGGCGCTGGGAATCCATGTTCTTGAGTTCCGTTGGCAGATCGAGATGATGAACCGAATCCGGGTTTTCAACCCATTTTCTTAGTGCGCCGAACAACCAATAGAGATAACTAAGCAGGGGACGCATGCAGTAATATTGCAAAGCGATAACCGCTAGTATTATTAGGATACCCAGAAGCATCAGCTTTTTGTGAAGCTCGTTTATTGACCTGTCGATGTCGTCGACAAAAACGCCTGTTCCCAGATAACATTCAATCTCAGGGATTCCGATTACATAGGTCAGCTTTTTCCGTGGTTTTTCTCCTTGACCACTCGACTCGTAATACTCGACAAAGCCACCGCCGCTACGGGCTTTGGCGAGAAGCTGCTTGGTTATCGGTGTCCCATAGGCATCTTTCCGCTGCATCTGGTATGTACCTACCGCTTCCGGCAATGGCGGCTCGACCAGCACATATCCTTCGTAGGACGCAAAAAAAACGTAATTGGAGATACCATGGCTATCATAAACAAATTGCTCTATAATTTCCGTCGCTCGGATCCGGGCGTCGCCGAGGGTGATCCTGCCGGCGTTTTTTTCGTCGATGACGGGCTCGAGTACATTCTTGGCCAGCAGGACTATACTCTCCATCCCTTGTTTGCGGGTTGAATAGATGTCTTCCGTAAACGCACGCATATAGATCGACACGGCGAAGCCGAAACCGGCCAGCATTACGAGTACGGCTCCCAGGGTGCGCGCTATGATGGAAATTACCCAGCGCGGCCTTCGTTCGTCAGGTAAAATACCGATTTTCAATTTGCCCTACTTCCTAACAATCGTGAAGTTTCGCGGATAATATCAAAGTCGCTGTCTTTGAGCGGGAAGAAGGTGCCGATTTCTTTGCCGTAAAGGCCCAGCGATTCTTCGCCGGTAGCGCTGAAGAAAGCGTCCTTTACTTTTGTCTGCATTTCGGCGGTTATTCCTTCCCTGTAGGCCCATACCGCGCCGGATGGTATAGGCTCGGAGGTGTAGATAACCCGGTAATCTTTATCGCCGACAAGCCCCTTTTCTCTCATATTCCGCAAGATGATGCTCGAAACCGCGGCGGCGTCGACCGTCCGTTTTTTTACCGCCAGCACCACGGCGTCGTGATGACCCAGAAAAACCGTGGTAAGATCCTTGTCCGGATCGAGTCCGTTCTTGATAAGCGCGGCTTTGGGAATCAGGAAGCCGGAGGTGGAATCAGGGTCTGTAAAGGCTATGCGATGGCCGCGCAATTGGGTTACATTCTCAATGCCCGTTTCCGGATGCGTGATGAGACGGCTATGATACACTCTGCCGCCCTTGGCGCTCTCCGAACCCGCGAAAGCAATGGCCTCTGCCTCTTTATGGGCAATAATATAAGAAAATGGTCCTAACCAGGCAACATCCACTTCTTGTTTGCGCATACCGTCGATAACACTTCGGTAATCATTGGTGACAGTCAGTTCAACTTTATAACCCGTCTTTTTTTCCAGGTAGTCCATAAACTGCGCCAGTTGGTCGTGCGTCTTCTCGACGCTTTCCACCGGACAGGCGCCAATACGGAGTACTTGCCTGTTGTCAACAGGTGCAGGTGTAGGCTGCCGCTGCGAAGAGCCACAACCGGCCGAGGCGAGCAATACCAGGAAACAAAGCACTGGAAGCAATATACGGCGCCCGAAATATTTTAACGTTGTCTTCGATTGGTGGGAATTTACGTTTGGTTTATAGCGCATCGTTTTCAATTTTCTACCGTCCTCAGTATTTTTCGATACCAGCAGATTCTGCGCCGATATTTCTTTTCCTGTTTCGACAAAAATATGGCATCTCTGATAAAAAAAACATTGGAGAAACTTGCCATCATCGCCGTCGTAAAGATCGGTCCAAAATCTGCTTACTGTATATCACTTTGGCGGCGGCCTTACATAGCTGGGGCTGACTCGCAAGTCTCAAACAGCTTCATGACCTGCCCGGCGCAACTTGCGCATAAACGCCCTGAACGAATCAGTTCTTTGCAATGCTCGCACGGATATAGCACTCTGCCCTTGGAAACACTCCCTTTTCGGATCATTTGCATAATAGCATGCCTCTGAATGCCGGTCACGCGATGAATCTCTTCAAGGGTCGAATTTTGGTTGTCCTCCAGATATTTAGCCACTTTTTGCTCAGAGTCCCACAATCGGCGGCTACAGGCGGGGCAGTGCCCGCTTGGGCTTGCGAGACAAACTTTCCCACATTCTTGGCAGGTAGCAATTATCATCAGGTTCGCCCCCTAATCGTGTTCGCAAAAAATAGCATCCCGTCCGCTCTGATTATAAAAGGCCAAACCTGCTTTTTGGGGTGCGCTTCTCTATTCGGTAGCTAACCGGCCATTCCTGTATTATATTGTAAAGCATTTGTTAATATAACATTAATTTATTGCAACGAATGATTCAGACAGTCTAATGTTCGCAGCTGGATCATCCTGGCGCATTTGTTTTAATTGAAACTTAATCTAGAATTAACACCACCTGCCTTGTTGGTCCCTGCGGCTGCCTTTTACAATTTAGACAAGCACCGTAATCTAGGCTTTTCCGATTCAGAGAGCATAACCCGCCCAAGATGAGGAGGCGCTTCGTGTTCAAGGTGATGCTGAAATTTACCCTGGTGGGTCTTTCCGGGATAGGCGTGAATCTTATGATTTACCTGTCGGCGCTTTCTTTCGGTTTTCCCTACCTCTACGCGGCCGTCGCCGCCTTTACGGTCGCCGTGAGCAACAATTTTGTCTGGAACGCCTCCTGGACTTTTAAAGGCCGCGCCACCGACAGGAGTATCCTCCTGAAGTACCTGTCCTTTTTCACCATCAGCTCCGCCAGCCTTGGCGTCAACCTGCTCCTGCTGCGGATATTGGTGGAATTCGCCGACCTCGACCCCAGACTTGCGCAACTTGCCGCTATCGCGGCCGTGAGCGCCTTAAACTTCCTGCTCAACTACTATATAACCTTTCGCGAAACGGCCCGCGCGAACAATAAGGAGGCTGCTCCCTATGAAGCTGGTTATCATACCAACCTATAATGAAAGCGGCAACATCGGCCCGCTGCTGGCGACTGTGTTCGCCGTCCAGCCGGACTTGCATGTCCTGATCGTTGACGACAATTCCCCCGACGGCACCGGCCAGTCGGTCGCCCAGCTTGCCGCATCGGCCTATCCCGGGAGGCTTTTCCTGTTGACCCGGCCAGGCAAACTAGGCCTCGGGTCCGCTTATGTCGCCGGCTTTAAGTGGGCCTTGGCCCGGGGCTACCAGTACATCGTCCAAATGGATGCAGATTTCTCCCACAATCCCAAGTATTTACCCGCCTTGTTCGCCGCGGCCGTCAACCATCATCTGGTGCTGGGCAGCCGCTACACCGCGGGCGGCGGCGTCGCCAACTGGAGCTTGCTGCGTCGCATGATAAGCCGCGGCGGCAGCCTGTATTCGCGCCTTATCCTCGGTTTGCCCATCCGCGACCTCACTGGCGGTTTCAAGTGTTTTCGCCGCGAGGCCCTTGAGAGCATCGACCTCGACGCCGTCAAATCGAACGGTTATTCTTTTCAGGTCGAAATGACCTATCGTACCTGGCTCCACGGTTTCAGTGTCCATGAAATGCCGATTATTTTCGAAGAGAGAAGCGCCGGTCGTTCCAAGATGTCGGCCGCCATCTTCCGCGAGGCGGTTTTCATGGTGCCGCGGCTGAGGGCGTCTTATAGTCGCCTGTTGGCCGAAAAGGCCACGCCGCCGCTGTCACCGAAAGGGGAGTGGAGCACCTGCCCCGCCTCTCATCCGCCCAAACCATAGCTGCCGTGATTGCCGCCGGTACGTTGCTGCGGCTTATTCTGGCCGGCACCATCGGCCTCGGGGTCGACGAAACCTATGCCGCCAGCGTGGCCCGCGACCTGAGCCTCAGCTATTTCGACCACCCCCCGCTGCACTTTTGGCTTATATGGCTTACCGCCAACATCACCGGCTGCGAAACGCCGCTTGTTATGCGCCTACCTTTCATCGCCCTGTTTGCCGGCACAACCTGGCTCATGTTCCGCCTTGGGGAGCGGCTGTTCGGCACCCGGGCCGGGGTCTGGGCAGCCGCTTTGCTCAACCTGTCGGCGGTTTTCAGCCTCAGTACCGGCAGTTGGCTTCTCCCCGACGGACCGCTGATGTTTTTCCTGCTGCTGACTGCCCATGTGATTGTCTCGCTGCTTCATGACCGGCCGGACCGTCCCTTGGCGCTGTGGCTGCTGGCCGGAGTGCTGCTGGGCCTTGGTCTGCTCAGCAAATACCACGCGGTTTTCCTGGTGGTGGGGCTGGGGTTGTATTTACTGACTAGCCCCGGTTACCGCCATCTTTTCCTCACCCCCGGTCCCTACCTCGCTTTGCTGGCCGCCGTCCTGGTTTTCTCGCCGGTGCTGATCTGGAATGCCGAAAACGACTGGATTTCTTTTCTGTTCCAGGGTAGTCGCGGCGGCGTCAACGGATTCTACCCCGGTCGGGCTCTGGGTAACGTTGCCGGTCAGGCGGTGTGGATTCTGCCGTGGATTTGGCTGCCGCTAGTGTGGTTTTTTGCTGAGGCGTTGTTCCGGGGACCCGCTGCCGGCCCCGACTCGGTCCAGCAGCGACGCTGGCTGCTGTGCTGCCTGGCCGTCGGCCCAATCGCGCTATTCACGCTGGCCACTTTGTGGGGCGCCCAGGGGCTCTTCCACTGGCAGGCTCCCGGCTACCTCTTCCTTTTTCCCTTATTGGGCGAAGCTGTTGCCCCCCATGCCCACAGGCGGCTGGTCCGGCGGTGGGCTGTCGCTTCTCTAGCCGGGTTCCTCGTCATCGTCCTGGTGCTCGGTTCCCATACCGCCACCGGTTGGTTGCGGGATGTTGCTCCGCAAACATTCGTCGCGGGCGACCCGACGACTGAGGCGCTGGACTGGCTGGAGCTTAAGACGTCGATGGCAGAAACAGCGGCGAGCCATGGATTGACCTTCGTGGTGAGCGGACATTGGATCGACGCTGCCAAGATCGATTATGCCCTAGGTGGCCGTCTCCCCGTCCTCTGTCTCAGCGATTCGCCGCATCACTTCGCCTTTCTCCATAGCCAGAACGAATTTAGCGGCCAAAATGCCCTTATCGTCGGCAGGAAGGACATTATTGGCGATGCGGCGATGTACCGCCCGTATTTCGCCGCTTGGCAGCCTCTGGGGACGATAACGATTCACCGGGGGCGCCATGCCGAGATCGAACTGGTTCTGGTTTCCGCCCAGGGATTCAATGGATATCCACTGCCGTTTGGCCGGTAACAATTGAGGAGGATGGTTATGAAAAATGTGGAGAGTTTTACCGGCACCTACTTGCTTTCGGTTAGGACAACCTTACCGGTAGCTCTGGCTACCCTAGCGCTGTCCCTGACCACTAGTGCCACCGGTAGCAGCGCCGTTTATGCCGTCGCCGATTTCATCGGTTCTTGGGGCAACGATATCTTCCTCATCGGTACGAATATCGTCATATTTGTCTGGGCATGGCGGCGGCAACTGCGCAGTCTCATCCCCCTCACGCTATGGCTCGATTTTACCGTGTGGCTGTCGGTGCAAGGGACGAAGCTGATGCTGCTCGACATACCCTGGGCGCTCAGACCTGACGGCTCGCCCGGCGGATTTCCCAGCGGCCATGCGACCCATAGTTTTGCGATGGCTTTTTTGTTAACGATGCTTTTCCCCCGTTTTGCTTTGTTATGGTATAGCTCTGCCGTCGCGATTTCCTGGTCGCGGATCGAGACTTTCGCTCATTCGGGGGGGCAGGTGGCGGTCGGGGTGATATTGGGGGTTTCGATCGGCTGGATAATGGTTGCCCGCTGGCTCCAACGGCATGCCGCCGTCCTGCAGGCGACGCCTGCCCACCTGGAGCCGGCCACGAGCGAACGGGCGCTGTGAGGGCAGATGCGAATCCTGGACCGATATGTCGTCGGCGCGTTTTTAAGCCCTTTCCTGTTTGGGGTATGCGCGTTTTCAGTGATGTTCATTTCGGGCGGAACAGTGTGGCGGATCGCCCAGTATATAAGCAAATATAACGCTTCCGGCCTTGTGATAGTAAAGCTTTTCCTTTACAGCTTGCCGAGCGTTATAGCTATTACGCTGCCGATGGGGGTTCTGTTGGCGGTTTTGATCTCCTTCGCCAGACTGTCCGGCGCCAGCGAAGTCATCGTGATGCGGTCATGCGGCGTGCCGTTTGTTCGCCTGGCGCTGCCGGTCTATACACTTGCCCTGATCATTTCCTTCGCCGGTGTCGTGCTACAGGAACGAATCGCGCCGGCAGCCAATGCCGCTTATAATTATCTGGTCCATTATGAGATCGAGAGAAGCTCGCGGCCCAACTCCCAGGAGCACGTGGTGCTGGTCGAAAACTATCACGGAACGCAACGGATAACTTACGCCAGACAGTTTGACAAGCAAACCGCGACGATGTATCCGGTGGCTGTGCAGGAGCAGGTGGAAGGCAAGCTGGTGCGCACCCAGCAGGCGGCGCGGGCGGTATGGCAGGAAGGCGCCTGGGTTATGTACGATGGAGTTATCGTCGAGACGTCGGCGGACGAAACGCGAACGATGGCATTTACCAGTCAACTGTTACCGATGGGTAGAACGCCGCAAGAGATACCGCTGGAGCAGAAAAAGCCCGACGAGATGACGGTTAAGGAGCTGAAACAGCGAATAGCGATGTTGCAGTTGGTCGGACAGCCACCGGCCATTTACGAGGTAGAAATGCACCAAAGGCTGGCCATTCCGCTGGCCAGCCTCGTTTTTGCTTTTATAGGCGCTCCTCTCGGTGTTGCGCGACATCGCTCATCTTCATCAATAGGAATGAGCCTTAGTGTGCTGATTATTTTTGTCTTTTATGCGATTATGACTTACGCCACGGCGCTGGGCCGGACCGGCGCCCTGCCCGCTCCTCTAGCCGCGTGGCTGCCGGATATGGCCGGAATGGCGGCAGGGCTGTATCTGACACTGCGGGTGGATAGATGAATTCAGATGTGTTTGGGGGCTTAAGCTAGGGTGGAAGAGAGTTTTAAGTTTGGCGGAAAAGAGAAGCACCTGGAGCTGGTAAAGTAATAGTATAAGTAGGCCCCCAGACACAGAAAAACGGCAAGGCTCCGATTCCCGGAAGCCTTGCCGTTTTTGCATTTAAGGTGGCGCGCCTGGCACGATTCGAACGTGCGACCAACGGATTAGAAGTCCGTTGCTCTATCCCCTGAGCTACAGGCGCATATATAATTATATCTGTCACGTTACCCGTTACTCACCGAAAGATTATAGCATCTTTGCCGGACCCCTGTCAACAAAGGCCTTCTGCCATTCTCGCCCATCAATAGCCGCGCACAGCGTCGATAAGGGTCGGGGATACGGCCATATCAGTTCCTCCCCGGGCACAGGCTTTACGAGAAATCCGCGAAAGGGTTTCCTGGATCGGCGTCGAAAAAAGATTATCACTTTAGATATTATGTCCAATTCACGGAGGGGGTGGAGCCATGTTAAAAATGGATCAGGCCGTCGCCAACGAACTGACCGATTTCATTTACGGCAAGACGGGATACCACACAATTGTCTGCGACGCGACCGGCACGATAATCGCCGATTCGGCCAAAACCCGCATCGGGATCGTGCACGGGGGATCCAAGAAAATCCTGACTACGGATATTGAGACCATCATCGTCACCGCAGAAGATGCCGCCGCTTCCGATGGCAAGATGAAGCCGGGCGCCAATATGGCCATCAAGGACGGCGGGGTGAAAATAGGCACTTTCGGCATCGCCGGCAATCCCCAGATCGTCGAACCCATCGTGAAAATCGCCGCCGGTCTCGTGCTTTCACGGTTGCAGGACCGGGAAACCACCGCTAAGATCAGCCAGTTGGTAAACGACCTTTATTCTTCCCTGGAGCAGGCGGCCGCCGCCATCGAGGAGCTGTCCGCTTCGTCGCAGGAGTTGGCCTCCACCAGTGAGGAGGCAGCGTCACTATCCAGGGAAGCCGCCCAGAAAGTCAACAATACCACCGAAATCCTCGAGCTTATCAAACGGGTCGCCCAGCAGACCAACCTGCTCGGCCTGAACGCCGCCATCGAAGCCGCCCGGGCCGGGGAGCTGGGGCGGGGTTTCGCGGTCGTCGCCGACGAGGTGCGCAAGCTGGCCGACGAAAGCAGCCGGTCGGTGGGGGAGATCAACACGATGCTCAACCAGTTCCGGGGTTCGGTGGAACAGGTCCTGAAGAATGTCGAGCAGAACAGCACCATCACCCAGGAGCAGGCCAAGTCCACCCAGGAGATCGCCCGCATGATCGAAGGGTTGCGCAATGTCGGCCAGGATCTGATCGCGGTCGCCGAAAAAAGCGCCGGTTTTAACGTAAAATAGTGATACCTTTTGTTTATTCCCTTCGGCCATTCAAAGCGGCCCGCTGTTGCGGGCCGCTTTTGGCTGCGTCCGAAGGTCGCTCCGTTGTCAGAAGAGTTGCAACTGGTCTTGCTCGGGGTCTATCTTGGCCGGGTTGATATGCTTCATCTCCCGCGCGAATATCCAGCGGTCGCAGGAGCGGCAGTAGACGCTGGCATTTTCGTACGCCCAGGCTAGGTCGCGGCCGCATTTGGGGCAGATAAACTGAATCATGAGCTTTTGTGCCGCCACAGCCGCCACCAAGTCCACCTCCGCATGTCCGCATTTAATTGGTTAATTCGCCCCGATCGCCCAAAACCCTTTTCCACCGGCCGCGAGAAGCCCCATTCCGCTTGCGTCGGCGCGCTTAATATTGCCGGGAATAATAAAACCGCCGGACTTTCGCCAGGCGGCATTGTCGAAATGCTGGAGCGGGTGATGGGAATCGAACCCACGTGACCAGCTTGGAAGGCTGGGGCTCTACCATTGAGCTACACCCGCAATTTAATAAAGCGTGGTCGGAGCGGCAGGATTTGAACCTGCGACCCCCTGGTCCCAAGCCAGGTGCTCTACCAAGCTGAGCCACGCCCCGTGAACCGCAAAGAGTATTATACTATACGGTCTGCGGAGTGTCAAGCATCAAGGTAAACATAAAACAACGGCGCTTGCCTTTGAACCGCCGGAGGTTGGCTAGTAGGCTTCAACTGCAAGGCGCTCCGGGGAGCAAGCGCGCCGTTCTTAGCGCTTCAGCGCTCTAGAACGGCGGCCTACCTCCTGCGGGTGCGCCGCAGGTGAACCTAATAGCCAACCTCTCAGGTTATAGCCTCTTGTACCGCTTCTGGCCTTCCTCGTAGTAGTTGCGCCCCTCGCTGTCGATGACGACGATGGCCGGAAAGTCCTCGACCGTCATCTTGGCGAACGCTTCGGCGCCCAGGTCGGGGTAAGCCACGACCTCATAGCCTTTGACCGTCCGGGCGATGAGGGCGGCGGCCCCGCCGGTGGCGGCGAAGTAAACCGCGCCGTGCTTTTTCATGGCTTCGACGACCTCGGCGCTACGGTAGCCTTTGCCGATCATGCCTCTCAGTCCCTCGGCCAGCATCCGCGGTGTGTAGGCGTCCATGCGGCCGCTGGTCGTCGGCCCGGCCGAGCCGATGGGCTGCCCGGGCTTCGCTGGGCTCGGCCCGACATAGTAGATTATCTGGTCGTGTACATCGACGGGAAGTTTTTCACCCCGGTCGAGGGCTTCGATCATGCGCTTGTGGGCGGCGTCGCGGGCGGTATAGATGGCGCCGGTAATGAGAACGCTGTCGCCGGCCCGCAGTTTCCCGGCGGCGTCAGCGCTCAGCGGGGTTGTGATGCGGATGGGTTCGGCCATGCTCTCAGTCCCCCTATATTTCGATTTCCGCATGCCTGGTGGCATGACAGTTGATGTTGATCGCCACCGGCATACCGGCGATGTGGGTAGGGTAATACTCGATGTTGACCGCCAGGGCCGTTACGGTGCCGCCCAGACCCTGCGGCCCCACGCCCGTCCTGTTGACCAGATCGAGGATTTCCGCCTCCAGTTTGGCGTATTCCGGGTTGCCGTTGCGAACGCTTATCGGCCGGATCAGCGCCTTTTTGGCCAGGAAGGCCGCTTTCTCCATCGTGCCGCCGATGCCCATGCCGATGACGATCGGCGGGCAGGGATTGGAGCCGGCGGCGCTCACCGTGTCGACGGCGAACTTCTTGATCCCGGCAACCCCGGCCGACGGCGGGAACATTTTGAGGGCGCTCATGTTCTCGCTGCCGAAGCCCTTGGGTGCTAGGGTGATTTTCAGCTTGTCGCCGGGAACGATGGCGACATGCAGTATGGCCGGGGTGTTGTCGCCGGTATTCTTGCGGATGAACACCGGGTCGTCGACCACCGATTTGCGCAGGTAGCCTTCGGTGTAGCCTTTGGCGACGCCGGCGTTGACGGCCGCTTCCAGGTCGCCGCCGACGATGCGGATATCCTGGCCGATTTCCATGAACACCACCGCCATGCCGGTGTCCTGGCAGATAGGCATAGCCTGGTCACGGGCGATACAGGCGTTTTCGACGAGTTGGCCGAGGATTTCCCGTCCGAGCGGGGACTCTTCGGTCTTTTGGCCGCTGGCGAGGGCGCCGAAGATATCCTCGGCCAGGTAGTAGTTGGCTTCGACGGCGAGCTTGGCAATCGCCGCCGTGATTTGCCCGGCTTCGATCGTACGCATGAATGGCCTCCTTTTCTTCGCTAGGGTTGATATGCGCGCACGGCTTTGTCCTTTCTCCCCTTTGTCTGTTGTTCTTGTTCTATTATTGCCCGTATTTCGCCTCCCCCAGGCCGTATTTCCGCAGTTTGTTGTAAAGGGTGGCCAGAGAGATGCCGAGTGCCCCGGCCGCCTGCTTCTTGCCTTCGAGGCTGTGGCCGTATTTGACGATTGCCAGGCCGAGCAGGCGGCGTTCCATCTCCTCGAAGGTCATCACGTCGATGTCGCGCAGGCTGAGGTCGCGTTTGGGGAAGTCGGCCAGCGGTCCCAGTTTCGCGGCGGTTATCGTGTCCCCGGCGGCGGTGACCACCGCCCGTTCGCTGACGTTTTCGAGCTCGCGCAGGTTCCCCGACCAGTCGTAGCGTTTCATCTCGGCCAGGGCCTCGGCGGAAAAGCAGCGGATGCGCTTGCCGAGGAGGCAGTTGAACCTGGCGAACGCGCTTTCGACCAGCAGGGGGATGTCCTCCTTGCGGTCCCGCAGGGGCGGCATAATCAACTCGATGACTTTGAGCCGGTAATAGAGGTCCTCGCGGAAGGTGCCGGCGGCGATCAGCTTGGCCAGGTCGCGGTTGGTGGCCGCTATTACGCGGACATCGACGGTTTGGGCTGCGTGCCCCCCACCCTCTCGATCTCCCGCTCCTGCAACACCCGGAGCAGTTTGCCCTGGAACTGGTCCATGAGGCGCATGACGTCGGTGAGGGGCTGGAAGACGACCACGGCGTCCACCATCTCGCCGTTGGCGCCGACGTAGATGGGAGCGGCGTTGGATACGACCTCGATATCGGTGCCGCCGACGACGCTGCGGTGGCCGAAAACCGGCTGGCGGGTGCGGAGGCAGTGGGCCAGCGCCCCTTCGGCGAGGCGTGGAAGATATTCTTGCCGATGCGGCTGTCGGCGCTGATGCCGGAAATTTTCGCGAACGAGGGATTTACGTATTTCACCGTGCCGTCGGTACCGGCCACCTCGATGCCTTCTTGGACCGAATTGAGGATGGCGTCGAGCTCGCCTTTGATGTTTTTGATCTCGATCAACTGCTGTTTCTCGTCGAGGATGGTGAGCATCAGTCCCGCCGCTGTGCCGTCCATGACGGTCGCGCCGGCCGGCTTGTTGGCCAGCAGCTTTTCGCGCACCTCCTTGCGGCCGGTGGCTTCGATGAAGATGTCGACGTCGGGGAGGGCGAGGAGCGCGGTGAAGTCGGTTGTGGCTAAAACCCCGTCCTGGCGGGCCAGCAAGGCCCCCGGCGCCTTGGGATCGATATCCGCCACGCCCAGGATGGTGACGTTTTTCGTTGTTTTCAGGGTCCGGTACACAACCGTGCCGCCCTTGCCGAGGCCGATGATCGCGACTTTGGACACGGTGCAGCTCCTGTGTTCTAATTATTATAAATAATTATATTTTACCTTCCGGCCGCTGACAACAAAGTTCGCAGCGGAACATGCCCCAGCGCCGAGGAGGCGGCTGAGGGCGAGCCGGTTGGCTTCGCGGTTGAGCTTGGCCAGCGAGGTCGTCAGCGGTATCTCTTGAGGGCAGGCGCGAACGCAGTTCTGGCTGTTGCCGCAGCCGGCGATGCCGCCGGGCACCGCGAGGGCGGCGAGCCTCGCCGACGCCGCCTTACGGAAGGCGGGCAAAAAAAGCATCACCAGCTGATGCTGGCAAAGGAATCTCCCGCCTGCCGGTCTGACCAATATATCGCACTTCTAATTACTGTAATTATTATAGTATTTAGAATAACTCCCGTGTTTTGCGGGCAAATTAGGGCGTTGCGGCGTCGGCACGGTAAAAATATTGACCGCAAGCGAAAAACTGTGATATTTTATATCTGTATATTTTTCTGTAGAATATTGCGACCTTACCCCAGCACGCAACCAGCCGAGGAGGAATAAATCCATGGGCAGCATGTCGCCTATCCATCTCGATAATTACAAACCGCTCCGCGAAGTAGTTTTCGACGCCCTGCGCAACGCCATCACCAGCGGCCTGCTGCAGCCCGGGGAACGCCTCATGGAAAACCAGCTCGCCGAGCAGCTCCGGGTCAGCCGCACCCCTGTCCGCGAGGCGATCCGCAAGCTGGAGCAGGAAGGCTTCGTCGTCATGGCGCCTCGCCGCGGCACCTATGTCGCCGATATATCAATCCGCGACATCAACGAGGTTTTCGAGATCCGCTCCGCCCTCGAAGTGCTGGCTGCCGGCCTGGCGGCCGAACGGATCGGCGAGAACGATCTCGAGCATCTTGAACGAATGCTGGTGGAAATCGGCGAATACATCGACAAGGGCAACACGGCAAAAATCGTCGAGGCGGACTGCCGTTTCCACGATATTCTGTACGGCGCCACGAATAATAAGACGCTGGCCGCCATCATCAGCAACCTGCGGGAAAAGCTGACCGTCTTCCGGACCATCTCCTACGGCTACCCCGGCCGGGCGAAGCGTTCGCTGGAGGAGCACCGCCGCATCGTGGAGGCGCTGGCTCAGCGCAACGCGGCTCTTGCCCAGCAGTTGGCCCGCAAACACATCGACAACGCCGAGCAGACGCTGCTGCTGCACATAGGCGAAAAGAACCAGGAGCGCCGCAAGGCCGGCGAATAGGATAAAGCAAAAAGCGACCGCGCGGTTGGCGCAGGTCGCTTTTTTGTATTTTCTTTTTCAGGCCCGTTCGCTCGACGCGAGAAAAACGAGGCCTTCCACGAACTTTTTCACGTTGATCTTGCCGTGGTACGGGCTTTTGCCCTGGACGAAGTTCATTTCCTGCCGTACCTCGCTGAAATCGAACAGGGCGGTGCTGTACGTCTGGAAGCGGTCGTTGTGGTAATCCTCAATGCCGATGTTGGCCAGATTCTGAAGCGCTTTGGCGATGGCCCGCCGCACCCGCTGCTCGATGGTCTTGGTGTCCTGCCCGGCGTCCTGGGCCATTTGCTGATAGATTTCGTTGAGCTGGTAGGGCGAATCGTCGGTGAGGCGGCCGCTGTCGGCCAGGAGGTTCGCCATCTGGTAGATGCTCTTGGCACCGACTTCGCCGAGAATGCCGAGGTCGGAAAAAACTTTGTAGAGCACGCTCTTCGGCGGCCTGCGTTCCTCCGCAGGCGAGGCGGCGGGCGCGCTCGCCGCCGGAGCTGCATAGGGGGCGGTGGCCTGGGAGATGAGGGACATGGCCTTTTTCAGTTCGCGGCTCTCTCTGACTTTGTTGATGACGGTGATGATTTCCGTTACGTTGACCGGTTTGTGGATGTAGAACTCGATGCCGTGCTGGTAAGCCTGGGTAATCATCGGCTGGCTGCTGGATTCGGAGATCATGATGAACGATACGGTCAGCCCCTGCTCCCTGAGCTTGCGGATGAGCTCCACCCCGTCCTGGCCGGGCAGCAGCAGGTCGATCACGGCGATGTCCGGCCGGCACTCGGCGATGAGCTTCTCTGCCTCCACGCCTTCGGCGCTCTCGGCCACTACCGCTCCCAGGTCATTCTGCTCGATGATGTTGCGGATTATTTTGCGTACGCTGACATCATCGTCGACGACAACAAACCGTAACGACATCAGGCTCCCCCTTCCTCCGCCCATTCGCCGGGCAGCACGATATTCTTCTTTGGCAGCGTCACAGTAAACTTCGTCAGGCGTCCGGCTCCCGACTCGACTTGCACCGTCCCCTCCATCATCTCGGTGAGGTTCCTGACGTGGGACAACCCGAGTCCGGTGGACATTTTGCCGGTAACAGGGCAGAACTTGGTGGAATAGCCGACTTCGAACAGCAGGTCGAAATCCTCCGCCTTGATACCGCATCCGTTATCTTCAACGACGAAGACGATTTCCCCTTCCGCCGCCCGCTCGGTCACCCTGATTATGCCGGTGTCGCCGCAGGCTTCGATGGCGTTGATTATGAGGTCGTCGAGGATGGATACGATGGTGTAGTGCTGGTCGGTGACGAAGTCGAGCTCGTACGCGAAGGAGATGGCGATGTTCTTGTCGAGGCCGGCCAGGTAGCGCCTGATGTTCTGTTCGATGATGAAAAATATCTCCTTCAGCCTGAGGCCGTGGAGGGTGGCCGAGGGGTGGAGGATATTCTCGATGCCGGTCACCACGCGGGAGTAATCCTTTTTCACCTCATGGATATTGCGGGCGACCGCCAGCGCCTGGGCGGCGTCGGGATCGGCGCTGTCGCGGGCGTAAAGCCTTTTGTACAGCCAGTAGCTGTCTTCCATTACCTGTTCGATGTCCTGGGACGATTTCTTGAGGTAGTATAGTTCGGCTTTGAGCTGCGCGATCATCACGGTCAGCGCGGTGTAGCGGGCCACCTGTTCCTCGGCCAGCACGAACGCCTGATAGCGTCTGAGCGCGTAGTAGGCGCCGACGGCCAGGACGGCCCGCAGCACCGCCACGCCCACCAGGCTGGAAAAGACGGTCTCGGGGTTGCCCCTGAGGGGGTCGCCCCGGGTGAGCAGTTCGACAAGGTTGCTGAAAACGTCGCTGACGCTGAGGAGGAGGATCAGGGCCGGCAGGTTGTCCACCATGCGGCGGATACCGAGGCCCTGGAAGCACGCCCCGTAGGAAATATAGTAGACGATCGACGGCGAGTTGATCAGCACGACTTCGAGGAATCCGGCGGGGGCGAAGGCCAGTTGGACGACGCTACGGCCGACGAAAATCGCCACTCCGGACAGGACGGCGGTCGTGAAGATGGGCAGGCGGGGGAAATAGAGAAGCAGCGTCGCCAGGACGGCTACGCTGACCGTGAAGCGGAAATGGGTATGGAAAGGGTAAATGTAGGCAAGGCCGGCAAGCCCCACGAGCAGGACGACTACCAGGATGGACTTATATTCCCGTCTGACGACCCTGATCAATTCCACTGACATCGTTCTCCATCCCATAAGAATAACTCAGCGGCGGCCCCTGCGCGGCAGGATTATATTTCTATTATCTCGGCCGCTACTTCGCCGCCGGCGATCACCAGCACGCCGCAGCTGGGCGGATGGCCGCCGCGGGGGTGGACGGCCCCGCCGGGATTGAACAGCAGGACGCCGTCCTGCAGACTTATGTCGGGAACGTGGGAATGCCCGTATACGACCACGTCGACGCCGTACTGGCGACCCCACCACAAGAGTTCGCCGCTCCGTTCCTTGGCATGGTAGCGATGACCGTGGGTCAGCCATATTTTCCGGCCGCCGACTTCGATGAACTCATCGATTTTGGCGTCGGTAACGCCGTCACAGTTGCCGGCCACCGCGGTCACCGGCAGCCGGGTCAGGTCGGCCAGGCGGCGGGCGTCCTGACTGTAGTCGCCGGCGTGCAGCCACATGGCCACCGGTCCGGCCGCCGCCACCGCCCGCCTGATCGCCGCCTGCGATCCGTGGCTGTCGCTAAGCACGCCGATTCTCATGGTAATACCTCTGCAGCGTTGTCGCCATGTTACGGAGCGCCTGGCCGCGATGGCTGACGGCGTTCTTGTCCGCCACCGTCATCTCGGCGAGCGTCTTTTCCGCGCCGGGCAGGAGGAATAGCGGGTCGTAGCCGAAGCCGCCCGTGCCCCGCGGCTCTCTGAGGATGGTCCCTTCGCAGGTGCCTTCGGCGGTCAGCAGCGTCCCGTCGGGATCCACATAGGCCAGGACGCAGCGGAAGCGGGCCGTACGCCCGTCGTCGGGCACGTTGGCGAGCGCGGCCAGCAGTTTGGCGTTGCAGGCGGCGTCGTTGGCACCCGGGCCGGCATAGCGGGCCGAGTATACGCCGGGCGCACCGCCCAGCGCGTCGACCTCCAGCCCCGAGTCGTCGGCCAGGCACGGTCTGCCGGTATGGAGGGCGTAGTGGGTGGCCTTGAGGATGGCGTTGGCGGCGAAGGTGTCGCCGCTTTCCTCTGCCTCGGGTACGGCGGGAAAGCGGTTAAGCGACAGGATTTCGACCGGCAGGGCGGCAAGGGCGGCGGCGATTTCCGCTACCTTGCCTTTGTTGCGGGTTGCTACGACGATCGCCGTCATGCCCGACCGATCCTCCAGGCCAGTTGACCCAGCACATCCTTCTGGTAATCGATGAGTTCGGCGACGCCCTTCTCGCCGGCGGCCAGCATCTCTCTGAGCTGGTCCCTGCTGAAGGGGGCCTTCTCACCGGTGCCCTGCACTTCTACAAAATGGCCTTCGCCGGTCATGACGAGGTTGAGGTCGACGATCGCCTTGGAATCTTCTTCATAGCAGAGGTCGAGCAGCACTTCGCCGTCGACGACGCCGACGCTGACGGCCGCGAGGAAGTCGGAGACGGGGAAGGGTTTTTCGGGGACGTAGAAGGAGTTTATCGCGTCGACCAGCGCCACGTATGCGCCGGTGATCGAGGCGGTGCGGGTGCCGCCGTCGGCCTGGACGACGTCGCAGTCGATGGTGACGGTGCGTTCCCCGAGGGTCTTCAGATTGGTTACGCTGCGCAGCGCCCGGCCGATGAGGCGCTGGATCTCGTGGGTGCGGCCGCTGGGTTTGCCTTTGGCCACCTCGCGGATGTTGCGCACCTGGGTGGAGCGCGGCAAGAGCGAGTATTCGGCCGTCACCCACCCCTCGCCCATGCCCTTGAGGAAGAGCGGCACCTTTTCTTCGACGCTAGCGGCGCAGATAACCTTGGTGTCGCCGAATTCGACCAGCACCGAGCCCTCGGCGTATTTCAGGTAGTTGCGGACAATTTTCACCCGGCGCAGGTCGAGGGCCTGGCGGCCGTCGCTTCTCGTCATAATGTTGCCTCCCCGCGGGCTAGACCCGCTCCAACGAATCGTTTTCCTTGTCCTGGATGTAATAATGCTGATATTTACCCTGGCGCCTGGCGGCCAGCACCGCGTCCTTGGCGCCCTGCCGGCACGCCGGGCAGCTTTCGCGCGGCACGACGGCGGCAAAGGCCGACTGGTAGCCCGAGCGATGCCCCTCGGCCTCGGTGGCGACGGTGAGGTAGCCGCGACAGCGTGGGCAGAGGCGCAGTCTCTCGACCTGCTGTTCGCTGATGCCGCTGTCGTCGTAGTAGATGCCCCGGCGGCGCGTCCAGAAGTCGCCGGCCTTTGCGATCGCGGCGCCGCTCAGTTGCTCGCGGTCCCGCCACAGGGCGCCCTGTCTGGCGACCAGTTCCCTGATGTAAGCCCGGGCCCCGTCGGAAAGGCCGCGCGGCGCGGCGACGATATCGGGCTCCACTACCCGGCTGTAGTCAAGGCCGGCCATGGCGAGGATGATGCCGGTGTTGACGTACGGCAGCGCGTCTTCGATCGAGTAGCCGCCTTCGAGGACGGCTACGTCGGCGCGGAGTTTGGCGGCCAGCGAGGCGTAGCCCTGGGCGGTGATGGCCATGCTCGCCAGCGGGTCGCTGTAATGGTTGTCCTGGCCGGCCGAGTTGATGACGATGTCGGGGCGAAAGTCTTCCAGCACCGGGAGGATCAGGTTGTCGAGCACGTAGTGGAGCCCCTCGTCGGTAGTCCCCGGCGGCAGGGGAAGGTTGATGGTGGTGCCGAGGGCGGGCGGGCTGCCGGCTTCGTCGGTGAACCCGCTGCCGGGGTAAAGGGTGCGGCCGTCCTGATGAAAGGAGATGAACAGCGTGTCGGGGTCGTGGTAAAAGATGTCCTGGGTGCCGTCGCCATGATGGACGTCGGTGTCGACGATCGCCACCCGTCGTACGCCGTGGTGCCGCCGCAGATGCTCGACCATGACCGCTTCGATGTTGATGGTGCAGAAGCCCCGCGTGCCGTGGACGACCCGCATGGCGTGATGTCCGGGAGGCCGCACGAGGGCGAAGGCCCGCGCCACCTCGCCTTTTATCACCGCCTCGGCGGCGGTTATCGCTCCGCCGGCCGAGACCAGGTGGGCGTCGGTGATATGCGAGGCGATGTCGGGTACGCCGATATGGACCCGGTCGGCGTCGCGGAGGGTGGCCAGACGGGGCTTGTATTCGCGGATGCCGGGGATGTCGAGCAGCCCTTCCTCCACGATCTGGTCGCGGGTATAGAGCAGCCGCTCCTCCCGCTCCGGGTGGGTCGGCGTCAGCGCCCAGTCGAACGCCGGAAAGAATACCAGACCGAACGGTTTCACGGCCATCACGCTCCCTCCCCGGCGGTGAATACGCCCGGTTTTATCTGCACCCGGCAGGCGATGATCTTGCCGGTGGTGCTGAAGCCGCGTACCAGGTTGAATTCTTCGTCGTAAACCGATTCGACGTCCGCCACCGGGATGCCGGCCGCGGCCGCGCGCTCCGCCAGATGGCTGGCCGCCAGTTCCCTGGCGTCGGCGAGGGCGAAGCGGTGGGATGACAGAGCTGCCCTGAGGCCGAGCTCGGCGACGGTGTAGTAGCCCTGGGCGGTATCGGCGCGGAGGGTGACTTCGATCGTCGGCCGGGCAACGGCCGCGCCGACCGCGTTGGCCACCATCGCCCCCTCGGGCACGGTGCAGCGGACGCCGAGGCGCTGGGCCACCAGGGGCGCAAGGCCGGCGGCCGCGCCGCCCACCCCGACCAGGGCCGCCGGCTGGGGCCGCCGGTCGCGGACGGCGTCTTCCACCCGGTAGACGGGCTCGGCCGCCCGCTCGTCGATCATCGTTTCGATGGCCGCATAGATGGCGTCGGCCGCGGCCGCGAGCACGGCCCGCGCCGTGTCCTGCACGGTCTCGCCGCCGGCGGCGGTAAGCCGCATGGCCGCGGCGGCCTTGTCCCTGTCGCCGAAATCGGCCGCGCCGGCGACGATCATCGCGTCGGACACGGTCGGGACGGGACCGCCCAGCGCCATCGCCGGCCCCCGTCGTTCGGGGCCGACGGCTATGCGGCCGCCCTCCCGGCGGACGAAGCTGTCGCCGCCGATACCGATCGAACGCAGCCAGAAGGCCCTTACAGCCGTGGGGTAATCGCCGATTTTCGCCCCCCGTTCGGCGAACAGCGGCGCGCCGTCCCGCCACAGGGCGATGTCGGTCGTGGTGCCGCCGATATCGAGCGACACCGCCTCGCCTTTTGGCACCGCCAGCGCCATGATGCCGAGGACGCTGGCCGCCGGGCCGGTGAATACCGCCTCGACCGGGCGCTCCCCGGCCGCCGCCAGCGGCATGGTGCCGCCGTCGGCCTTGAGAATGTAAACGGGAGCCGTGACGCCGCGGCCGGCGACGGCCGCCTGGGCCGCGCGGGCGAAACGGCCGAAGTGGCGCCAGACGGCGGCGTTGTAGTAGGCCGAATTGGCCCGCCGCCAGAAATTGAGGGACCCGGCGACGGCCGCGCCGAGTGTTGTATGTACGGGGTGGGCGTGGCGTTGCAGCCAGCCGGCCACCGCCTGTTCGTGGGCGGGGTTGCGGACGGCGAATTTGCCGGCGACCGCGAAAACGTCGCGGCCGGCCAGTTCCCGGCAGGCGGCCGCGACTTCGGCTTCCCGCGGCGGGGCCGTCTCGCGGCCGCGATGGTCGATATATCCCGATAGTATCCAGGGGCGCTCGGGCACCAAAGCGCTGATGTCCATGCCCGGGCCGGGAAGGAGGAAAAGCCCCACCCGCTCGAGCCGACCCTCGACGACCGCGTTGGTGACGATGGTCGTCGACAGGGCCACCCGTTGCAGTCCGGTGGCATCCACCCCGTCGAGCACCCGGTCGAGGGCGGCGAGGATGCCGTGCAGGAGGTCGTCGTGGCTGGTCGGCGCTTTGGCCTGGGCCAGCACCCCGCCCCCGGCCACGACGACCGCGTCGGTGTACGTCCCGCCGACGTCAATGCCAAGCAGCATGATTATTCGTCCTCCTCTCTCGTAACCCATAAGGCACTAGGCCGTTCAGGAGTGCCCAGATGCAAGGCGCACCGGAAAAGCGCGACGCGACGCGTACTCGCAACGTACGCTAGCAAACGCTCTGAGGAGCAACGCCGCAGATGGGCGTTCATCAACGGCCTACCCTTGTTTCACAACAAGACTTAGGGCGTGGACCGCGCAGCCAATCGCCCCGTTCATCTGCGGCCGCGCCGGTACTACAACTTTTACGCCCATCTCTTGTTCGATGATCCGCGGCAGAGCTTCGCCGATGGCCACCCCGCCGGTGAAAACGATAGTTTCGCCGGCTCCGGCGAGGGCGGCGAGCATCGGCCGCACCCGCTTGAAAATGGTATAGTTTACCCCGGCCGCCAGTTCGGCGACCGTGTAGCCCTCGACGATGCGGCCGATGAGCTCGGACTCGCCGAAGATCGCGCAGGTGGCGCTCAGCTCGACCGGATTTGCACTGTGGCGGCTAAGTTCTTCCAGGCTTATCCCCAGCACCGCGGCCATGTTCTCCAGGTAGCGCCCCGTGCTGGCGGCGCACTTGTCGTTGGTCTGGAAGTCGATCATCTTGCCCCGGCGCACCTTGATGACCTTGCTGTCCTGCCCGCCGAGGTCGAGAAGGGTGAAATCGGTCAGCCCCGTCTGCCAGACTGCCCCGATTGCGTGGGCCTTAAGCTCGGGAATTACGGTCGCGCCGGCGATCGCCAGCGTGTTGCGGCCATAGCCGGTGGCCACCACCGCCTCGCTTTCCCTTAAGTCCAGGGCGGCGAAGTCGACCGCCATCTCGCCGTTTTTGCGCCGGCCGTAGTCGCGGTAGAATTCGACCGTCTCGAGCACTTTCTCGGTCACGATGCGTCCGTCAGCCATCAGGACGATCTTAACGCTGCGGCTGCCGAGATCGATTCCGCACAACATCGGCCTCACCTCAGCATTTCTAGGAAGCTGTCGAGCCGCAGGCGGGTACGGGCGTCCACCTTGCCGGGCTTGTCGCCCTCCACCGTCAGGATGGGCACATCCAGCTTCTCGCGGAAGATCATATCCTCGATCTGACGGAAACAGAAGCTTTGTACGTAATGGACGATACCGTCGATATTGCGGCGCTCGATCTCCCGCCTGATGTCCTCGATGCGCCCGAAGACGCCGTAGGGATACGTATAGAGCCGGTACTGCTCGACGATGTCGTCGGTATCGAAAGGCATGGCGAACTGGCGCTGGACCTCGTTGTAAACGACCCGCGCCCCCATTTTTTCGACGTAGTCGTAGAGGTCGGTCAGGATGGGCGGCACGCCGATAAAGCCGAGGCGTACGTCCTCGGTGTATTCGGCCGCGCTGCCGGCGGCGGCCAGGAACGCGTCCGCCTCCCGCTCGAAGACGTCGACGTCGCCGTTGAAGTCGCTGCAGCTCACCTGATAGAGATGGTTATGCCAGCCGCTGACCGTCCCCTCCTGCCATGTGCAGCGGTCGATCTCGGCCACCTTTGCCCTGACGGCGTCCAGGCGGCGCTTGGCGGCGTTGACCGCGTCCCAGTCGGTGCCGAGGCTGACCATCAGCTTCTCCATCTGCAGCTTCAGCAGGTCGTAGTCGCGGTCGAAAGGGTAGGCGAACGGAATGGTTCTGACGCCGGCCAGTTCGTAGGTTTCCATCAGGGCGTGGGTGTTGCTGCAGTCTCCCTGGGTGACGGCGATGACCGTGCCGATGTCGCCGCCCTGGACGACGACGGAATACAACCCTTTGATCCAGCCGCAGATGTTGCGGGGGTAGCCCGCTTCCTCCGCGGCTTCGGTCAGCCGGACGGCTTCGGGGTTGCTGATGAGGATGTTGTTGAGATCCACCGGCGTGTGTCCGGCAGCGAAAATTATCTCCGCCGGGACGGTGGTGGTAATGCCGATTTTCGCCATAACTACTCCCCAATTCTTATGAAACACGCAGCGGCCGTTCAGAAGCGTCCAGATGCTAGGCGGGGCGAGGAAGCGCAGCGCCGCGTACTCGAACGTACGCAAGCAAGCTCCCGCAGCCCCAACAACGCAGATGGGCGCTTATCAACGGACGCCATCTTATCCGGCAGCTAACTCGCGGGCGGCCTGGGCGTAGTTTTTGATAATCACGATCGGCGTACGCTGGCTGGCGTTGCCGAAGGGGTTGTCGATGAGAATCTGGGCCAGGTCGGCTGGGTTGAGCCCGACGGTCACGCCGAGGATAGCCGCCCTTTTCAGATCGTTGACATCGGCCACGGCCGCCCCGTGACACCCGAACCGCGCCTTGATGGCCTCGGCGACGCCGTTGGGGTTGTCCGGACCGTAAACGATATGCTTGTCGAACGGCGGCATCGTACCGGTGACATCGTCGATAAGGGCGGCCTGTTCGCCGGCCAGTTCGTAAAAAACGCCGCTCCGGCCTACCAGTTTGGCCAGTATGCCCATCAGCATGGCGAACGTCACTCGCCACTTGCCTTCGGCGTTCATCGCGGCCTGCATGCCGTAGGTGCTCGACAGGCTGCCCTTCTGGGGCACAAGGCGGCAGAGAATCTTGGCCAGGAAGCAGGGGGCCATATCCTCGGGCTGAACGATGCGGCCCTGGGTGATGGCCACGACGCTCTCGGCGACGGAAACGACGTCATCGGGACCGATATTATCGCCCGCATACGCGGCGATGGCTTCGACGATATTGTCCTGGGGAGTGAGAATGCGGGTCTTTACAGGTACCAGTTCCACTATTGCCACTGCTTGTCCCTCCTATGCCCCGGCGACGGCCGGCTTGAGCGCCGCGGCCACCTCGTCGGCCTTCATAACGACACGCTGCTTGTCGACGTACCAATTGCTGCGGGCGACGACCTGGAAGTAAATCTCGATGGGCATGTCCACCATACCGGCGAGAGCCTGCTTGATGTCACCCCGCTTAGCGGTGAAAGCAACGGTGACGATCACCGCGTTGCCGTCGGTCTTGGGAACGATGAGCGCCTCGAAATAGCCGTCGCTGCGGCGCCGCGTCTCCAGTTCCAGCCGCGAGGAGACTTCCGCGGCGTCGAACTGCTCCTGGGGCAGCAGGTGGCGGGGGAAACAGTCCATGATCGTTCCGTCTTGGGTCCCCTTGTTGACGAACGGCACGACACAGGAAAATACCGCCTTGTCGCCATTCAGTTCCTCAAGCTTGAAGTCGGTGCGCTGGTCGACGAGAAACTCGAACTCGGCGTCGCCCTGGCGGGCGATGAAGAGCCATGTCGCGACCGCCAGTACGGCGGCCGCCACGACTAAAAACAACAATAATTCCACCTAGCATCTTCCTCTCTTACCACAGGATATACGTCAGGAATGGGCGTAATCCTGCAAATCGACATATTCCAACTCGGCCAGCCGGTCGCCGATAATGGTTTCCGCCAGCTGCTCGGCCCGGTCGAGCCCACCGGAAAAACACAGGCGGACCGAGCCGCGGCCGGACACGGTCAGAGCGTCTTGCTTGGCCAGACAGCGGCGGGCGTCCATCGCCGTCTCGCAGGCCGGATCGACGAGTTCCACCGCCGGCCCCATAATCCGGCGGATAAGCGGGCTGATGAACGGGTAGTGGGTGCAGCCGAGGATGAGGGTATCGACCCGCTCTTCCCTAAGTGGCACAAGGTATTCCAGCGCGGCCTCCTCGATCAGGCTGCCGTCGAGCACTCCCTGCTCGATGCATGGCACGAACCTGGGGCAAGCCTGGGGGTAGACCGTAACTCCCGGGTCGAGGAGCTTCAGCGCCTTGCCGTGTTTGCCGCTGGCGACGGTGGCCTGGGTGGCGATGACGCCGATATGTTTGTTGCGGGTCGCCTTGAGCGCCACCCGCGCGCCGGTATTCATCCCCACCAGCGGGAAGGGGTAATGACGGCGGGCGGCTTCCAGGCCGAGAGCCGTCATGGTATTGCAGGCGAAAACGGCCATTTTTACCCGCCGTTCGGCGAAGAAGCTCAGGATCTGGTGCATGAAGCCCAGGATCTGGGCCGGTGGCCGCGAGCCGTAGGGTGCCCTTGCCGTATCGCCGAAATAGATGTAATTCTCCGCAGGCAGCAACCAGGTAAGTTCTTTGATTACCGTCAGGCCGCCGATGCCCGAGTCGAACACCCCAATGGCCGCTCCGTCGTTCATGGCGCCACCTCCTTCAGGTTATTATCGGCCGGGCGCCATTTATCTTATGCGGCTTCAGCCCTGCAGCGCAACGCGTCGGTAAACCGGTGACTACTGTTTTCTGTCCGCCGCGAACATCGCCTGCAGGCGGTCGTAGTATGCCGCCGGCAGGCGGATGACCTTGCCGGCTTCATCGGTGAAGGCGTTCTGGGTGCGCCCGATGGCGAGCAGCAAGTCGTCCGCCTCCCGCACGACCCGGTAGGTGAATACCATCTTCACCTTCGATAACTCCTCCATGGTCGTCTCGATCGCCAGGCAGTCGTCGAAACGGGCCGAAGCCCGGTATGCGCAGCTTACGTCGGTGATCGGGAAAAGGATGCCGGCGGCCATCAGGTCCAGGAGATAAACGCCTGCCTGCTTGAGGTACTCCACCCGCCCCATCTCAAACCAGCGGAAATAGTTGGCGTGGTGGACGACGCCCATCATGTCCGTCTCCACGAACCTTACTCTGTCTCTCACCGTCACCATGTCAGCGTCCTTCCTTTTCGCGGACAAGCGCTGCGATACGGTTCACGGCGTCCTTGATGACGGTCCCCATCGGCCGGCTCTCGAGGCCGACGATTTCGAAATGGGTCTGGCTGACCGGCAGCAGCACCTTATAGGCGTCGCAGCCGGCAACCGTCTCGGCGATCCGCGGCGTTATCTCGCCCATCATGGCGTTGGCGATGACGATGCCGATCGGGCCGGCGACGATTGTCGCCTTCGGCAGCGAGACTACGACGGCGTTTTCGCCGGTAGCGCCGCGGACCGCGCCGGCGCGCACCATGTTGCTGGTGGCGAGGGCGTTCGTACCGAGCGCTACTACCTCGGCCTTAGACCCCAGTTGGGCCGTCAACTGCGTTATCAGCTGCGCCCCCAGGCCGCCGCCCATTCCATCCACTATGGCGATTATCATCCAATATCACCTTCTTGTAGAAAAATTTATTCGCCTTGTCCATTGATTGCCGCCGATGACCTTATGAGCGATGTTGACGCAGCCGGTCTCCTTCACGAAGAAGGCCGCCACCGTCGCCACCGCGAGCAGGCCGGCGCACATCCAGAATGCCAGTTGAAAGGCTTCCAGGGGGTAAACTTTTACGCCCTGTTCATAGGCTCCCTGCCAGCCCAGGTCGAGCATCATGCCGAACAACGGCTGAACTAACGCCGCCCCGAGGAAGGGGCCGGCGTTGACAAGTCCGGTGGCTATACCCGTCATGTGCGGCGGGTTGACTTCCTTGGCACAGGCGAGGGTCAGCGTCATCCCCGCGACGCCGATGCCCAGGATGACGCACAGGGGATAAAGGGCCGCGACCGGCGGCTTGCCGCCAGGCCAGGCCGTAAGCAACAGCCAGCCGCCAAAGAACAGCGCCATGTTGCAAGCGTAAGGCCAGCGGCGCGAACGGCAGCGGTCGGACAGATACCCCATCACCGGCCCCGTCACCATGTAGCCGATCGATACCGCCACCATGTGGCCGGCCGCCTCCACCCTCGTCAGACCGTAAACCTGCATCAGGTAAGGCACGCCCCAGATGCCGGCGAAGGTGGTAAACACACCGTAGACGGCCGTCGAGGAGATGAGGGGCGGCCAGGTATACCAGTTGGCGATGACGGTACGGAGGCTTTCCCTGACATTGGTTGTCCCGCCGGCTTGAGCGGCCGGCAATACCCCTTCCGCAGCCTCGATCTCTTCGATCGACGGCCAGCCGAAGGCCCGGGGGCTGTCGCGCACCACCAGCCAGCAGTAGACCGCCACCACCACGGTGAATAGCGCTACCATAAAGAATGATGCCCGCCAACCGGCACTTTCAACCATCAACGCCAGCGGCGAAGCCGCAAGGGCGAAACCGAGGTTGCCGATAAATGACGACAGGCCGGACATCGTGCCGAACTCCCGGCTGCGGAACCAGGCGGCGTAGATTTTGACGATGTTTATGTAGATGAGCGCCACGCCGGCGGAGGCCAGGAACCGGCCCGCGAACAGCCATGGCAGGCTGGACGCCCAGCCGAACATCACCGTGCCCGCGGCGGCCACCATCAGGGCGCCGGTGATCGTGCGCCGCGGGCCCAAGGCATCGGCGGCGACTCCGGCAGGGATTTGGAGAGCGGCGTAGGTGTAGAAATAAATCGAGGACAGCAGCCCAAGTTCGGCGGCGTGTGTCAGACCGAAATCGCGCGCCACGTCCTCCGCGACCACGCCCATGGCGAAGCGGTGGAAGTGGGATAAGATGAAGGCGAGCGCCAGCGGCACCAATATCAGCCAGCGCCGTTTTTCGACAAAGCGGACCAGTTTCCTCCAGGAATTTGTTTCCATATCGGACCCCTATAAAAAAAGCACGCCGTCAGGCATGCAATTTAGTGTCATTTCTGGTGCGCCCGGCAGGAATCGAACCTGCGCACCCGGCTCCGGAGGCCGGTATAACACACCGCCGGCCCTATGTCTAATAAAACAGAATAACTTTTTTTGTCAAGTTTTTACTTAGGCCCGGCCGGCGTCTCGCAGTAGGGGCAGGTCTTCCAGTCTCTCCTGAGCTCCTGGCCGCATTTTTCGCACTTCGGCTTCAGCGTGTACCCGCAATACGGGCAATTCTTGAACTCTTCCTTGACCTTGCCGCCGCACATGGGGCAGTTCATCGTCTCCTCCACAGGCACGGAATCGATGTCGATAACCTCGACCGGCCGTTTGGCGGCCTTCGGTTTGCGGCCGAATATGAGGTAAAGGGGGAGGAAGAGGATCATAAACGCGAAGGTGCCCAGAGCCCACATCAGGGATGTCCCCGTTTCGTGCCCGAGGCGGCGCGAGTCGTTAAACACCCAGTAAGCGGCAAAACCGGCGATAAGCAGGCTGATGGTCATCCACATACGATGCTTCCCCCTCTTGTAAAGACAAATATCTTCTTCGATTATAGCATCCCGGCAACCACGCAGGCAACATAAAAGCCACGCCCGGCGGCGCGGCTCATATTAGCCACGGTCACGGCATGGCCTTCCAGAAAATCAGCGACAGGATCAAAGCGGTGCCGATACTTTGCAACAGCAGCCTGCCGATATCACCAAAGGTCGCTTTCATTCTTTCACCTGCCTTTCCGTCGATAGCAACTATATTTTAACAGAATTTACAGACAATTTCAACAAATTTATCGATATTTTTCCGGCGCTGACAAGCGCGCATCCGCTGTAGTATATTAATATTGTACGCTATAAGGAGATGAACAAATGTCCGAAAAAATTGCCAAAGAACCTGTCCTGACATTGCCGCTGATCCTCCTGGCCATCAGCCACGCCGTGACCGATCTCAGCCAAGGGGCTCTGCCCGTGCTGCTACCCTTTCTGAAGAACGCCTTCGACCTGAGCTACGCCCAGGTAGGCATCATCGTGCTGGCCCAGAATGTCACCTCGTCGGTTATCCAGCCGGCCTTCGGCTATGTGGCCGACCGGCTCTCCCTGCCGTGGCTCATCCCGGCGGGGGTGCTGGTGTCGGGAATCGGCATCGCCGTCACCGGCCTCGTCGGTTCCTACTCTACCCTGCTGGCCATTGTCATCGTCACCGGCCTGGGTGTGTCCGCCTTTCATCCCCAGGGTTCGAAGAGCGCCCATTTCGTCAGCGCGAGCAGCCGGCGCGGCCAGAGCATGGCGGTGTTCTCCGTCGGCGGCAACTTAGGCATGGCCTTGGGCACGATCTTTATGGGTATTCTGCTCACCTTGCCCGGAGCGATGGTCAACACCCCGTGGTTTCTCCTGCCGGCCGTCATTACCGCGGCGCTTGTCTGGCTGAACCTGCGCCGCGTTTCGCCCCCGGTCCCGGCCGCCACCGCCGGCAAAAAAAGCCAGCCTGCCACCCGACTGCCCGTTTTCCTGCTTACCGTGCTCCTGGCCTTCATTCTTGTACGCACGACCATTCAGGCGGGACTTACCACGTTCATCCCTCTATATTATGTCAATTATCTCGGGGGCAGCGCCGTCTACGCCGGCTACCTGTTGTCCGCCTTCATGCTGGCGGGTGTGGTCGGAACCTTCGTCGGCGGCACGCTCAGCGACAGGTTCGGCCGCAAGACGCTCATCGTCGGCTCGATGCTGGTAACCTGGCCGTTGCTCGCCCTGTTCCAGTTCACCAGCGGCTTTATGACGGTCGTGCTCGCGGCCGCGGCCGGTTTTACGCTCATCGCCAGCTTCTCGCCCCTCCTGGTGCTCGCCCAGGAAATAATGCCCGGTTACGAAGCGATGGCCGCGGGCCTCACTATCGGCTTCAGCATCGGCCTCGGCGGCATCGGCGTCACCGTGCTCGGCTATGTGGCCGACCACTTCGGCGTCCCCAGCGTCTTCAGCGTCATTTCCGTGCTGCCGGCAGCCACCATCGCCCTCGCCATGCTGCTTCCCGGCGGCTGGTTCAAACGCGACAACCCGTCCGCCGCCTGATTTGCCGATAGCAAACGAAGAAGACCCATCCTCGCGGATGGGTCTTCGCTGTTATGTTGACCATAAAGCCGACAAAATAATTTTTAACGGTCCACAGTCATAGGGTTCACCCGAAAGGTATTATCCCCCGGTTGCCGAATGTATTTATTATCTATTTTCCAAAGGAGGAAGCGACATGAACGATTTTAAAGCCTGGCATAACGATACTCTAGGCGCCAAGGCCGTCGAGGCCCTGGCCAAAAACAACTTCCAGGCTACGTACGTCAAGACCCGCAAGGAAGCCATCGACAAGGTGCTGAGCCTCGTCCCGGCCGACGCCACCGTAGGTATCGGCGGCTCGTGGACCACCGCCGCCGATCTCGGCCTGCCCGGCGTTCTCGAAGGCCGCGGCAACACCCTCTACAACCACGGCAAGCCCGGCCTGTCCCCCGAAGAGGCCGTCGCCATCCGCCGCCAACAGCTTACCTGCGACGTTTTCCTCACCGGCACGAACGCGATAACGCTGGACGGTAAACTGGTGAACGTCGACGGCTCCGGCAACCGGGCGGCCGCCATGATTTTCGGACCGAAAAAGGTTATCATCGTCGCCGGGGTAAATAAAATCGTCCGCGACGTGGACGAAGCCGAACGCCGCATCGAGCTCTACGCCGCGCCGATCAACAACAAACGGCTGGGCAAGACCAACCCCTGTACGACCACCGGCATGTGCATGGATTGCCAGGCCCCCGGACGCATCTGCAACGTTACCACTATCATCCGCAAGCGGCTGCCGCTCACCGAAACCCACGTCATCATCGTCGGCGAGGAACTGGGCTTCTAGACGCCGCCGTCCGCCGTGCTCCCACTGCGGGAGCCCCCCTCCCGACAATCCAATGATCAGGAAAAAAGTGCTCTTTCTGCAAAGAGCACTTTCCCTTTTCTTACCCATTAAGCTCGAGCAATCTTCTCGTCTTGTAGGCGATGTTCTCGGTGCTGCCTCTGGGAACAGCCGCCTCATAGCGCTTCGCGGCCTCGGCCACCAGTTCGGGATCGATACTCGTCGGCACGGCCAGTATGCGGTCGATCCGAGCGGCGAAGTCGTTCGCCGCCGCCGCGGAATCGTCTGCCGCCGCGCTTACGCCGGCCTCGTCCTTCTTGCCGGCCGTGATGTTGTATTTGGTCAGGTCCTGGCCGAGGATTTGGCTGGCTGCCGCCATATCGGCGTTTCTCAGGGCTGTCTTGAAGTCGTTCTTGGCCTGGCCGGAAAGCTGCTTGTATCCCTGAAGCACGTTTTCCCGCTCGTTTTCGGGAAGCTGCGCCTTCAGTTCGCGGATTTCCCGCGCTTCGCCTTTGCCGAGCGAGCCTAAGGCCGCGGCGCCGAGCAATATGCCGAAGATGTTCATGCCATATACCTCCCGGTATATTATTCCAGATCAATATATTGTGTTCTTCGCCAAAAATGTTCGATTTCCTGCCTACAGCCACAAAATAGGCTATTTGTCGCCTATTTTTGCCCGCTGCTAATGTCAACCTCTTCGCCATCGGCTGAGGGCCGACGGTCATCATGAATGCCGGCACCGTCCCGGCGGCAGGCCTTTTCCATCAGCGCGTATACGCTCGTCAGGCCGCTCTCGCCGAGTAGATGACAAAGACGGCTTATCCCTGCGGATAAGCCGTCTTTGCGTTGCGGGCGGCCGCAACCCTTATTCACTCAGTTGGTGGGCGATGACAGGATCGAACTGCCGACATCCTGCTTGTAAGGCAGGCGCTCTCCCAGCTGAGCTAATCGCCCAAGTGGT
>JALHDI010000334.1 GCA_022839045.1 Sporomusaceae bacterium
CAGCCGAAACCATTTTCAACTTTCTTTGTTCATCGCCCGGTGAAAACAGGTTTTCTCTTCTCCAGGAAGGCCTTCATCCCCTCCTTCTGATCGTCCGTGCTGAAGCACTGGGCGCAGCACTCCGTTTCGATCCGGCAGGCATTGTCCAGCGCCAGGTCATAGCCGAAATTGATGCTGTGCTTGGCCATTTTCAGCGCGAATCCCGGCATTCCCGCAAGCTTGCGGGCGAATTTCTGCGTTTCCGGCATCAGATCATCCGGCGGGAAGACGCGGTTGACGAGACCGATTTCATAGGCCCGCTGCGCATTGATCTGGGCGCCGCCGAGGATGAGCTCCTTGGCGCGGCCCATGCCGATGATCCGGGGGAGGCGCTGGGTGCCGCCCCACCCGGGGATGAGGCCGATCAGGATTTCAGGCTGGCCGAAAAAAGCCTTCTCCGACGCGAAGCGGATGTCGCAGGCCATCGAAATCTCCACCCCGCCGCCCAGTGCGAAGCCGTTCACCGCGGCGATGACGGGCTTCGGCATGATCTCCATCTGCCGGAGGGTTTCGTGCCCCAGTTCCATAAATGCGAGCGCCTCCTGCGGACGCAGGCTCTGCATCTGGGCGATGTCGGCGCCGGCCACGAAGGCCCGGTCCCCCGCCCCGGTGAGGACCAGCACCTTGATCGCTTCATCCGTTTTGCAGACCGTGACGGCGGACAGCAGTTCGGCCATTGTCTGTGAGTTCATCGCGTTGAGGGCCTTCGGCCGGTTGAATGTGAGCGTCGCCACCCCTTCTTCAACAGCAAAGAGTATGTTCTGGTAGTCCATTTCTTGCTCCTTCCGATATTTTGATTTTTTAATCCTTGAACATCGGATCCCGGAAGCGCGCATTGGAGATTTTTCGGGTCGGAAAAGGTCCGTCGCGCGGAGGGATCACGATGTTCAAATTGCGGATAGGCCTCCTTTTCTATACCCGTTCGAGGACGATCGCCATCCCCTGGCCGCCGCCGATGCGTCGATCTTCAGCTCCCGCAGGCACGCGATCGCCTGAACGGCAAAGGCCTCGTTGAGCTCGATCAGGTCAATGTCCTTTATCGTCAGGTCGAGACTCTTCAGGAGCTTCCGCGTCGCCGGGATCGGACCGAGCCCCATGTAGGCCGGATCGACGCCGCCCGCCGCATACCCCTTGATCCGGGCGAGCGGTTTCAGTCCGAGTTCCTTCGCCTTGTCCGCGGACATGACGACCGCCGCTGCCGCGCCGTCGTTGATTCCGGATGCGTTTCCCGCGGTGACCGTTCCGCCGTCCTTCTTGAAGGCCGGGGGAAGCTTCGCCATCTTTTCCAGCGAGGTGTCCATCGGCCGCTCGTCCACCATGAATGTGACATCCCCCTTTTTCGACGGGATGACGACGGGGACGATCTCGTCCGCGACGGCGCCGCTCGCGATTGCGGCGCGCGCCCGCTGGTGGCTCATCAGCGCCAGCTCGTCCTGTTCCCGGCGGGTGATCCCGTATCGGGCGGCGATGTTTTCGGCCGTGAAGCCCATATGGTAGCCGTTGAAGATCTCGTAGAGGCCGTCGAAGACGACCAGGTCCGTGATCTTCCCGAAGGGCATGCTCATCCGGTATCCCCAGCGGGCGTCGGGAAGGGCGAAGGGAACGTTCGACATGTTCTCCATGCCGCCGGCCACGACGGCCTCGGCGTCTCCCGCCCGGATGGCCTGGGCGGCGAGCGCGATGGCCTTCATGCCCGAGGCGCAGACCTTGTTCACGGTGATGGCGTTGGTCTCCT
>JALHDI010000019.1 GCA_022839045.1 Sporomusaceae bacterium
TTCGCCGGGGAAGGGCCAGATGGTGACGAGGGTGAGGAGGCCGGCCTTGACGCCTTTGGCGCGGGCTTCCTTGACGGCGGCGATGGCTGCGCGGGTAGTGCCGCCGTAGGCGATGACGAGGACTTCGGCGTCGTCGGTGTAGTCTTGGTGGTAGATGGTTATTTCGTCCCTGGCCCGCTCGATTTTGGTGTGCAGGCGGTCGATGAGTTCGGTGGTGACGGCGTTGTTCTGGGACGGCATACCTTTATAGTCGTGGACGAGGCCGGTGACGTGGTAGTAGTAGCCTTCGCCGAAGTCGGCCAGCGGCGCGATGCCGTCGGCTTCGGGCTTGAAGGCCTGGTATTCTGCGGGCGGCCCTGAGGGGCGCTTGCGGTCGATTACTTCGACGTCGCCGGATTCGGGCAGGACGACCGTTTCGCGCATGTGGCCGACTACTTCGTCGAGGAGCAGGATGACGGGGGTGCGGAATTTTTCGGCGAAGTTGAAGGCTTTGACGGTGATGTCGAAGGTTTCGCGCACCGAGGTGGGGCTGAGGGCGATTACGCCCCGGTCGCCATGGCTGCCCCAACGGGCCTGCATGACGTCGCCTTGGGCGGGCGAGGTGGGCTTGCCGGTGCTGGGACCGAGTCGCTGGACGTTGACGACGACGCAGGGGATTTCCGCCATGGCGGCGTAGCCGATGAGTTCCTGTTTGAGGGAGAAGCCGGGGCCGCTGGTGGCGGTGATGGCTTTGGCGCCGGTGAGGGCCGCGCCGCAGACGGCGCCCATGCTGGCGATTTCGTCTTCCATCTGGATGAATTTTCCGCCGAATTTAGGCAGCATTTCGGCGAGGAT
This sequence comes from Sporomusaceae bacterium, assembly GCA_022839045.1. The sequence goes on from JALHDI010000019.1 coordinate 835, forward strand.
TTCGGCTACTTCCGTGCTGGGGGTGATGGGGTAACCGGCGAAGAAGGTTACGCCGGCCGCCAGCGCGCCGACGGCGCAGGCCTGGTTGCCTTGCATGAGTTGTGCTTTAGCCATTGCTCTCTCCCTTCCCGGGTTTCACTACTTTGATGGCAAAGTCCGGACAGCGCAGTTCACACTGGCCGCAGGCGATGCACTTGTCGGGGTCGGTGACGTAAATCTTGCCTTTGTCGTCGAGGGCCAGGATCTTTTTGGGGCAGAAGGCCACGCATATGCCGCAACCTTTGCAGTATTTCTGGGTGATATCCAGTGCCACGTCAACACCTCCTATAAAATTGGCCCGGAAGCCGATCCTGATGCCGTTCGTGTACCATTAGCCTGTGTTGCCGGCGACGGGAACTATTCGGGGCGGCACTTTTCCCGCCGCGGCCAGAGGCCGATTTTACGATGGGCAATGTATACAAAAAACATTGGTTCTATGGATACATGGCCCCAAGCACACCCATAGCCGGGCATCTCTACCCGGCTATGATCAGCAACAACGCTGCGGCTTACAAGCTATTATATGTTTACGTCTACTGTTTTCGCCGCCTGCCCGGGTTTTCCTGCCAAGACTACAAGAAAATTCCCTAAGCGTCGAAATTCTACACTGTGAGGCCCGGGACCGCGCGACGCCGGGCGAATGTTTTCTGAGTATTGTATACAAAAAACTTCGCTGGTGGGCGCTTGCACCGGGAAAAGCGACATAGCCGGGACGGGCCCGGCTATGCGCTCTTTTGCGGGGTCAGATGACCTGCCTGCCGGTTCGCCGTCATTCGGCGGTTTAGGCTTTTGAGGCGGCGGTCCGTTTCCGTTTGAGATACTGGAAGAACATCAGCGCGCCGAGAACGCCGGCGCCGACCGCGTCGGTGTAAACGCCCGGGTCGATGAGCATCAGGCCGCCGAGGAAGAAGAGTATCCTTATCGGCATGCTGACCGGAGCGAGGAAGTAGCCGATCATCGCCGTGCTGAGGCCGATCATGCCGACGAGCGCGGTGCAGGTGCTCCACAGGACAGTCAGGGGGGTGGCGTTGATCATCAGCAAGGTCGGGGAGAGTACGAAGATATACGGCACAACGAAGGCGGCGATGGCCAGTTTGAAAGCGTTGAAGCCGGTGCGCATCGGGTTGCTGCCGGCGATGCCGGCCCCGGCGAAGGCGGCGAGGGCGACCGGCGGGGTGACGTCGGCGATGATGCCGAAGTAGAAGGCGAACATGTGGGCCGCGAGCACGGGCACGCCCATCTGGAACAGCGCCGGAGCGGCGATGGTGGAGGTGATGACGTAGTTGGCGGTGGTGGGAACGCCCATGCCGAGAAGCAGCGAGGTGATCATGGTGAAGAACATGGCGGGCAGGAGCTTGCCGCCGGCCAGTTCGATGAGCGCGGACGCGAGCTTCAGGCCGACGCCGGTTTTGGTGACGACGCCGATGATGATGCCGGCGGTGGCGCAAGCGATGAGGACGCCGAGCACCGCTTTGGCGCCCTTCTCAAGGCCGAGAACGACGTCTTTGGCGCTGATGCGGGTGGATTTGCGCAAGCAGGAGGCGCCGATGGCCAGGAAGATGGCCCATAGGGCGGCGCGCATCGGCGTGTAGCCGGCGACGAGGAGGTAAACGATGACGATGAGCGGGATGGCCAGGTGTCCGCGGGCGAAAAGAAGTTCTTGGAATTTGGGCAGTTCGCTGCGGGGGACGCCCTGCAGGCCGTTCTTCTTGGCTTCAAGATGGACGCCGATCCAAACGCCGCTGTAGTAGAGCAGCGCCGGGACGGCGGCGGCCAGTACGACCTGGATGTAGGGTATGCCGATGAATTCGGCCATGAGGAAGGCGGCGGCGCCCATAACCGGCGGCATAAGCTGGCCGCCGGTGGAGGCGGTCGCTTCGACGGCGCCGGCGAATTCGGGCTTGTAGCCCAGCTTTTTCATCATCGGGATGGTGAAGCTGCCGGTGCCGGCGACGTTGGCCACCGAGCTGCCGGACACGGTACCCATGAGGCCGCTCGACAGAACGGCGACTTTGGCGGGGCCGCCGCTGGCCCAGCCGGCAACGGCGTTGGCGATGTCGATGAAGAACTTGCCGAGGCCGGTTGCTTCAAGGTAGGATCCGAACAGGATGAAAAGGAAGATGAATGTGGACGAGACGCCCAGCGGGATGCCGAAGATGCCTTCGGTGGTGTAGAAGAGGTGGTCGACGAGTTCGCCGACGCCTACGCCCCTGTGAGCCAGGATGTTGGGCATGTAGGGACCGGCGAAGGCGTAGACGAGGAAGCCGGAGGCGACGATGACCATCGGCCAGCCGACGGCCCGCCGGGCGGCTTCCATGACAACGAACAAGCCGAGAACGCCGACGACGATGTCGAGGGTGGTGGGCATGGCGGCCCGGGCGACCAAGTCCTCGTAGAAGACGACGATGTACAGCGGCGCCGCCCCCCCAAGTATCGACAGCACGAAATCCAGCGGATGAACCTTGTCTCTCGGCCAACTGCGCCGGGTCGGGTAGAGGAGAAAGATGAGGACAAGGCCGAAACTGAGGTGAACGGCGCGCTGCAGCGCGGCGTCCAGCACTCCGTAGATGGCGGTGTATAACTGGAACAGCGAGAAAGAGATGGCGATGGCCATGACTATTTTCGCCATCAAGCCTTTCAGGTTTCGCGTGTTGGATTCCCGGTCATACTTTGCCAGTACTTCTTCGGCGGTAAGGGTTTTTCTCTCCAATCAAGCCGCCTCCTTTCACGGAATTAATGAGTCAATCGTTACGGAGCCAACGGTAGTAGTAAGGTTTGACCCTGATGGTGACGAACGACCCTCCCTCATGGAGGGCGTAGAGGGGAACGACCCGGTTGTCCGTCTCAAGCACGAGCCGCGCCTCCCGCCCTGCGTGGACGGCAACTTTGTCGAAGCGGCGGCCCAGGCCGGTGAGGATGAAATTATTGCCCTGCTGGACGAATTTTCCCTCGCCGGGCAGGAAGGGAAGCCCGACCCCGTATGTCTGATAGACGGTAGATTCGAGGATAAGTTCGTCGGCGGCGATGATGGCGAAGTTCTCCGCCACAGGCGTCTTTTGTACGGAGTGGGTGTATTTTAAGCTGAAAGTATCTCCCTTGCTGACGGGGATAGTCACTTCTTTCCCCTGGTCTGTTTCGATGAACAGGCAAAGCCGCGTCGCCAGAAACAGGCCACCGACTATCAAGCCCACTATCAAACAGGAGATGCCCAGCAAGGTTTTCGCACTGACGCCGGTCAGCCGGCCTTTGACGCGCTCAAACATTTTGACAACTCCCAGTCTGCCAGAAAAAGCCGGGAATCGGCAGACCCGATCCCCGGCAAGCTAACTATTGATGTCGAACCGTAGAGAGGTTTATTTCTCTTTGAAGAATTTGTCAGCGCCGGCGTGCAGTTTGACGGACATGCCGTCCTGGGCGGTCGCCTTGGTGATTTTCGCGCCTACGGCATGGGCGGCCTTGATGCGGTCGAGGTTGCCGTAGATGGCCTTGGTGATGGCGTAAACGGTGTCGGCGTCCATTTTGTCGGCGACGACGAGCATGGCCTGGACGGCCACGGCGTCAGCAGCGGCGGCCTGACCCTGGTAGGTGTTGGCGGGGATCTGAACCTTGGTGTAGAAGGGGTATTTCTTGATCAGGGAGTCGGCTTTGGCAGCTTCGATGGGGATGAGAACGATCTTGTTCTGGACGGCGATGTCCTGGATGGCGGCGGTGGGGTGGCCGGCGGTTACGAAGGCCACGTCGACGTTGCCGTCTTTCAGGCCGCTGGCGGCTTCACCGAAGGAGAGGTACTGAACTTTGATGTCGTTGTAGGTGATGCCGTACTGTTCGAGGATCTGGCGGGCGTTGGCTTCGGTACCCGATCCGCGGGCGCCGACGGCGACGCGCTTGCCTTTAAGGTCGGCGATCGTCTTGATGCCGGTTTTTTCAAGAGCGACTATCTGGATGGTTTCCGGATAGAGGGTGGCGATGCCTTTGAAGTTCTCGACTTTCTTGTCTTTGAACATTTCGGTGCCGTTAGCGGCATAGTAGGCAATGTCGTTCTGGATGAGCGCAAGGTCAACTTTGCCGTCTTTCAGCATGTTGACGTTGGCTACCGACGCTCCGGTGCTCTGGGCGCTGGCGTTGGCGCCGGGAACGTTTTTGTTGATGATTTCCGCCATGGCTCCGCCCAGCGGGAAGTAGGTGCCCGCCGTGCCGCCGGTGGCGATGTTGATGAATTTCTGCGCGGCCGGTTTCGGCTGCTCTTTCTTGGCGTCACCGCCGCCGCAACCGGCGATGAGCCCGGCAACCATAACCATGACAACCAGGATCGCGAGAGTCTTTTTCATTTTTTCCCCTCCTCAGTAGATTTGTGGATAACACATTAGCTTTTCGCTGTAAACCGGGGTTTTCCTGCTGGCGGTTGGAAACCTGATAGCGGAAAAGCGGCCTTTTGACGCAACAATACAGAATCATTCAAAAAAAATCATAATCCTTCGCAGGCGAACAAGGGTTATTACGACAACTGCTTTGCGCCGGAAAACGGCGCAAAGCAGTTAACGGTGACGAGCCTGTGAGCCGTTCGGGCGGATATCAGTGCTCGGGGGTGCTTGCGCCGCGCTTATGAACGTAGTACATGACAGCCAGCCAGATGATAAAGCCCGGCCCGGCTACGACGGGGTTGATCAACAAACATAAAATAAAGCCTATGATTATCGGCCAGATGCTTATACGAACAAGTTCCATCTTTTCACCTCCCTGCCTGTCGCAATTCATTAGTATTATGGCCGCGTGGCTGCCATAATAAACTGCGATGTTGGGCGCGGGAGGGGAAAATGGTATAATGGTCGTGTGATCAAGAGACGACGGAAAGGACGTGCCCGATGGAGAATTCCAATACCGGCTGGAGCATTAAACTTGCCCGCACATTATGGTTCAACACTTACCGCGCCCTGGTGGAGGACGCCGCCGGCGAATACGTGGCCACGCTCAGGCTCATACCCGCCATCCCTCTCGACCGCGACAGCGTGCCCGCCGACGCTCCGGAGGTCGATCCGTACGTGCTGGTGGTGGTGGAAGACGCGGTGTTCGCCGAGGAGGAACTGATCGGTTTCGAGGGCGAGGTGGCCGGTCTGCTGCTGGAAAGGATGGCCCAGCCCGATTTCAACCCCGCTTTCTGCCAGTTCGCCTATCCCTCGGCGCCGCGGGGCGCGGGGCCGCAGGTGACCGAATTAGGCTGCTAGAGTATCGCCTGCAATGAAAAAGAGTGCCGCTTTGGCACTCTTTTTTCGTTCTCTATTCTCTTTGGTTTATCAACGGCCGACATCTTTCTTGTACACGGCCAGGCGATCAAATTGGGTGATCTTGGTATACCCCGGCAGCGGCTCCCCTCCCCGGCCGACGAGGAGGTAGACCTCTGGCAGGCCGGTGGTACGGGCGGCAAAGGCGGCGGTGGTCTCGGTGGGCATGGTGTGTTTGCCGGCCCAGACGCTCTCGCGGGGGGCGGCGGTTTCGACGAGGCGCGGGATGGCGTAGCCGCTGTAGAATACGGCGGAGGTGGGGTAGTCGCCGACGGCGCCGACGACGGCCCCTTTCGCGGGCAGGACGGCGGCGGCTTCTTTGGCGGAACGGGACGCGGCCATCGGGACAAGCACCTGATAGATGAGCAGCAGGCTGACGGCGACGACGGCGGCCCCCACGGCCAGCGGCTGGAGGGAGGTTTCGCCCCTGTATCCCAGCCATAACACCGCGGCCGCGCCTATGACGGCTGCCAGTTGGAGAGGCCACCAGGCGGCTTCCGGCAGCCATGCCCCGCCGGCGGCGAAAACCGCCAGCAGCAGCGCCGCCGGCAGGGAAAGCCACAGCAGGGCCCGCGGCCGCCCGGCCTGCATTTCCGCGAGTTCCCGCGCCACGAGGATGGCGGCGGGGAAAAGGGCGGGAAATACGTAGGTGAGGTATTTGGTGGCCATAAGGGTGTAGAAGACGATGAAAGCGCCTATCCAGACGGCCAGAAAGGCGAAGTGCGGCCGCTTCCGCCCCGTTTTGAGGGCGCGGAGGAAGACGCCTGTCCAGGGGAGCATGCTGACCGGGAAGAGGACGAGGTAGTAGTAGAAGACGTTGTCCTGGGGATGCTCGGAGACGGTGGCGCGGAGGTAGTTGTGGAGGCCGAGGAAGGTGTCGACGAAGTCGCGGCCGTGGACGGCGTACATCGCGAGGTACCAGGGGGCGGCCACGGCGAGGAAGACGGCCGCGCCGGTGAAGATGCGCAGGCGTTTGAAGAGCTCCCACCGGCGGGAGAGGACGAGGTGAACGAAGACGACGAGCACGGGCATGACGAGGCCGACGGGGCCTTTGGTCAGAACCGACAGGCCGGCGGCGGCGTAGGCGGGGATGAACCAGCCCCTCCCCTCCCCTTTCAGGCCGAGGTAAAAAGAGGCCAAGCTGACGCTGCCGAAAAAGAACAGGACGGCATCGGTGATGACCATCCTGGCGATTACCCAGAATTCCAGCGAGGTGCCGAGGACGACGGCGGCGAGAAGGCCTACCAGGCGGCTGCCGTAAAGGCGGGTGGCGAACCAGCAGGCAAAGCCGACGCTGGCGGCGCTGAAGATGGCGGCCGGAAAGCGGGCCGCGAACTCGCCCACGCCGAAGACCGCGTAGCTGGCGGCGACGAGCCAGTAAATCATGGCCGGTTTGTCGAACCAGTACTGGCCGTAGATGCGGGGTGAAAGCCAGTCGCCGCCGAGGAGCATTTCTTTGGCGGTGAGGGCGTAGTTGGATTCCACCGGGTCGGTTATGGGGATGAGGCCGTTAAGCGGCAGGAAAACCGCCAGGGCGGCCAGGAAGACGAGCAGGGGCATTGTCTGCTCCTTTCTCACTGCTTGACGATCAACAGCTTTTCATGGGCGGTCGCCAGTACCTTAAGGTTCCGTTTTTCGGCGTCGCTCAGCCATTCCCAATCGGCCGGACGGACGACGAAGTAGGCCTTGCCGGGGACTTTCCAGTGGTCGGCGGCGAGCTCCGTGCCATAGACGCCGGCATAGAAGGAGAAGCCGGGGCGGAGGAATTTGATGACATATACGGGCGATTTGCCGTCGTAGTGGGCGGTAAAGGCCGCGGCGATGTCGCGGGCGTGGAAGGCCGGGGCGGCCGGGGGGAAGAGGAGCGACATGAGGATGACGACGAAGACGGCCATGCCGGCCACCTGTAGCCAGAAGGCCCGCTCCGTTTCCCGCCTGGCGATGAAGAACCATGTCCCGAAGATCATGGCGGCGAACAGGCCGGCGGTGAGGTAGGCCCCGGGCAGGAGGGCCGGCATGCCTTTGTAGGCGCCGTATACGGCGCCGGCGGCTAACAGGCCGCCGAAGACGGTGAGGAGAAGCGGCCAGGCGAAGGGGCGGGGGTGCCGCCGCCTGTCGATCAGGCGGTCGACGTACCAGCCGGCAAGCATGGCGAGCGGCGGGTACATGGGCAGGATGTAGGATACGAGTTTGGTGCGCGAGGCGGTGAAGAACAGGAAGATGAAGGCCGCCCAGATTACGAGGAAGAGCAGGGGCCGGCCGTGCTGCGGGCGGCTGTCGGTCAGGGCGGCCCATACGGACTGGAGCATGATCGCCGTCCAGGGCAGGAAACCGAGGATGAGCACGGGGATGAAGTAGTACCACAGCACCCCTTCGGGATGCTCGGGGCTGGTGAAACGGGTGAGGTTGTGGAAGCCGAGGAAGGTGTCGACGAAGGCGTTGCCGTGGATGGCGTACATGGCTGCGTACCAGGGCAGGCCGAACAGGGCGAAGAGGACGATCCCGGCGGGTATTTTCATCTCTCTGAGGAGGGAGAAGCTGCGGGTCAGAAGCATGTAGACGAAGATGATGGCGCCGGGGAAGAGGAAGCCCACCGGCCCCTTGGTGACGGTGGCCAGGCCGGCGCAGATGTAAAACAGGTAGTAGCGCTTCTCGAGGAAGGCGAGCAGGGCTACCGTCAGGAAGAAGTTGAGGGTGATGTCGGTGACGGCCGCCTTGCCGAGGTAGAAGTATTCGATGCTGGTGACGAGGATGAGGGCGCTGGCCAGACCGGCGCGGGCGCCGAACAATCTCGATGAGGCGGAGTATACGTAGAGGGCGCCGAGGATGGCGAGCAGGGCGGACGGAAAGCGGGCGGCGAATTCGCTGACGCCGAACAGCTTGAAGGAGGCCGCCACGAGCCAGTAGTACATCGGCGGCTTGTCGTACCAGTATTCGCCGTAGATGCGCGGCGATACGAAGTCGTTGTGGTTGAGCATCTCCTTGGCGGTCTCGGCGTAAACAGGCTCGTCGGGGTCGAGCAGCGGTATGGCGCCGAGGTTATAGAACATGACGAAGGCTGCGATCAAGATGATGAGTATCGTACCGAAGCCGGACCTTTCCGTCATAGTTACCTCCGTGATTTTAAGATGACGAGCCGCCCCCCAGGGCGCGACAGGTGGCGGCCAGGCCTTCCATAAGCGGCGTCCGCGGCTGCCAGGATAGAGCTTTTACGGCGGCGCGGTTGTCGAGGCAGGAGCGGTAGATGTCCCCTTCCCGCGGCGGCTGGCGGCGGATGGTCGTTTCCCGCCCGGACACTTTCGCCAGCAGGGCGGCCAGCTCGCTGACGCTGGTTTCCGTCCCGGTGCTAATATTATACACGGCGTTGGCGGCCGGCGATACGAGGGCCCGCCAGTTGGCCTCGGCAACGTCGCCGGCGTAGACGAAATCACGCGTCTGACCGCCGTCGCCGAAGATGTCGAGCGGCTGACCGGCGGCGAGGCGGCGGGTAAAGATGCTGACGACCCCGCCTTCGCCGGCGTCGCCCTGGCGTTCGCCGTAGACATTGGCGTAGCGGAGGATTACGTAGTCGAGACCGAAGATTTCCCGGTACAGCCGGAGGTAGTTTTCCGCCGTGACTTTGCTGAGCCCGTAGAACGAGAAGGGCGCCAGGGGCGTTTCCTCCGGGATTGGCACGACGGCGGCCGCGCCGTATACGGCGGCGGTGGAGGCGAATACCACTCTTTTGACGCCGGTGCCGCGGCAGGCTTCGAGGACGTTGACGGTGCCGAGGGCGTTGACGGCGCAGTCGAAGTCCGGGGCGGACAGCGATTTCGGCACAGCCGTCTGGGCGGCGAGGTGGATGACGAAATCGAACCGTTCGGCGGCGAACAGCGGCCCGAGGTCGTCCTTGGATACGTCCAGCCTGACAAGCCGCGCGGCGGCGCTGACGTTGGCCGCCAGGCCGGTGCTGAGGTCGTCGACGACGACGACGGCGCAGTCCTTGGCGAGGAGGTTGTCGACGATGTGGGAGCCGATGAAGCCGGCCCCGCCGGTGACGAGTACTTTCACGGGAGCCCTCCTAAGTAGGTTATATCATCTAAAATGAATGTTTCTTTCCCAAGGCCGTTCAGAAGTGCCCAGATGCTAGGCGGACCGGAGGCTGGTCCACGACGGCGTACTTGGTTGCGTACGTCGAGTGGGCCAGCCGAGGACCAACAACGCAGATGGGCGCTTATCAAGGGCCGGTTTTGCGAGGCTGGTCAAACAGGAAATCGCGGCCGAACACTTTGACCGTATAATAGAAGCCGATGGAAAACGGCAAATACTCGGCGGCGATCCGCCAGGCCACGGCGAGGATGCCGACGGTGCCCGGCGGCAGGAGTTCGCCGAAGAGGATGACGAAGCCGCCTTCGGCGATGCCGGAGCCGCCCGGGGTGGGGGCGAAGTAGAGCAGGATGTTGAGGAAGATCATGCGGCCCATGACGAGGGGCCAGTCGACCGTCGCCCCGAGGCCGAGGAAGAGGACGGGGACGACGGCGTAAAGAGCGATGAGGCTGGCGGCCGATTCGGCGAACACCCTGAGCATGCTGAGGGGAGCGCTGAGCAGCAGGAAAACGGCGCCGCGGGTGTCGCGGTAGAGGCCGAATATCTGGCGGCGGCGAGTCCGTCCGGCGCGGCGGGTGAGGCGCCTTAGCACCTTGAGGGAGAGCGGCGAGCGCAGGAACCATACGCCGGCGGCGCTGGCCAGCACCATGGCGCCGCTGACGGCGATGAGGATCTGCGGCGGTATCCAGGGAAGCAGGCCGGGGTCGTAGGCGAAGACGAGCGGCAGGCAGACGAAGAGGAACAGGATGGACATGATGGTGCGGATGAAAACGACGACGGTGGCGATGCCGGTGGGAACGCCGGCGCGCCGCAGAAACATGACCTGGGCCACCGCCCCGCCCGTCGCCCCCGGAGTGAGGAGAGCGGCGAAGTAGTTGCTGAATATAACCTGCACCGCCTGGGTCAGGGTTATCCGCTGGCCGGCGATGCGCACGAGGTGGAGCAGCCTTGTCCCGTCGAAGTACATGCCGATGACGAGGAGGACGCCGACCGCCGCAAGCGACCACGGGCGGAAAGCGCCCAGGTGGCTGAGGGTGTCGATGCCGACGGTGAAGTAGATGACGGCCGCGGATATGCCGCCGACGAGCAGGACGAGCAGGGCGAGGCGCCGGTAGAATTTACTCATGGCCGAGCTCGCGGAAGGAGATCAGCCTGATGCCGTTGGTCTCCAGGCGCCGCCGGGTATCGGGGCTGGTGAGCGCGGCCAGCTCGTCCTGCCACCGGTAGCCCCAGCCGTACAGCGTCCCCAGTGCGGCGGCGTCGTCGCCAGGATGGACCATTATCTCGCTGACCCCGTCCGGCAGCCGGTCGAGGATGGCGAGCAGATATTCCTGCCGCATGTTGCCGCCGGCGAGCATGCCGAAGAAATGGTCAGGAACGGCGAATCCGCGCCGTTTCGCCTTGCAGCGGGCCACGGATGCCAGCGAGGAGAGGCCGAAGCGGCCGACGAACCGGCCGGCGGTGTAAGGGAAGCCGCCGGAAAAAAAGCGCGGCTCGTCCGGGATGCGCAGGGCTTTTATGCCGAACTGCGCCGCCAAGTCGAGGACGATGTCGATGATGCCCGGCATGACGTGCAGGTGCTGATGGCTGTCGAGGTGGGTGATTTGCACGCCAGCGGCCGCGGTTTTGGCCACCTGGGCGGTGAGCTCGGTGCGTATTTCGTCCCTGCTGACGCGGCCGCGCAGGTACCGGGCGAGGAAGGCCGGGTACTGGCCGGGGAAGCGCCCGTCGCCGTCCACGAGGGTCGGGATGGCGGCAGGATCGGCCACCGGCCTCTCCCCCACCAGCGTGAGATGCACGCCCGTGCCGAGGGAGGGGTGACGTCCGGCTAAGGAGGCGGCGTCAGCGAAGGCGGCGGCGGCGGGCATGATGGAGGTGCTGGTTATGCAGCCCCCGGTGTGGCCGGCGATGATGGCCCGGTTAACCGCCGGGTGAAGGCCGAAATCGTCGGCGTTTACGATGAGCAGTTTCATTGGCGGACCCTTTCCTGTGGGGGTTACGTTACTATTGTTTACCGGCGGGGCGATATTCTTCCGGGCTTGCCGGCGGGCGTCGTCTGCCCTTATTTTCCATGTATCCCTTAGGTCGGGAAGTCAATACTAAATATGTACCCAGTATATTACAAGGAGGTTACTCTGTGGACAAGAAGAATCAACAGTCCAAGTCTCAATTCGGCACGCTGACCGCCAAGCAGGACGCCAACAACGATTATGCTTCCTCGTCCGCATCCAAGGGCGGAGCCTCCGGCGGCATGATGAGCGGCGGTATGACGGGAAGCAGCGCCAGCGGCGCCGGCACCATGACCGCCCAGTACGACGCCAACAACGATTACGGCGGCGGCGGCAAGAGCGGCAATCAAGGCCAGTCTGGGCAGCAGAAGGTGAAAACGTCGGATAAGAATATCAAGTGAGTATCGATTAAAGGGAGCCTGAAAAGGCTCCCTTTCCTTGCCTCATCACACGTGTCTGGTCAGCAGGGCGCCCAGCCTGGCTATTCCCGAGGCGATCTCGTCTTCGCCGGTGTTGGCGAAGCTGAGGCGGAAGGTGTTGTGGCCGCCGCCGTCGATATGGAAGGGCGTGCCCGGCACGAAGGCGACCTTGGCCTCGTCGATGGCTTTGGCCAGCAGGTCGCGCGCGTCGACGCCCGACGGCAGGGTGACCCAGATGAACATGCCGCCCTCCGGCTGCGTCCAGGAGACGTTGCCGGGGAAGTGGGCGGCCAGGGCGGCCAGCATGGCGTCGCGCTGGCGGCGGTACAGGCCGATGATGGTGGCGATGTGGGCGTCGAGGTCGTTGTCGGTGAGGAAACGGTGGAGAGCGCGCTGGGTCAGGGAGTTGGTGAGGATGTCGTTGAGCTGTTTGGCGGCGGTGACCTTGGACGCTATTTCGGGATGGGCGACGAACCAGCCCACGCGGAGGCCGGGGGCGATGACTTTGGAGAAGGTACCGGTGTACATGGCCCAGTCGCTGTCGGCGAGGCTTTTGATCGGCGGGATGTCGACACCGCCGAAGCGGAGTTCGCCGTAGGGGTTGTCCTCCAGGAGGAGGATTTCGTGGCTGGCGGCCAGCTCGCCGAGGCGGCGGCGCCTTTCCAGGCTGAGGGTTATGCCGGTCGGATTCTGGAAGGTGGGGTTGACGTAGATGAATTTCGGCCGCACTTTTTTGAGCTGGCGGGCCAAGGCGTCGACGTCCATGCCGTCGTTGTCCATGGGCACGGGGAGGAAGCTGGCCTGATAGCTGCGGAAAGGCTGCAGGGCGGCAAGGTAGGCGGGGTTTTCGACGGCGATGATGTCGCCGGGGTTGAGCAGCAGGCGGCCGATAAAATCGATGGCCTGTTGCGAGCCGCTGGTGATGACGATGTTCTCGGGTTTGCAGGCGATGCCGGAACGCTCGAGGCGCTTGGCCAACAGTTCGCGCAGCGGCGGGTAGCCTTCGGCGAGGCTGTACTGGAGGGCCGCCCCGCCCTGCTCTTTGAGCACGGCGGCGTATGCGGCCGCCAGGCGGTCTACGGGGAAGGTCCTGGCGGACGGCAGCCCGCCGGCGAAGGAGGTTATGTCGGTGCGCTGGGTGATTTTGAGCATCATTTTTACGGCAGGGTCTTCCATGGTGGCTACGCGGTCGGCCCAGTCGATTTTCATGCGGATTCCTCCTGGGAAGTGTGTTTTTTATAGTTTCCCCAAAAGCGGGCGGCGGCGCGACCGGCGGGCAGTCAGCCTGGCCTCGTATTCCTCGACGAGGCTGATCTCGTCAGCGGATAATTCGTAGATCTTGTAGACCATCTGGTTGAAGAGGTCGTCCATAGCGGCGACGCGGGTTTCGGCGCCGCTGTCGCCTTCCCGGCGCCGGCGCACCAGGGTGGTCATTATCCTGACAAGTTCGGGGGCGCGAGCGCTGGCCGCGGGATGGACCTTGACGGGCAGGAGTTCGAGGGTGTCGATGTCGGTCTGGGCCATCGACCGCCCGTATTCCATGGTGACGGCGTGATAGTAGAAGGACATAAGCCGGGAGTTCAGGAGCAGCAGCAGGTAGTCGAGCGTGACTGCGCCGCTGGTGGCGACGAAGCTGTGGAGGTTGTTGAGGTGGTAGTAGCCGTTGTCGTCGATGCTCGCGGTGAGGGTGAACCCAGTCTGGCGGATGAGGATTTTGCGCCCGCCGACGATGGCGGGGTCCCAGCCGCCTTTGTAGAGCCGCGCCGGGTCGATATTGAGCCAGTGGCCCTCGTAGGTCAGTCCGTAGCGCTCGACCTGGCTGCCTGATACCAGGCCGCGACGCCAGGTCGGCCCTGCGCCCGCCTGGCCGACGATGTCGCTTTGTTTGGAAACGGAGCGGACGCCGGTATGGCCTGATGCAAAATTTGCCAACGGTTCGTTGCTATTATCTATTTTATCAATCAGGTTTTTGACCGTCAAATCGGAAAACAGGCGGAAGCGCTGGTGGGGAAGCGCGGCGAAATAGCTCTGGGCGTAGGAACACCCGGCCGCGCCGTCCTGGAGATCGTCCTTGCTTTCGACATGGTGGACGGTGACCGTCTGCCGGTCGCGGCCGGCTGGATCGCTTTCGCGCCTGAGGATGGCGATCGCCGACATGCCGACGGCGGCGTTTTTGAACACCGGCAAGGCGATGTGGACCATTGTTTCGATAGCGGTATGGTCCATGATGTAGCGGCGGATTTTCGAGTAGTAGCGGCCAAGGAGAAAGCTGTCGGGGAGGATGAACCCCAGCCGCCCTCCTTCCACGAGCATTTCGATGCCCCGTTCGAGGAAGAGGACGTAGTAGCTGAGCTTGTATTCGGCCGAGGCGCTGAACGCGCTGCGCAGGTAGGCTTCGTAGTCGCGGTCGAGGTGCCGCGCCCCCCGCAGGCCGAAGGAGAGGTAAGGCGGGTTGCCGACGACGTAGTCGTAGCGGGACGACCAGAAGGCCCGGTCGCCGCCGGCGCCCTGTTCCGGGCGGCGGAGGCTGTCGCAGACGAGGATGTTGGGGCGCAGGCCGGCGCTGGCCGCGGGCCTTTTCAGCAGCAGCCCGGCAGCCGCGGTTTCGGCGGCGAGGTCGTCGATGTCAGCTCCCCACAGGTTGTGGGTGACGATGTGCCGGTGGATGCCGTCGTCCGACCAGTCCTTGTCGGGGAAACGCTCCTCCAGGACGCCGCGGGCGGCGGCATATTTGGCCTGGAGGAGATCGTAGGCGCGGAGGAGAAAATTGCCGCAGCCGCAGGCGGGGTCGAGGATCTTGACGTACGGGCGGGCGGTGACGTCGACTTTGGCTGCCGTGCCGGCAAGGATGAAGTCGACCACCTGGGGGGCGGTATAGAAAAGGCCCTGGGTCCGGCGGCCAAGGGCGAGCTTTTCGTAAAGTTCGCCGAGCAGCCAGGCATCACGGGGCAGGGTGCATAACCAGCGGGAGACGATGGCGTGGATGCGGTCGGGTATCTCGGCCTCGCCGGCGGACGGCAGGCCGCGGACGGCGTCGGCCAGCGTCCGGGCGCCCATTGCCTGATCGGCAACGGTTTCCGGGGTGGGACACCCGCGCAGCACGGCGACGAGCGTGGTCAAAAGACCCCGCTCGGCCTGCAGGCCCTGGGCAGCCAGCCAGGTTTTCATTTCTTGACACTCCGTCAGAAAGTGCTTCCAGTTCATGTCGCACTCCCCGTACCGTTTTTCTCGCTCCCGGTAATGTATATATGAAGATCGTCGCTAACGTATAACGGCATGTGCGAGGCTGGTTAGAAAGTTCCAGATGCAAGGCGCACCGGAAGAGCGCGCCGCGCCACGTACTCGAACGTACGCAAGCAAGCGCTCTGAGGAGCAACGCAGCAGATGGACTTTATAACCTGCCTCCCTTTTATTTGCCGACCGTCTCAATGTGGGAGGCGTAGGCGCTGTGGTTGTGTATCGACTCATAATTCTCGCACTCGACCTCGAACCAGGCGACCCCGTCCAGCGCCCGGAGCGCCAGGACCAGGTCCCGGAGGACGTCTTCGACGAACTTGGGGTTTTCGTACGCCAGCTCGGTGAGGTATTTCTCGTCCTCGCGCTTGAGGAGGGAGAAGACGGGGGCGCTGGCCTGGGCTTCCATGATGGCTGCCAGGTCTTCGATCCATACGAAGCGCCCGGGCTGGAACCTGACCTTGACCCGCATGAGGCCGCGCTGGTTGTGGGCCCCGTAGGAGGATATCTCCTTGCTGCAAGGGCACAGGGAGGTGAAGGGAACG
Organism: Sporomusaceae bacterium; assembly: GCA_022839045.1. The sequence continues at coordinate 16,446 of JALHDI010000019.1, forward strand.
GTGAGGCCGAGGACGAAATCGAGGTGTTCACCCTGCAGGAGGCTGCCGGCAAAGAGGCAGTCGTAGTCGAGCAGGCTTTTCAGGCCGCTGACGGGCGCGGTTTTCTCGATAAAGAATTTGAAGGCGATGTCGATGCTGGCCCGCCTGGCGTCGAGCCGGCCGGCAAGGTCGCTCAGAATCGCGGACATTTGCGGGTAGGATACCGGCTTTTGGCTCCAGTCGCTGAGCACTTCGATGAAGCGGCTCATGTGGGTGCCTTTGTATTCTTGGGGCAGGTCGACGGTCAGTTTGATGTTGGCGAGCACCGACTGGAAGGATCCGCTTTTGCGCTTGATGAGGAACGGCAGATGGACTTCGCTCACGCCGACCTTCTGGATGGCGATGCCACGTTCGTCGGCCAGGCTCTGTACGTCTTTCATTGTTTCACTCCGTTTTCTTTCGGGTCTTATCTAGCATATTTTATGGGATCGACTAATCCCGCTTCCGCGAAACCCTTCAGGCGCAATACACAGCTGTCGCACTTTCCGCAGGCCTCTTCCCCGCCGGCGTAGCAGCTGGTGGTGAGGTGAAGGGGGGCGCCGAGCCTGGTGCCGAGGAGGATGATGTCCTTTTTGGCCAGGTCGATGAGCGGCGTTTCCACCGCGATGCGGCGGCCGTCCTGAACGGCCGCTTTGGTGCTGTAGTCGGCGAGTTGCTGGAAGAGCCGCACGAATTCGGGCCGGCAGTCGGGATAGCCGGAGTAGTCGAGGGCGTTGACGCCGATGTAGATGCGGTCCGCGCCGCCGACCTCGGCGTAGCCGAGGGCGTAGCTGAGAAAGATGAGGTTGCGGGCGGGCACATAGGTGACGGGAATGTCGCGGCGGTCGGCGTCGCCGTCGGGAACGGCGATGGCCGCGTCGGTGAGGGCGCTGCCGCCGATGGCGGCCATGTTGGTCGCTATCACCAGGTGACGCTCGACGCCATAGTGGCCGGCGACCCGGCGGGCACACGCCAGTTCGCGGCTGTGGCGCTGTTGGTAGTCGAAGCTGATGGGCAACAGTTCGTAGCCGGCGGCGGCGGCCACCGCCATGCAGACGGTGGAGTCGAGGCCGCCGGAAAGCAGGACGACCGCTTTCATGTCGGGAAACACTCCTCTTGGCGTTGTAGGGTTATTATGTGGCTGCTCCCGTCCCGGCTATGCGGGCGGGCGCCGGATACGAAGGAAGGCTGTTCTCAAAACAGCCTCCGATGCCGAGGGATTGTCGTTTTCGCCGGGAAGTCAGGTTCTTATCACTTTGATGATGCTCAAGTCCTTCTTGCTTTCGAGGTCGATGAATCCGCCGTTTTCGTCCCGGACCACCGGCCGTGCGGAGATGAACTTGCCGAGGTAGACGACCTCCGCTTCCCGCCCGTCGCTCAGGAGGACGACGTTGCCGATGAAGTAATCGCGGACGTTGTTGAGGAAGACGGTGCAGATATTGGGGTCGAGCTTGTCGTACATGTCGCGCATCAGGGCTTCGACCGCCGCGAACGGGGTCGATTTCTTGGAGTAGACCTTGTCCGAGGTCATCGCGTCGTAGATGTCGACAACGGCTATTACTTTGGCAAAGGGGTGAATTTTGGCGCCGAAGACCTGGATGGGGTAGCCGCTGCCGTCCTCGCGCTCGTGATGCTGGAGGATGGCGTACATGACGGAGGCCGGCAGGCCGAGTTCTTTGACGAGGTTGTAACCCCTTGTGGTATGGAGGCGCATAACCTCCATCTCGGCCGGGGTCAGTTTTCCCGGTTTGCGGAGTATCTCGAGCGGGATCTGGGTTTTGCCGATGTCGTGCAGCAGGCCGGCCAGCACGAGATCCTTCAGTTCGTCGCCGCGATAGCCCAGCCAGCGGCCGACGACGCCGCACAGCACGGCCACGTCGATGGAGTGGTAGAAGGTGTAGTCGTCCTGGCGCTGGACCGCCTGGAGGTGATTGAGGATGCCCGAGGTGTTGATGAAGGGTTCGAGGGCGCTGTCGGCCAGCTCACGCATTTCTTTGAGCGGCACCTGTTTGAAGAAGCGAATGGTTTCGAAGGATCGTTTCAGGGTGCCGACAGTGTCGTTATAGCCGCTGGAAACGGCCATCTGGGTTTCGGACAGGGGCGGCTGTTCCTTGTCGGCGCTGTCGATCACATGGCGGATGTCGACGACTTCGACGCCCCACCCTTTCAGCCTCTGGATGAGGTTCTGGGTAAGGACGGTTCCTTCGCCGAGCGCGAATTTGTCGTTATCGGTGATCAGGCTTCCCGCCAGCTCCATGCCGGGCTTGACTTCGTCAATCCGGTACCGCTTGGTGATTACCCGGATCATTCATACTCCCCTTTTCGCGAATGTAGCGAAAACGCCGGAAATGCGAGAAACTAATTACATGTATTTGTCATTATTTTGACATTTTCCGCTGATTTCCTGCATTGGGAGGTAAATACATGGGTTATTTTGAATTTTTCGCTTGTTTTTGCCGGGTTTTTAACGCCGCGGCTATTGCGGCAGTCAGTTGCCGAGGGCTTCGCGGGCTAGCTTGTCGGCCAGTTCGTTGCCCGCGACGCCGGCGTGTCCGGGCACCTTGTTAAAAGCGACCCAAGGCAGGTAAGGGCGGATGTAGCTGGCGTAGGCCTGCGTGAATTTGTTGTTCGCCTTCCAGTCGCCGAGCGCCCAGGCGGCGATGCCGACATAGTCGTGGTGGATGGTGAGGGGTTTGGCGCCGTTGTCGTGGGCCCACTTGACCGCGCGCATGGTGGCGGACAGTTCGCCGGCGACGTTGTGAATGGCCGCCGCGGCGTCGTTTTCGCCGGCGCCGCTGTCGGAAAAGACGATTTCCCCGTCGCGGTAGACGACGAATGCCCAGCCGTAGCGGTTGTCTTCTTTGCGGAAGGTGCCGTCGACGTAGATGTCGTAGCCGTCCCCGGACGGCGCCGGCGCGGTCTTCGCCGCCTCTCTGGCGGGCGGGCGGCCGGCGATGTAGTCGCGGGCTTCCTGTTCGGTGGGGAAGGCCTTGTACTCCGCCCCGGGGAAGCGCTCGACCTGTTGTTTGCATTTTTCCCAGGTGAGGTACACGCCCGGCTGTCGGCCCGTCCTGACGGCGTAGTATTTCATTTTCGGCGCCATTAATTCACCCCCGGGTGTACTTAGTCCGCACGGTCACTGTTTTCGTCGCCGTCCGCCCGCCCGTAAAGGGGCCAGGCGAGCGACAGGGCTTTCTGCCAGACGATCTTGAGCGGCAAGCCGTGTTCGACGGCTATTTTGCGGCAGTCTTCGAATTCGGGAGCGGCGTTGGCGATCTGGCCTTTGACGGCGCTCACCTTTACCCGTACCTGACCCCAGGGGGTGTCGACGGTGGTCATCTGCCGTTCGGCTTCCAGCCGGCTGACGGGGTAGTAGCGCATGCCGATGGTGGTGGTTTCGGCGAGGAGGACGGCCGCGGCGGCAGGGAAGGCGTCGTTGTCGGTGAGGACGCAGAGTTGGGTGGCCGACCGGCCTTTCTTCATTACTATGGGCGTGAGCCAGACATCGCGGGCACCGGCGGCGAAGAGCCGGTCCATGACGTGGGGATAAAGCTGGGGGTTGAGGTCGTCGATGTTGGCCTCGATGACGAGGTGCCCGGCCGGTTCCTGCGCAGCGGCCGACTCGCCGAGCACCGCCCTGACGACATTGGGGATGTCGAGGTCCCACGAGCCGGCTCCGTAGCCGATGGCGCCGCTGATGAAGCCGTCCGGCACACCGCCGCTGCCTGCCGAGAATACGGCCACGAGCGCGGCGCCGGTGGGGGTGACGAGTTCTTTGGCGATATCGCCGTGTTCCCACGCGATGCCGTGGAGGAGTTCGGCGGTGGCCGGGGCGGGGACGGGCATGCGGCCGTGGCTGCATTTTACGAAACCGCTGCCTGTTCTGATCTTGGAGGTGTAAACGCGCTCGATCCCCAGCCAATGGAGGCCGAGGACGGTGCCGACGATGTCGACGATGGTGTCGACGGCGCCCACTTCGTGGAAGTGGACTTTGTCGATGGTGGTGCCGTGAACCTTGGCCTCAGCCTCGGCCAGGCGCAGGAATACCTTTTTCGCGTCTTCCTTGACGGCGGCGGGTAGATCGGAGCCGTCGATGATGGCGTTGATGTCGGGCAGGTGGCGGTGCCGGCGCTGTTCGAAGAAGCCGGTCTTGACGTCGAGGTAGGTGGCGGCGATGCCTTGCTTTTCGACTTTTTTTATGATGAGTTCGTAGCCGTTGACCGGCAGCTTGGCCAGTTCCTGGCGCAGGTAATCTTGCGGGAGGCCGAGGTCGATGAGGGCGCCGAGAAACATGTTGCCGCTGATGCCGCTGAAGCAGTCGAGATATAGGGTACGCACGGTGTCACCTCATTTTGTTGATTATGCTGGCGAGGCGCCCGGCGCCGAAGCCGTTGTCGATGTTGACGACGGCCACGCCGGCGGCACAGCTGTTGAGCATGGCGAGGAGGGCGGCGATGCCGCCGAAGTTGGCGCCGTAGCCAACGCTGGTGGGCACGGCGATGACCGGTTTGGCGACCATGCCGCCGACGACGCTGGCCAGCGCTCCTTCCATGCCGGCGACGACGATTATGACGTTGGCCTGCTCGATGATCTGGCGCTGGGCGAGGAGCCGGTGGATGCCGGCGACGCCGACGTCGAACACGCGGGTTACTTTGTTGCCCATTATTTCGGCGGTGAGGGCCGCTTCCTCGGCGACGGGTATATCGCTGGTGCCGGCGGTCATGACGAGTATTACCCGCTCCTCGTCGACGGCAACATCTTCCTGGCGGACGACGATCATGCGGGCGAGTTCGTGATAGCAGGCGGCCGGCACGAGGGCGCGGGTCGCCTCGAACATTTCGGGGGTGGCCCGGCTGGCGATGACGTTGCCGTTGACCCGCGCGAGGCGCTCGACGATGGCGGCGACCTGAGCGGGCGTCTTACCCTGGGCGAAGACGACCTCCGGGAACCCCTGGCGGAGCATGCGGTGGTGGTCAATTTTCACGAAATCAAGGTCTTCGTAAGGCAGGTCCTTGAATTTTTCGAGGGCTTCCTCCGTTGAAAGCCGGCCGTCCCGGAAGTCGGTGAGGATGGCGGCGACCGTTTTGCTGTCCATGTTACACCTCTTTAAGTGTTTCGTTCATGCTCCCGGTGCGGTAGCCGGCAAGGTCGAGAGCTACGTAAGTGAAGCCGAGGGCTTTGATGGCGGCGACGAGGGCCGGGGCGTTGTCGGGGGCGGTGAGGACGGTGAAGGCGGCGGGATCGACCTCGATGCGGGCCAGGTCGCCGTGGTGGCGGACCCGCACCTGGCCGGCGACCAGGCGGCGTACGGCGAGTTCGGCGGCTTCCACCTGCCGGAGCCGCTCTATCGTTATCGGCAGGCCGTAGGCGAGGCGGGAGACGAGGCAGGCGGCGCTGGGCTTGTCCCAGGTAGGCAGGCCCCAGAGGCGGGAGACGGACCGGATTTCGTCTTTTGTTAGTCCGGCGTCGAGGAGCGGGCTGACGACCGCGGGCAGCTCGGCGACGGCTTTCATCCCCGGACGGTAATCGCCGCTGTCGTCGGCGTTCGTTCCCTCGGCCACCCAAGGGATGCCGTTGTCCTTCGCCCACGCCACCAAGGCGGCGAACCGGCTTTTCTTGCAGTGATAGCAGCGCTCGCGGTCGTTGGCGGCAAAGGCGGGGTCGGACAGTTCGGCGCTGTCCAGCCAGATATGTCTGATGCCGAGAGCGGAAGCGATGGCGGAGGCGTCGCTAAGTTCCGCAGCCGACGATGTGGCCGAGCGGGCGGTGACGAGGACCGCCCGCCCACCCAGGGCTTTTTTCGCCGCAGCCGCGAGAAAGGTGCTGTCGACGCCGCCGGAAAAGGCGACCGCCACGCTGCCGAGACGGCCGAGCATTGCTTCCAGCCGGCTTACTTTTTCCTCGCTTGTCACGTTTATACCTCCTGCCGGTGTCAATAAAAAAGACACAGATATTCCCTGGTGGAATTCTATGTCTTCATGACACGGTTTCGGGTTATATTTTACCATATCCCGCCGGCCGTCTCAAGCTCTTTTGTAGCCGCTGTCAGTTCTGCAGATGCTTCTGGCGTGACCCGACCAGCAGGGCCTCAAGATTTTCCATTATTTTTAGCTGATTTTCCTCCAGCAGGCTGATGCTCTGGTTGAGGAGCAGAACCTGCGGGTTGATTCTGAGCTTGGGGTTGCGGGCAATCAAATCAAGGTGTCCGGCGGCCATCTCGAGTTGTTCGGCGGCGGCCAGAACCTGGCTGTCGAGGAGTTTTTCGAGCAGCACGTAATGGTATACCTTTACGGCGTCGATGGCCTGGCCGAAGCCTTCGCTGCTGGCCTGGCGCTGGGCGAAAGTATTGAAGTGGACACTGAATTCCTGAAACTCGCTGCTGGTGGCCACTGCCAGGTCATGGTTCAATAGGTAGATCAGTTTGTATATCTTATTAATATAGGAATTCTGCAACTGGATAAGTGACAGCACGTCGCTGAATTCGGCCCCCTGGCAGGGCGCGAGGTGGAAATCCTGCAATTCCACTCTAGTACCACCTCCACTGAAGCGTAGTCGGTCACTATATCCTATTCATAGTTACGCGTTATGTTTACGATTTCGGACAGCTTGCCGGCGCCAGGGGCAAAAATTTTGCCGGCCAAGCAAGCCGTGTCGTCACACGACTGTGTGATGCGGCCAAAATATAAAAACCGCCAAGGATTAGTGTTTCCCGGCGGCCCCTATACCACAGCCACAATCTGCAAATTTCGTTCGTGAAGGAGATTAACGATGCCTTCCCGCGTCCAGACGACCGGCCTGGCCGGCTCCTGGCTGTTTATCCTCAGCACCGCTCCGGCGGAACCGTTGTTGAATCTCACCGCGCTGCCGATATAATAGGGAACGACGATCTTGTTGACGGCTTCCACGACCCGGTTGTCGAACTGGGTGCCTGCACCGGCGTTGATGATGCGGATGGCTTCGTGGGCGGGAACGCGGGGCCGGTAGACACGGTCGGTGATGAGGGCGTCGTAGACGTCGGCGACGGCGACGATGCCGGCGAGCGGATGGATTTTGTCCCCGCCGATGCCCCAGGGATAGCCTCTTCCGTCCGGGCGCTCGTGATGCTGGAGGGCCATCAGGGCGATGCGGCAGTCGACCTTGGTCTCGGCCCGCAGCACGTTATAGCCGAAGGCGGTGTGTTTCTTGACCTGTTCGAATTCGTCCGGGGTCAGGGGGCCGTTCTTCTCGAGGATTTCGTTGGGGATGCAGTTCTTGCCGTAGTCGTGGAGCAGCCCGCCGATCCCGAGGATGTAGATTTCGTCGCGGGAAAGGCCCATAGCCATGCCGAAGGCGACGGCGAACACGCCGACATCGACGCAGTGACCGTAGAGGTAGTCGCTCCTCTGTCTGATGTCGGTCAGATATATCAAGAGGTTGCCATGTCCCGACAGTTCCTCGATGACTTTGTGGATGCACTCGCGCAGGTAAGGAAGGTGGGCGGCGATTCCTCCCCGGTTGCGGAAGGCGTTCTGCATTGCCTGGATCATGCTGAGCCTGGTTGCCGCGCTGATGAGGTTAGGAACGGCGGAAAGCTCTTTGTTGGGCGGTTCGGTCGCCTTTACGCGCACGATGGTAACGCCGTGCTTGCCGAGAAGGGCGACTATCTCCTTGCGGAGCGGTGTGCCGGCCGTGACGAGAATCTGGTTGTGGCCGTTAATGACGTCGTCGGCTAGAATCATGCTGCCGGTGGCTTGGACGAGCGGTATCTGCTTAATAGCCGTCTCCTCCGTTCGCACAAAATAATAGAACCCCGCCAAACCTTACAGTCCGGAGGGGTTCACTACTAGCTCAGTGTAAAATAAGTGACCACATAGTTTTTTACACGTCATCGCATTCCACTGTCTGCATAGTATGAAATTGACAATCACCTGATTGCTAGCTAAAATTCGACATGACATAAGTGATTCCTGCTTGATTATTGGAAAATTTAATAAAAATTTACCATAACTTTTTGACCGAAAAAAAGCGGGCCCGCTCCGCAGCCGGCCCGTTCCAAGATATTGTATTTCTTTATGGCCCCCTCCCCTTCCGGCAACAAAACCAGGCACTTAACAGAACAGGAAAGCATCGCGCGGCGTTTCTCGTTATGTAGCCGATACGGCTCCGGCCGGATTGCATAAGTGTACATAATATAAGGGGAAGGTAAATGGCGCGCAGGGCGCGAATTATACTCCCGGTAATCCGTTTCCCGGTCAAGCCGAATCAATAAATGGAGGAACGCCAATGCTGACGATCACCCCCGACGCCGCCGCCTATATCCGCGAACAGAACAAGCCCATCTATCTCGACATTCCTCCGGCTGTCGGGACCTGCTGCATTCATATGCGGGATTGCCCGGCCGTGCGCTTCGGCGAGCCGCCGTACGATCGCGAGAGCTATGAGAAGCGCTGCATCGACGGGGTAACCGTTTTCGTACCTTATGAGTTGCCTGATCAGCCTCTGAGGATAGTCCTGCACAGCTACTTCGGCTTCAAGAATCTGACGATATCGGGCTGGCATCTGGCTTGAGGCGTCGCTACGAAACACCACCGGCCGTTCAGAAGCCCCCAGATGCACGGCGGAACAACACAGCAGATGGGGGCTTATCAACGGCCGACAGGGTTTCCACGCCGCCAGGCAGCGGCCAGAGCGACGAACCGCGGCGCCCATTCCGGGTTGGCCACGGCGTGGATGTGGTTGTAGGTGGCGAAGGTGTTCTTGTAGACGACGCCGTCGCGGCAGCCGTCGATGCCGTGCCCGCGGACGACTTCATAGGTGTAGCGGAGGCCGGGGTCGGCGGCGGTAAGGCGCGAGTGATGGAATTCGTGGCCTTTTACCTCAGCCCCGGCGGCGAAGAACGGGTTGCCTTCCAGGCTGCGCATCAGGGTGTAGCCGTGCCCCTGGGGCCCTTTCTCGACGACGACGGAGAACGGCAGCACGCCGCACATCGGATAGGTGCGCCCCTCCCAGACGATTTCGCGGCCCAGGTACATCAGCCCGCCGCATTCGGCGTAGATCGGCAGGCCCGCCTCGGCCGCGCAGGCGATGGCCCGACGGAGACCGGCGTTGGCGGCGATGGCTTCGCCGAAGACCTCGGGGAAACCGCCGCCGATGTAAAGGCCGTCGAGCGCCGGCAGTTCGGTGTCGGTCATGCTGTTGATGTATACGAGCTCAGCCCCGGCGACAGCCAGGGCTTCTATATTTTCCGGGTAGTAGAAGGTGAAAGACTGGTCGTGGATGACGCCGATCCGGGCAACCGCCTGAGGTTTGACCCGCTCGCGGGCGGCAGGGGCCGCCAGAGCCGGCGCCGTGGCGGCGACGGCGACGATGCCTGCCAGGTCGAGGTGGCGGGCGGCGACCGCTACGTTGCCGGCGACGGCTTCGCTCACGGTGCCGTGCTCGGCGGCCGGGACGAGGCCGAGGTGGCGTTCGGGGAAGACGCTATAAGCGTTCTTGGGAACGGCCCCCAGCACGGGGATGCCGCAGTATTCCTTGATTGCCGCCCTGAGCATGCTTTCGTGGCGCGGTCTGGCGACCTTATTGAAGATGACGCCGGCGATGGTCACGTCGGGCTCGAAGTTCATGAAGCCGAGCACGAGGGGAGCGATGCTGCGGGTGGTGCGGGTGACGTCGACGACCAGGATGACGGGCGAATTGGTGATGCGGGCGATCTGGGCGGTGCTGCCGGTGCCTTGGAGGTCGACGCCGTCGAACAGACCCATGGCGCCCTCGATGAGGGCGATGTCGACCCCTTCCGCCCCCCGCCGGAGGGTTTCCCTGATCTGGGCGTCGTTCATCCAGTAGCAGTCGAGGTTGCGGCAAGGCCGGCCGGCGGCGTAGCCGAGCCAGCTGGGATCGATGTAGTCGGGCCCTTTTTTGAACGGCTGGACGGCATAGCCTTGTTCGCGGAGGGCCCCCACCAGGCCGATGCTGATGGTGGTCTTGCCGGAATGGCCGTGCGGGGCGCCGATGACCACGCGGGGGACGTTCCAGGTTTGGGTCATGTAATAATATCCTCCCCTATAGTAGGGCTAAAGGCGGAATTAAAAGGCTCAGATGCAAGGCGCACCGGAAAAGCGCGGCACTGTTTCCTCCGAGGCTAGTTAACGGGGTGTTGTTTGCAGAGGACCGGTTTAACAGCATCGTAAGCGTACATTGACGTACGCAAGCAAGCGCTTTGAGGAGCAACGCCGCAGATGGACTTTTTAGACCGTTTCACAGGGTGTCCCATTTGCGGGCGTATTCTAATAGCACCTGAAACTCGGTATCTTCGAAACCCTGGGACAACAAGTATCTCTTCGCCTCTTGGGCTTCCATCTCGACGGAATCGGCGAAGACGCGGTCTTTCTCGAATTTGAACGTGAAGCCGCGGGCCGCGAGGGCATCCATCATCGCCGCCACCCTTTCGGTGCGCCGCGCAAGGTGCTCGCCGAAACGGCGGACGCTTTGGGGCGTGGGGGGCTGCTCCAACGCCGCCACGAGGTCGTAGGGCACCGGTTCTTCGATGAGTTTGAGGATGATGCGGGTGAGATGGTTTACCACCGGCCTGTAGGTTTCGCTCATGTTATCGCCTCCGTTTAAAAGTATACCATAAAGGCAGACAGGCTACTACGAAAAAAGCCCGGCAATTGCTTGCCGGGCTTTTGCCGTTTTGATTACTTGACGCCGAGCCAGTAGTCGAGGAATACGTGGTTGGACAGCCAGTAGCCCAGCGGCACGTTGATGAGCACGCCGATGGTGAAGGCGGCAAACGGTTTCCAGCCAGTGGCGGTCAGCTCGCGGAAGCGAGTGGTGAAACCGATGGACAGGAAGGTCCAGGTGAAGGTCCAGCCGCGGAGGGTCTTGATGGGGCCGAGGGCTTCCTTGGAGTACGCCGAGCCCATCTTGGGAGCCATGGAGGCGATAAGGATGGTGGTGAAGATGGAGGCTACGAAGAAGCCGATGACAAATTTGGGGAAGCGGCGCCAGACTTCGCCGATGTCGACGCGCTCGGAGCCGTTGCCGTTGCCTTCCTTTTTCTCCCAGACGGTGACGGACAGCCAGGCAACGAGGAGGGCCCAGATGCCGACGAACATGTCGCGGCCGACGACCTTCATGAGGGTGAAGGTCTTGATGGCGCGCTCGTCGCCGATGGCGGCGGCGGCAGCGAAGCCGGCGGCGTCAGCGAACTCGGAGGTGCCGATCCAGGCACCGGCCGGTCCGGGCTCCATGCCGAGAGCTTTACACCAGATGGGCAGCAGGATGACCATTACGACCGCCCAGATGATGACCAGGGAGATGGCGACCGAAACGTGCTCCTTCTCGGCCCGGCAGGCGCCGCCGATGGCGATCGAGCCGGACACGCCGCAGATCGAGCCGCCGGCGCCGAGGCAGGCGCCGAAGCGCGGGTCGAGGTTGAACAGCTTGGTGGCGGCGAAGAAGATCGAGAAGAAGGTGGTGGCCGCCACGATGGTGGCCTGCATCATAGCCATGGGGCCGGCCTGGAGGATGATGGTGAACGGCAGGGTGGCGCCCATGAGGACGATGCCGGTCTTGACGTAGAACTCGGTCTTGAGAGCGGACTGGAACCACTTGGGCAGCGTCATTGTGTTGCTGATGAGCATGCCGAACAGCAGGGCCAGCAGCGGGGTCTCAAGCTGCCAGTATTTCAGGGTTTTGTTGGAACCGAGGGCGGTGATGGCGACGGAGATGAGGAACAGAACGATAAACCCGGGGATGTAGTGAGAGAGGTTGATTTTCATCGTCTTGGCGGCGATGGAGAAAGCTGCGAGGAAAAAAACGAACAGGTAGATAAAACCGGGAACTTTCGCGGGGAGCGAAGCAAACATTTTGCCGGCGTCCGTCCAGGTTGATACGCCGACGGCCATCGTCTTGAAAAAGCCGGTTGCGCCCACGAAAAAGGCGATGGAGATGAGGATGGTAAGGCCTAAACCGATGATGATTGCCCAGGTATCTTCCCGCTCGTACCAGGGAAGGGCTGATTGAGGAGCACCTGCCATGTACTATTCCTCCTTTAGAATAAATCCTACGGGTTCACAGGGTGGTACTGAAAATTTCGTCTATTTCCGACCAATCACCCCCATTTAACCGCTTATAGCCCAACAATCTTACCTTATATCTTTTCGCCGGCAACCTTGTGAATCCCCTAACGAGCGCGGATAAAAATTTTTGATGGTGGTATAAGGAAGTATTATAATTTGCCGGGAAAAGGCCACGCCACCTGTGATGGGTCACAGGCGGCGTGGAAACTGTTTACTTTAGACGCAACCGGTAGGTTTGGGCAGACCGGCCAGTTTGCAGGCGCCCTTGGCCGGGCCGGACGGGAACATGTCGTAGATTTGCTTGAGGCTGAAGCCGGTATCCTTGCAAAGTTTGCGGATCATCGGGGCGATGCCGAACTGCTTGTAGTAGTCGCGCAGGTAGTTGATGACCTTCCAGTGGTCTTCGGTAAGTTCGGATACGTCCTCAAGTTTGGCGAAAACCTCGACGATGTCCTGATTCCAAACATCGGGATCTACCAGGAAACCGTCCTCATCGACTTCGATCTGTTGGCCTTTTACGTCAATGTTAGACATGATTCTACCTCCTTTGATTTATATGAGACATGAGATTAGATTTATGCCAGGACGATTGCCTTGCCGACAACGTCCATGACGCCGCCCATTTTGAGGTCTTCCATGCCGTAGTGCTTCATCACGTAAGGCATCTGGGCCTTGCAGATGGAGCACGGGGTGGCGAGGAAATCGAGGGGCAGGAGCTCCTTGACCTGCTCGGCCTTTTTCTTGCCGAGTTGCATGCGGATGTCCATCATCTCGTCCATGAGGATGCCGGAGCCGCCGCCGCAACAGAAGTTGCGCTCGCGGTTGGGGGTCATTTCGACGAATTCTTCTACGCAGGCCTTGAGTATCTCCCGCGGCTGCTCGATGATGTCGCCGGCCCGGGCATAGTTGCAGGGGTCGTGGAGGGAAACGCGCCATGGCAGTTTGTTGAATTTGAGCTTGGCGAGGTTCTGGTAGGTGTAGTCGAGGATGTGGACGAGGCCGAAGGGCGCGGGACCGTTGGAACCTTCGGTGTACATCTTGGCTGCCCGCCAGCCGTGGCCGCACTCGCCCTGGACGACGAGCTTGGCGCCGACCATCTTGGCCGCGTCGCGCATCCGCTGGTTCTGTTCCTTCATGGCGTCCATGTTGAAGAGGAGGCCGAAGTTGGCCGCTTCAAGGACGGTGGAAGGGATGGTCCAGTTGGCGCCGATGGCGTGGAAAAACTTGGCCGCGCCGATCATGGTGTCGACGTTGCTGAAGAAGTCGGCCGATGAGGGGATGTAGAGGATGTCGGAATCGGGCTTGTCGACGGGTATCTTGATGTCGAGGCCCGTCTCTTCCCTCATCTCGTCTTCCATGAACTCGCAGCAATCGATGGTGGCCGGCTTGGGGATACCCATGTTGTTGCCGGTCTTGATCATGTTGACGGCGATACCGGTCATGAAGCGGGGCACGACGCCGAGCGCGGTCATGATGCTGCGGGCGGCGATGGTGACCTCGGCGGTGTCGATGCCGAAGGGGCAGTAGACGGCGCAGCGCCGGCATTCGTTACATTGGTAGAAGTAGGTGACCCATTTGGCGAGCGTTTCGGCGTCGTAGTCTTCGGCGCCGATATAGCGGCCGATGGTTTTGCCCGTCCAGGTGAAATAGCGTTTGTAGATTTTGCGGAAGAGGTCGGCCCGGGCGGCGGGGATGTTGTTGAAGTCGCCGGTGCCGAGATAGCTGTGGCAAGCGTTGGCGCAGGCGCCGCACTTGGTGCAGGTTTCGAGCATGACCATAATGGACCTGGCCCATTTACGGTACTCATCAATCCCTTTGACCAGTGCTTGCTGTTTTTGGTCCTCCGGCACCGGGGTAAAACCGGCCGCCAGAACTTCTTTTTCCTTGGCTAGATGAAGCGGTACCTTCATGCCTGCACCCCCTTGGCTGAGCCGGATTCGGCAGCTGGGGCCTTAGCGCCCGCGAAAGGAGAGCGGAGCGGCGTGCCGGCCGGAGTGGGATACACCGGCGCAGCTTCGACGAGCATGGCCCGGTTGACAAGGAAGCCGGCGAAGTGGAGCATCTTGGAGAAGGGGAAGTAAATCATAAAGAGCATCACGGTCGTGAAGTGAGCGATAAAGATGGGGTCGTCGGGGATGGGCGTGGGGCTGAAGGTCAGCAGGTTGCCCATGAAGGCCTTGACGGCCGGCAGGTCGACGTGGACGCCCGGCAGACGCATGTGGTTGCCGGTGAGGGCGATGACGAGTACGAACAAGAGGTCGATATAGTCGGCCGGGTCGGAAAGCTTCTTGACCTCAGGGTCGGCGAGACGGCGATAAAAGAGAACGATGAGGGCCACCAGAAGGGTTATCCCTGATACAGTGCCGAGGAAGGCCGACATGGCCTGACTGGCTGAGGACGAGAGACCGACGAGGGTGAACTGATTCATGAGGAAGTAGATGCCGACGATATGACCGCCAATGACCATGGCCAGCGATACGTGGAGGAGCCAGGCCCACAGCCAAAGGTTTTTGTCGTTTTTGTAGAGACTCTTGAAGAGGAGCAGCTCCGTGCCCACAGACGCCGCACGGCCAGCGCAGCCAGAGGGCGCCGGGAAGAGGGTGAGTTGGAAGGGAACCGGCACTCTTAGCCAGCCCGCCACCCGGTAGGTTACGCCGATCAGGAAGATAGCGCCCGCGATGTAGGGGAGCACCTGTCCGACGAAGTACAGCATACTTTAACCTCCAGCGGGGCTTGGCCGGGAGGGAATCTCCCTCCCGGCCGCCGCGCGATTTTAGAGTCGGAACTGACTGGTGGAACGGAAGGTGGTCGGAGAGAAAGTAAAGTCGTCGATGTGCTTTTCGGTGAAGGGGATGCCGGTGAGCTTGAAGAAGCGCTCCCAGCCGATACGGTCGATCCACTCGCCCATCCGTGCGCCGGCGCGGGCATTCTGGGCGTAGACTTCCACCAGATGCTTGACGGCGTCGGTGACTTCCGGCCAGCGGGGCGGGTTGTTGGGCAGGAAGGGAATAGCGAGGCGGGAGAATTTGGGGGCGGTGCGGGCGTTGGAAACCTTGCCGCCGACCCAGATGGAGACGCCGTCATTGACAGGGTCGGCGATTTCCATCGACGGGCACATGGTGTAGCAGTTGCCGCAGAACATGCATTTTTCCTTGATGACTTCAACGCTCTTGAGTTTGGGGTTGGGACGGATGGCGCCGGTGGGGCAGGCGGCGATGACCGAGGGGATCTCGCAGGCCTTGGCGACGCCTTCGTGGTTGATGCGGGGAACGGTGCGGTGGATGCCGACGATGGCGATGTCGGAGCAGTGGCAGGCGCCGCACATGTTGACGCAGCAAGCTACGGCCAGGCGCACCCGGGCGGGGAGCTTCATGGTGGTGAAGTAGCCGTGGAGTTCGTCCATCATCGATTTTACCAGGCCGGAAGCGTCGGTGGCCGGGGTGTGGCAGTGGATCCAGCCCTGGGTGTGAACGATGTTGGAGATGGCGTTGCCGGTGCCGCCCACGAGGT
>JALHDI010000140.1 GCA_022839045.1 Sporomusaceae bacterium
CCATGGCGAGGTCAAGAAGCCGGAGACGATTAACTACCGCACCCTTAAACCCGAGCGCGAAGGTCTTTTCTGCGAGAAGATCTTCGGGCCGACCCGGGACTGGGAGTGCCACTGCGGCAAGTATAAGCGCATCCGCTACAAAGGCATCGTCTGCGACCGCTGCGGCGTGGAGGTGACCCGCTCCAAGGTTCGCCGCGACCGGATGGGCCATATCGAACTGGCCGCGCCGGTGTCGCATATCTGGTATTTCAAAGGCATTCCCAGCCGCATGGGGCTAATCCTCGACATTTCGCCCCGCGCGCTGGAGAAGGTGCTTTATTTCGCCTCGTATATCGTGCTCGATCCCGGCGATACGCCGCTGATGAAGAAGCAGCTGTTGACCGAGAACGAGTACCGCGATTACCGCGAGAAGTACAGCCATGCTTTCAAGGTGGGCATGGGCGCCGAGGCGATCAAAAAGCTTTTGGATGAGCTCGATCTCGAGAAGCTCAGCCGCGAGCTCCGCCAGGAGCTCCGCGAGGTGAGCGGCCAGCGCAAGGTCCGGGCGATCCGCCGCCTGGAGGTTGTGGAGGCGTTCCGCAAGTCGGGCAACGATCCTTCGTGGATGATCCTCGATGTGGTGCCGGTGATTCCGCCCGAGCTCAGGCCGATGGTCCAGCTCGACGGCGGCCGTTTCGCCACGTCCGACCTCAACGACCTGTACCGCCGGGTCATCAACCGCAACAATCGCCTGAAAAGGCTTTTGGATCTCGGCGCTCCCGATATCATCGTCCGCAACGAGAAACGGATGCTGCAGGAGGCGGTGGACGCGCTGATCGACAACGGCCGCCGCGGCCGGCCCGTGACCGGGCCGGGCAACCGCCCGCTGAAGTCGCTGTCCGATATGCTCAAGGGCAAGCAGGGCCGGTTCCGCCAGAACCTTTTGGGCAAGCGCGTCGATTACTCGGGCCGGTCGGTTATCGTCGTCGGCCCCGAGCTGAAGCTGCACCAGTGCGGTCTGCCCAAGGAGATGGCGCTGGAGCTCTTCAAGCCGTTCGTGATGAAGAAGCTGGTGAACGCCGGCCATGCCCACAACATCAAGAGCGCCAAGCGCATGGTGGAGAGGGTCCGGCCGGAGGTGTGGGATGTCCTCGAGGAGGTCATCAAGGAGCACCCGGTGCTTTTGAACCGCGCCCCAACGCTTCACCGCCTCGGCATCCAGGCGTTCGAGCCGGTGCTGTCCGAGGGCCGGGCGATCAAGATCCATCCGCTGGTGTGTACCGCGTACAACGCCGACTTCGACGGCGACCAGATGGCGGTTCACGTGCCGCTGTCGGCCGAGGCCCAGGCCGAGGCGCGCCTCTTAATGCTGAGCGCCCACAATATCCTGTCGACCAAGGACGGCAAGCCGGTGGCCACCCCCACGCAGGATATGGTTCTCGGTTCGTATTACCTGACGATCGAGAAGGAAGGCGGCCAGGGCGAGGGGCGGATTTTCGCCAACGCCAACGAGGCGCAGCTCGCCTACTATCATAAGGAACTCGACCTCCAGGCCAAGATCAAGGTGCGGTTCCCCGAGTACGGTCTGGTGAACACGACCGTCGGCCGCATCATCTTCAGCGAGGCGCTGCCGCCCGAGCTGCGCAATTTCTTTCAGAAGGACGGCGAGTGGCATCTCGGCACCCTGATGGATAAGAAGCAGTTGGGCAAGCTGGTGGCCGAGTGCTACCGCCGCTACGGCACGGGCAAGACGGCGGCCGTTCTCGACGGCGTCAAGAAGCTGGGCTTCTCCTTCGCCTGCCGGGCCGGCATCACGATCGCCATTTCCGATATCAAGATCCCCGAGGATAAACGCGATATTCTCGCCAAGACCGAGACCCAGGTCGACATGATCGACAAACAGTACCGCCGCGGCCTGATTACCGAGGACGAGCGCTATAAGAAGATCATCGACCTGTGGGGCAAGGCGACCGACGATGTGACGACGGCGCTGATGGATTCGCTCGACCGGTTCAACCCGGTGTATATGATGGCGACCTCCGGCGCCCGCGGCAACATCCAGCAGATCCGCCAGTTGGCCGGGATGCGCGGCCTGATGGCCGACCCCTCCGGCCGGATCATCGACCTGCCGATCAAGGCTAATTTCCGCGAAGGCCTGACTGTTCTGGAATACTTCATTTCCACGCACGGCGCCCGCAAGGGCTTGGCCGACACCGCGCTGAGGACGGCCGACTCGGGCTACCTGACCCGCCGCCTGGTGGACGTGGCCCAGGACGTCATCGTCCGCGAGGAGGATTGCGACATCCTCGGCATAAACCTGGTGCGCGAGAAGGCGCGCCTGGCCCAATCGAGCGCGAGCGCGATCGCGTTCCTGCGCGATACCCTGCTGGGCCGCGTGCTGGCCGAGGATGTCATCAGTCCTCACACCGGCCAGATCATCGCCGTCCGCGATACGCCGCTGGATGACGAGTACCTGCAGATTTTCGGCGAGCACGGCGTGCCGTTCCTGACGCTGTACGGCCTGTCGGTGGAGACCGAGGAGGATGTCAGCCAGTTCGCCGGCGTCGAGACCATCCAGCTGGGCGAGCCGGAAGAACGGCAGCGGGAGATTCTCCGCGAGTCGATGCTGCGGGAGATGCTGGGCAAGAATACCGTCGAGCCGGTCAGGAACATCGTTGGCGACGAGATTATCGCCGCCGACACGCCGCTGACCGAGGAGCTTATCGATGAGATTCTCTCCGGCGATGTGCGCGAGGTCAAGGTTCGCAACAATAATATCAAGGGCATCGAGGTCGAGGCCATTACCGAGGGCACGGGCGTGATCGAGTCTCTCAAGGACCGCATCGTCGGCCGGGTGGCCGCCGAGGAGATCGCCGATCCCGCCACCGGCGAGGTCATCGTCCGCCTGAACGAGGAAATTAGCGAGGACCTGGCCGACAAGGTCGTCAAGGTCCGCGAGCGGGTGCTGATCCGCTCGGTGCTGACCTGCAAATCGCAGTACGGCGTGTGCATCAAGTGCTACGGCCGCAATCTCGCCACCGGCCATATGGTGGACGTGGGCGAGGCGGTGGGCATCATCGCCGCTCAGTCGATCGGCGAGCCGGGCACGCAGCTGACGATGCGTACCTTCCACACCGGCGGCGTAGCCGGCGAGGACATTACCCAGGGTCTGCCGCGCGTCGAGGAGCTGTTCGAGGCCCGCAAGCCGAAGCGCCCGGCGATCATCACCGAGGTGGACGGCACGGCCGACATCAAGGAGGTCAAGGGCATCCGCCGGGTGACGGTGGTGCCGACCGTCGGCGAGGAGCGGGTATATCAGATCCCGTACGGCGCGCGGATCATCGTCAAGGACGGCATGCCCGTCAAGGCCGGGGACCGCGTGACCGAGGGCTCGGTCAACCCGCACGATATCCTGCGGGTGAGCGGCCTCCGCGACACCCAGCGCTACCTGGTGCACGAGGTGCAGAAGGTTTACAAGTCCCAGGGCGTCGAGATCAACGACAAGCATATCGAGGTCATGGTCCGCCAGATGCTCCACAAGGTGAAGATCGAGGAACCGGGCGACACCGAACTCCTGCCCGGCGAGTATATCGATATCAACACCTTCGAGGAGGAGAACGCCGGGGTTATCGAGACGGGCGGCGAGCCGTCGGTGGCGAGGCCCATCCTGCTGGGCATCACCAAGGCGTCGCTGGCCACCGATTCCTTCCTGTCGGCGGCGTCCTTCCAGGAGACGACCCGCGTGCTGACCGAGGCCGCCATCAAGGGCAAGGTCGACCCGCTGCTCGGCCTGAAGGAGAACGTCATCATCGGCAAGCTGGTGCCGGCCGGCACCGGCATGAGCCGCTACCGCAACATCAAGCTGCGCAAGCTGTCCGCCGCGCAGGGCGAATAGCGTAACCCCCGTAACCTATAACCTGTAATGCCGGGATTGTCTAGAAGGCTCCAGATGCAAGGCGCACCGGATAAGCAGACACACAACGCTTCAGCGTTGATGTGATCGCTTATACCCGAAAGGGTGCAAGCGCGCCGCGACGCGTACTTTGGCGTACGCGAGCAAGCGCTTTGAGGAGCAAGTGCGCAAGTTCTTAGCGCTTCAGCGCTTAGAACTGCGGCCTGCCCCTTGCGGGTACGCCGCAGATGGACTTTCTAGGCAATCCCCAAGGTATTGATATGAAACACTAGGAGGCGTGGGCATAATATTATTGCCAAGACCTCAGTAAATCTCTTGACACCGCCGGGTTGTGGTGATAATATATTAAAGTGTCCATGGCGTTATTGGCTTTTTTTACCCCTATCAGTTTGCTGCTGAGGAGTGACCGTCCATGCCCATCGGCACCTTGAAAGACGCCAGAAAAGCCGTCGGTGCCAAGCAGGCGGCGAAAGCGGTCGAGAAGGGCCAGGCCAGCCTGGTCTTTTTGGCCGAGGACGCCGATATCCGGGTCACTGCGCCGCTCCGCGAGGCATGCGCCCGCGCCGGCGTGAAGGTGGAAATGGCGCCTAGCATGGGCGAGCTTGGCAAGGCCTGCGGCATCGAGGTCGGTGCGGCGGCTGTCGCCGTCATTAAGGTTTAGTAAGGGACCGGTGTTAACCGTTTTGCCCCTTGCAAAAGCCGCAAGGGGCAAAATTAATTTACAACTCATTTTATGGAAGGAGGTGTATTTATGCCGACAATCAGTCAATTGGTACGCAAAGGCAGAGAAGAGCTGGAGAGAAAGTCCACGGCGCCCGCTTTGAAGGAATGCCCCCAGAAGCGCGGGGTTTGCACGAGGGTATACACGACTACTCCGAAGAAGCCTAATTCCGCACTGCGTAAAGTCGCCAGGGTGCGTCTTACCAACAGTATCGAAGTAACCGCCTACATCCCGGGCATCGGCCATAACCTTCAGGAGCACTCGGTGGTGCTGATCCGCGGCGGCCGTGTCAAGGACCTGCCGGGCGTGCGTTATCACATCATCCGCGGCGCGCTCGACACCGCCGGCGTGGCCAAACGCGGCCAGGCCCGGTCGAAGTACGGCGCCAAACGCCCGAAGAAGTAGGTTTTCGCAAGCAAGTTCTCTGTTGAAGGAGGGTTATGATGCCAAGAAAGGGTCCTGTGCCCAAGCGTGACGTGCTGCCGGATCCGGTGTACAACTCAAAGCTTGTCACCAGATTCATCAACAAGATCATGATGAAGGGCAAAAAAGGTGTAGCAGAAGGCATCGTTTACGATGCGTTCGATATTATCCGGTCCAAGACCGGGAAAGACCCGCTCGACGTGTTCGAGACGGCGCTCAAGAATGTTATGCCGGTTCTGGAGGTGCGGGCCCGCCGGGTCGGCGGCGCCAACTACCAGGTTCCGGTGGAGGTGCGGGCCGACCGCCGCCTGTCGCTGGGTATCCGCTGGTTGGTCAATTATTCCCGCGCCCGCGGCGAGAAGACGATGCACGAGCGGTTGGCGGCCGAGCTGATGGACGCGGCCAACAATACCGGCGCGTCGGTCAAGAAGAGAGAAGATACCCATAAGATGGCCGAGGCCAATAAGGCTTTCGCCCATTACCGGTGGTAATCCCGGGCCGGGCTTTTATGGTCCGAGTAAGGAGTGATAATGGTGGCCAGAAAGTTTCCACTCGATAAGACGCGGAACATCGGCATCATGGCTCATATCGACGCCGGCAAGACTACT
>JALHDI010000020.1 GCA_022839045.1 Sporomusaceae bacterium
CCCCCCCCCCCCCCCGAAATCCCCCCTTCCTCCCTTCATGTTACGTTTTCACATATTCCTCGCTCATTCTCTTTCTCTGTCGCACGTTGTTTAGCATTGAACACTCCCCGCGCTTCACTTCGCTATGTGCCAGGCATCTTTGAGGGCTACTATTAATACTCACAACTTTTACTACTAGCTGCACCCTCCCCTTCCGCTTTTTAGAGATATTCGGGGAAGAAACGAGGAACTTCCAGTAAGTTACCCAATTATTATGCCCGTCTGGCAGTTATCGGCCAGATTGCTTCCACTCTGTCATCGCGGGTGACGAATATGCTCCTCCGAAAGGTTTTTCACCTCGGCCATTCCGTCATACCCTTTGACGGACGGATTGAATCGTTACGTTCCATCCATGAATATGTAGGAACCTGCCTGTATTTCCGTAATACCGGGAAACTCGGCCGCGATATTATAGGTCCCTGTCCCCGCTCCGCTCACGATATCGACCAGCAGCCCCGTAGAGGATATCATCGTGGCCGCCCGCACGAGGCGGGCGTTCGCCGCTTTTCCCTGCTTTATTCTTTCTTCCCGGTCCGACAGAAACTGTACATGCCCCTCGTAACCAAATACCCCTCTGAACATTAACCCAGGCAACTTGTCAATCTGCTTAGCCAAGTCTACTAATTGCTCCTCGTCGCGGATACCACAACGTCCTAACCCTACATCCAGATCGACAAGCACGTCGAGGACAGCACCGTATTGCACCGCAGCCGCCGAAATATCCCGCGCATTCTCCAGTTGGTCAATGACAATTATGATTTTTACATGGCGAGCCAAGTTGACAACCCGCCTTATGGCAGCCTCAACGGCCGACGCCGACGGCCTGGTTGTCGGTAAACCGCCGGGATTCGTGGGGAAACTGCTGGAACGGGACATCAGCGACGTTTTCACAGTCACAGTGGAGGATGGGGAACTGTACCGGCTGCTTAAGGAGCTTGCCGATACGGAGAACTTATATCTTGAGCCCTCAGCCTTGGCCGGTTTCGCCGGACCGGTTAAATTGCTCACCGACCCTGCCGGGAAGAAGTATCTAGAGGAAGGCAAACTCATGTCCTGGATGGAAAATGCGACTCATATCGTCTGGGCAACCGGGGGAAGCCTGGTTCCGGCGGCTGTGATGAAGGATTTTTATACTAATTTTGGATGAATCTTAGCATAGGAGGTCGGCTTATGCATGGGCAATATTTAATCGGTCTATCTGTCGAGCGGCTTCCCAACCCGGCCCTTGTACTGGATTACGCGGCATTTATGTACAATATCGAAGCGATGAGTAATCAGCTATAGTCCTTTGCATATTCCCGCTCCCTCTCAAGCTGCAAAATAAGGAAAAAGCCTGCATTGGCGCAAGCTAACCGCCTAAACAAGCCCTGAATAATTCTCCTTGCCAGGAAGCCCCTCACGGCGAGCTAGCAACGGCGCCTTTGCCGCACTATTTCTTGCATTACCCTTACAATCGCTATATGGATATCGGCGGTGCAGCCATCGACACTCGCGGCAACCGAGCCGTAAATGGCGTCATGAAAGTCAGCCGCAGCCGCCGCGTTAAGCACCGCAGTTTCCCTATCGGCATTATTCATTGCGTCGAATACGCCTTCGCTTGCCGAAAGTAAAGCCGCCAGGGCATACGCCCCCCAATTGGAAATCGTCGCCGCCACCAAAACATCGACAGCAGTAGCCGGCGCAAGGCCCCCTTGGCATGGGCACTGGCATATCTTCCCGTAAGGGATGTGAGTACGGACTGCCTCGGCAATGTTGGCCATGCCGATCTCATTTCCGCCGTCGCCGATAGCCACCGTTGCAATAGCATTCTGCCTGGCCGCCATGAAGAGGTAATCCACCTTAGCCTGAGTCTCGCTGGTATCAAAGCCTGCCATGTTGTGTATCATTCCGGATTCGTTCATGCCGCCGCGCTCGATCGCGATACAAGCAGCCGGGCGGAACCGGGAAATCATTTTTCCCGCCTCGATCTTGGCTTGTTCATGATCGGCCGGAAAAGGAAGCACAGATAGGGTAAGAAGTTTATTTTTCTCGATCGAGTAAATCAGGCTTTCGGGCTCGACACAGTGAAAACCGGCTGCGCGTGCAACCTGCCTCATCCCGGCTACTAGGCATTCATCCACCACAATAATCGGCCTTGCCTTCAACGCAAGGCGAAGAGCGCGTGCCAAAGCCAAGGCGCCCGGAGGCCCGTCAGTTTCGCCGCGGTCGGGCGCCACCACCGGCTGGTCGACCCAGCCGGTTGCGATTATTACCACATCTCCCGGCTTGACGTTGCGGCGCAGAGTTTCAACCGCCTTAAACGTCAACGGTCCGTCCGACTGGCGCCGCGCCGCGTCGTATAACTTGGTAATTACCCCCCTGCCAGAAATGTCGATACTTATCAGCCTATCCAACGCTTCAGCAATTCCCTGCAGCTTCGTCTTATCCATGCTATGCTCCTCTCAAAACACATATGATCGGCCTTTTAGGCCTTCTCCCTGGTAAGGACGCGGCCGGGAAAGACCTTCATGTGGACGCCGTCTCTCATTACGACGACGCCATTTACGATAACGGCGGCAAAACCGGTTGAGTACTGCTTGGGGTCTGCGTAAGTCGCCTGATCCTGCACGGTATCAGGGTCAAAAACCGTAATGTCGGCATAATAACCTTCCCTTATCAGGCCACGGTCAGCAAGCCCGAGGCGCAACGCCGGAAGAAACGCCATTTTCCTCACAGCCGCCTCGACAGTCAGGAGCTTTTTTTCCCGCACATACTTTGCCAGCACGCGGGCCCGCGTACCCAGGGCCCGGGGATGCGGACGGCCGAAGGACATGATTCCTTCCTTCGAAACGCTCATGCCGTCGGAGCCGATCATGGCCTGCGGGTGTCTGATTATATCGGCCAGATCAGCCTCGGTCATCATATGGGTCAAAATTTGTACCCGGCCCTTTTCCGCAAGCAAAAGATCAAAAACCGCTGCATACGGATCCTTACCAGTCAGTTCGGCGATGTCCCGGATCGACTTGCCTTCCAAACCTTTATTGGCCTCGCTGATTACCGTGGCTACCACGATCTTGTCCCAACCGCCGGCGGCCTGCAGCATGTTCTGCCAGCCAGGGATGCCTGCCTCGATGCTGGAAATTATCCTGGCGCGAGCTTGGTTGTCCTGCAAGCGAACAAGCAATTTTTCCAAGCCGCCCTCAAAGGCCCAGGGCGGCATGCAGGCCGCCAGCCCCGTCATTCCGGCAGTATACGGATATACGTCGAATGTCGTTTCGCAGCCGGTCGCGTTCGCGGCCTCTATCCTCCCCAACAGTTCGGACGTCTTTCCCCAGACGGACCTTCCGCCCAACTTAAGGTGCGAAATATGGACAGGCACCTCCGCCGTGCGGCCGATGGTCAGCGCTTCCTCCAGAGCTGCGAAGATACCTTCGCTTTCATTGCGGATATGAGTGACATAGACTCCCTGCCAAGGCTTTATGTGCTTAGCAAGTTCCACCAGTTCCGCCGTATTCGAAAATTCTCCCGGCATATAAATGAGCCCAGTACTTAGGCCGACGGCCCCTTGTTGCATGCCGGCAGCGACCAGGGTCTGCATTTTTTCCATCTGCCCAGCCGTGGGTACGGCAGCCTCAAAACCCATGACCGCGATCCGCACCGTCCCGTGGGCCAACAGGCTGGCAACGTTGAGAGCCGGCGGATGATGGTCGATATACTGCAGATACTCGGCCATCGAAGACCATTTTAGATCGATTGCCACAGGCAAACTGCCAATCATCCGCGTACCCAGGTAGTCCAAAAGCAATTGGCGGTTTTCGTCCAATACCGGTGCCACCCCAATGCCGCAATTGCCGACAACCTCGGTCGTAACCCCGTCGAAAATTTTGCTGTTGGCCAGTGGATCGTAAAGTACCGCCAAATCAGAATGGGTGTGGATATCGATGAATCCGGGAGCGACGATTTTGCCCCTGGCGTCAATGGTCGCTGCACTTTCGGCGTCAGCCAGCCTCCCCACCGCAGCAATCCGGGCCTCGCTTACGCCGACGTCGGCCAGAAAGGCCCGTTTGCCGCTGCCATCGACAACCAACCCGTTGATAATTTTCAGATCAAACATGTACGGGCCCACCTACTCAGTTACTGGCGATCAGCTTCTGATACTCGGCGCTGATCCTGCTGAAGACCGGACCAACCCCGGCGCCAATCGGCTGGTCGCCGATAACGCCGACAGGCACCAGTCCGCTGGCAGCAGAAACGAATACCTCGTCCGCGTCCAGATAAAATTGCGGCGGGCAGTATTCCTCGACTACTTTGATACCTAACTTGCCGGCGATCTTAAGGACTACTCCCCTTGTAATGCCGGGCAGAATCAAGTTTTCAAGCGGAGAAGTATAAATAACACCGTCTTTAATGGCATAACAGTTGCTATGCGCACTCTCGGTGACAATTTCCTTACCCTCGTATTTGCGAACCAGGAGCGTTTCGTAAGCTCCTGCTTTGGCGGCAGCGTTCGCCGCCCTGATACTTCCTATCAGGTTCAGGGTCTTAATATTGCAGAAAAGTTGCCGCTCGTCCGGATAGAAAATCGTTTTGCAGCCTTTTTCCATAATCTCTATTGGTTTAGGCGTCGCCGGCGTAATCGTTCCGCTCAGCAGGGGCCGAACTCCCGGATCGATTATATGAGTCCGCGGCATCTGCCAGCCACGGGTCCACTGAAAATATATCATGCCATATTCTATCCCGGACTCACTCAGCATCTGGTCGCTAAAGTCCTCTATTTCTTCTCGCGAATAGCAGGGAGTAATATCCATCAGCTTGCAGCTGCGCTCAAAACGGTCTAAGTGCTCCTTGCGCAGAAAGTGCCTGCCGTTGATAATCATCCAGACATCATATACACCGTCGCCGAACTGATAACCCCGATCCTCCAGACAGATAATGGGCTTGTCCCGTTCCACGATCTTCCCGTCAAAAAATCCCAGTGCCTTCATCGTCATCGATCTCCTTTATCCTTGCCTTGCCAAAATACAAGGCGCACTTACCGGGCTTCAGCCTGCCGCCGGGACGCCCTGGCGCCCCGGCGGACCAACGCTTGCCGCGATTTACTTTACCGAAATATTCCAATAGAAACTTTCCATAAAGAATTTATAGCCTTTGACATGTTTGCGGGCAACGTTAAAGCGGTGTAGATTGCCCACCTTAATTACCGGAACGTCCTCCCAGAATTGAGCCTGGACCTCGGCGAAAAGCTTCTTCGAGTTATCGAAGTTGGTACTCGTCCGCATCGCGTCTAACAGCGCGTCTGTCTTGGGATTGTTGTACCAGCCCGGCCACTTGTTGCGGGAATCGATAAACAGGGTCTGCGTTGGCTCTGTCATAATGCCGAAGCCGGTGATGAAGATGCTCCAGGCTTTCTCGTCGGCCCGGCGACTGAGCAGAGTAGGCCAGTCATAAACCTGGACATCGACTTTCATGCCGATTTTTTCAAGTTGGTCTTTAAGGACAATCGCGCTTTTGTACATGTAGTCATAGTCGCGCGTAGCCAGAATGGTTACCGTCTGGCCCTTGTAGCCGGCCTCGGCCAGCATCTTTTTGGCAAGTTCCGGGTCTTTTCTGTTGTACTTGTCTTTGCCACTGTCGACATACCATATCTGTTCCTTGAACATCAGCCCCGGATCAAGTTCGTAGAATTCAGGGCTGCCGGTTACTGCTTTCATAATCGCATCTAGATCAAGGGCGGTGTTTACCGCTTGACGCAGCCTCACATCGGAGAACAGGCCGTTCTTATTGTTGAAGATGATTCCCAGGTAGCGGGAAGGCTTCGCAATCGTGGGGACCAAGTTGGCATCGTTCTTGATGGCCGCATAGCTGTCGTAGGGAACCTCTTCGGCGAAATCGAACTCTCCCGACTGGATTCCCGCCAGCCTGGTAGCCGTATCAGACACCGGGATGAAATACAGATTATCGACTTTGGCTTCGCGTCTTCCGGCCAAACCGTCGGGGTCACCCGGCAGCGGCTTATAGTTGGCGAATTTTTTCAGAAGGATATGTTGGTCTTGTTTCCATTCGACGAACTGGAACGGACCCGTGCCGATGAATTGTTTCACGTTGCCTTCGCCGGCCTCTTCGATTATTTCTTTCGGCATGATAACGGCCCCTTGTACCCCGGTGGCCAGCGCCGGAAGGATAGTTCCCGACGGCTGCGGTAACGTAATCACCACGGTATGCTGGTCTTTGGCTTTAATTTCGCCTTTGCTCAAAGCCGACCGGCCAATAGTGGAATATTTGCGCCACCGGTTGAGGGAGGCGACGACATCGTCTGCGGTTAGAGCTTTGCCATTATGGAAGGTTACTTCCTTGCGCAGCGGCAAAGTGATAGTCTTGCCGTCGGAACTTATGTCGATCTTCTCGACAAGTAAAGGAACGACCTGATATTTGGAATTGAGAGTCACAAGCGTCTCAAAGATATGCCACGATACTTCCTGGGTAACCATGGCCGTGGTTCGATGGAGGTCAAGCGTCGGCGGCGCAGCGGTCAGCGCAACTTTCAAATCGTTTTTTTCCTTGCCTCCCGATGAATCGGGAGACGAATTAGAACAGGCAACCGTCAACATCAAAATCGTCATTGCTACTAAAACACACAACCATTTTCGAGCTTTCAATTGCATAAACCCCTTCCGTAGTTATCTTGGGCAAAACGGCGAATCATCCGGCAACTTGCTTTGTGTCACCTCATCACTCCCTCCGCAGAACTTTTCCCGGCAGTATGCCGGTATAGCGGCTTTTGCGAACGGCAACCTGCCCGTTGACCAAGACATACTCAATACCAACGGGATATTGCTGTGGCTCGGTGAAGGTCGCCTTATCCTCGACGGTTTCAGGGTTGAAAACCACAATGTCGGCCCACAGCCCTTCGCCTATCAGACCGCGGCCACGCAGCCCCAGGCGTTGGGCCGGCAGCGAGGTCATTTTGCGAATCCCCTCTTCCAGACTGATTACTTTATCCTGGCGAACGTATTTGTTCAATACCCGGGGAAAGGTGCCGTAATAACGCGGGTGAGGCTTACCGGGACTCGGTATCGCGTCCGATCCGATCATCGAGGCCGGATGCCGGATGATATACCTGACATCAGCTTCGTCCATGCTAAAAACGCACATCAGCGCTTTGGCCTTTTCCTCCATTAAAATCTTGAACAGGGCGTCGGCCGGTTCAATCTGCAGCTTATCGGCGATTTCCTGCAGCGTTTTGCCTTCACAAGACTTGTTAGTTTCACAGTAGGCTACCATGACACTTGGCCAGCCGGCCGATTTTACGTAGTTTTCCCAGCCCGGCAGCCCGTGGATGAACTCCTGTTTAATCTGCTCGCGAATCTCGGGCCTTTGCAACCGTTCAAGCATGGCCTCGATTCCGCCCGCCTGCATCCAGGGCGGCAGCAGCGTGCCCAGCGACGTGCTGGCGGCTATATACGGATAAACGTCGCAGGTTACGTCAATTCCCGCCTGCCGTGCTTCGTCGATCAGCCGCAGCGTCTGATGGGATTTTCCCCAGTTGCCCCGACCGGCGGTTTTATGGTGGGAAATTTCCAGCGCCACGCCTGTTCGCCGCGCAACCTCCAGCGCCTCTTTTGTCGACTCGATGACATCATCCGATTCACCCCGGATATGGGTGGCATAAAAACCGCCTTTCTGGGCAATCACTTGGCACAATTCCACCATTTCGTCCGTCTTGCTGAATAACCCCGGCGGATAGATAAGGCCGCTGGACAGACCAAACGCTCCTTCATCCAGCGCCTGGGCGACCAGTTCTTTCATTTTCGCCAGTTCGTCCGGCGTAGGTTCCCGGTTATCGAAAGCCATCACCGCCACCCGAACACTACCGTGCCCTACCAAGGCGGCGACGTTGGAAATAGTCTTGTTTTCCTCTACCCGCTCCAGGTATTCACCGATCGACTTCCAATCCCACGCCAACGGAAAAGTCCCGAAAAGAGGCGCGAGGTAGTCCTGCAACGCCGGCAAGGTCTCTTCATTGACCGGTGCTGCCGACGAACCGCAGTTCCCAACCACCTCAGTCGTAACGCCCTGAAGAATCTTCCCTTGGTCCCGCGGCCGGGCAAAAACCACGGCGTCGGAATGACAATGCATGTCGATAAATCCCGGCGCTACCACAAACCCATTCGCGTCGATGATTTCTCCGGCGGGTTCGCCGTCCAGGGAGCCGATGCGGCCAATCTTGCCGTCCTTTATGCCGACATCGGCCAGAAACCACGGGTTTCCGGTACCGTCGGCAATCCTGCCGTTTTTGATAACAACATCAAACATAGTATCATGGACCTCCTCATATGCTGCCTGAATTCTGCGATAGCTACAGTAGTAAGGCGCTTTCCTGCCTACGGCGTATCAATAAAGATGGCACGCCACCCGATGGGACGGACCGGCTTCCCCTAGCACCGGAGCAATTTCGCGGCACTTCGCCGTCGCCGCCGGACACCGCGTATGAAACACACAGCCGGTAGGCAACTTGAGCGGTGACGGAACGTCGCCGCTTAGGGTAATCCGCTCCCGTTTGCGCTGCGGGTTAGTCTGGGGGATCGCGGAAAGCAGCGCCTTCGTATATGGGTGTAACGGCTCGGCGAACAACAGGTCCGTTTCCGCTTCTTCAACCAGGTGTCCAAGATACATAACGCCAATCCTGTCGGAAATATGGCGGACAACGTTCAAATTATGCGCGATAAACAAGTAGGTCAGCTGAAGTTCATCCTGAATTTGTTTAAGTAAATTGATAATCTGCGACTGGGTGGATACATCCAGCGCCGATACCGGCTCATCGCAGACAATGAACTTCGGATGGACCGCCAAGGCCCGGGCCAGCACGATCCGCTGGCGCTGTCCGCCGGAGAATTCGTGCGGATAACGCTCGTAATGATCCACTTGTAAACCAACTCTGCCCAGCAGTTCGTAGACCTGCTCCTTACGGTCGACCTGCTCGCCGATATCGAAAATGTTGAGCGGTTCGCGAATCGCATCGCCGATCCTAACACGCGGATTTAATGAAGAATACGGATCCTGAAACACAATCTGCATTTCCTTGCGAATCTTACGCAACTCTTCTTCATTTAACCGAAGAACATCTTTTCCCTGATAGTACACCTCGCCCGAGGTTGGCTCGATAAGCCGCAGGATCATCCGGCCAGTCGTACTTTTCCCGCAGCCAGACTCACCCACCAGGCCGTATGTCTCCCCTTCCTGCAATGATAACGAAATGCCGTTAACCGCCTTGACCACCGATCTAGCCTGTAAATAGCCCTTTTGTAGAGAAAAGTGTTTCACTAGATCGGTTACCCTAACTAACGGCGCCGATATCGCTACCGCATCCGTAGGCAATGCGATTCACCTCCATTCCAATCTTTTCGTGACGCCAACACCGTACCTTATGGCCGAAATCAATCGTTTCCAAAGACGGTATCTGTTCGCGGCATTTTGCGTCGGCGTGCGGGCAGCGCGGCGCAAACCGGCAGCCACGGGGAATCTGGAACAAAGAAGGAACAACGCCGTCGATCATATGGAGCGGCTCTTCCCGTTTTCCGTCCAGTGTGGGAATCGACTTGATCAGCCCGACCGTATAAGGATGCTTCGGTCGGGAAAACAAGGTTTCCACCGGACACTCCTCAACGATTTGTCCCAAGTACATTACCATCACCCGGCTGCAAACCTCGGCGACGACTCCAAGATCGTGAGTAATCAGGATAATCCCCATATTCAGCTGCTTTTGCAAGTCCATCATCAAATCGAGGATCTGGGCCTGTATCGTCACATCGAGAGCCGTCGTCGGTTCATCGGCGATAAGCAACTTGGGCTGACAGGCAAGCCCCATGGCGATCATGACGCGCTGCCGCATCCCGCCGGAAAGCTGGTGAGGATATTCGCGCGCCCGTTTTTCCGGCGAAGGTATTCCCACTATCTTTAACATATCGATTGCTTTGTCCGTAGCTTCCTGGCGGCTGACTTTCTGGTGCAGCACAATCGATTCTGCAATCTGATCGCCGATTGTAAACACTGGATTCAAGGAGGTCATCGGGTCCTGGAATATCATCGAAATTTGATTGCCGCGTATTGCTTGAATTTCATCTACCGACAAGTCGAGGAGATTCTGCTGCTCGAAAAGAATCTTGCCCTCCAGCGAAGTACCACTATGGGCATTAAACAGTCGCAGGATCGAAAGAGAAGTTACACTCTTTCCGCATCCCGACTCGCCTACAAGTCCCACAGTCTCGCCCTGGCTTATCGAAAAGCTGACCCCGTCGATGGCCGTGACTGTGCCATGCTCGGTAGCGAAACGGGTTCTCAGGTTTTGTACCTCCAGCAGCGGATACCCTTTATCCATGAGTTTCAGCCCCCTTTTATCTTTGCTTAACCTTTTGCCTTATTGGTGTGTGGATCAAGCAAATCCCGCAGCCCGTCGCCGATTAGATTGAGGCCCAAAACAGTGGTGGCTATGGCTATCCCAGGAAACACCATGATCCACCAGGCCTGCCGTATCAAAGTCCGGCCGTCATTTAAAATATTACCCCAGCTCGGCTGTGGCGGCGGCGTCCCCGCCCCCAGGAAGCTGAGCGACGCCTCGATGATAACCGCGTAGGCGAAAATAAAGGTTGCCTGAATTATCAGCGGCGACATACAATTCGGGGCGATATGCCGCCAGATGATCCTTCCCGGCTTACCTCCCAGAGCCCGGATCGCTTCAATATAGGTCTGTTCTCTTACCACTATGGCAGCGGCTCTGACCGCCCTGGCAACGGTAGGAATATAGACGACGCTGACCGAGATGATTACATTCTGGATGGTCGGCCCCAGCGCCGCCATTATGGCGATGGCCAGTAAAATCGCCGGAAAAGCCATCAATCCGTCATTAATGCGCATGATTAAATTATCCAAGCGCCGGTAATACGCAGAATACAGTCCCAAAATCAAGCCGACAACCGACGTAATAAGTACAACTGAAAAACCTACTTTCATCGATATCTGGCTGCCATATATCACCCGGCTATAAACATCCCGGCCGAATTCGTCGGTCCCGAACCAGTGGGCTGCACTAGGCGGCTTTAACCGGTTCGCCACTTCCATCGCCAGCGGGTCGTAGGCGGCGATAAGCGGGGCAAGTACGGCCATAAGAATCACGATCAACACTAAAATGCCGCCGGTTACCGCCAGGCTGTTGGACAATACTCGCCGCAACACGATATTTCTCCTTGAAGCAGCCTTGATCAT
Organism: Sporomusaceae bacterium; assembly: GCA_022839045.1. Next base: position 11,278 of record JALHDI010000020.1, read on the forward strand.
ATCGACCTCTCCTTTCGTTAAGCTTTCTCATCCAGTCGGACCCGCGGGTCGATATAGGCATAGAGAATATCGACAATTAAGTTGATAAACACATAGGCTGTGGCAATCATCAACACCGTTCCCTGAATTACGACATAATCGCGCCTCAACACTGAGTTAACGATTAACTTCCCTATGCCTGGGATGTTAAAGACCATTTCCGTTACTACCGCACCGCCGATTAATGTGGCGAAAGTAAGACCGATTACGGTTAGAATGGGAATAAAGGCGTTGCGTAGAGCGTGTTTGTAAATAATAATATGTCTCTTCAAGCCTTTGGCCTCAGCTGTCCGTATATAGTTCTGGCTCAAAACCTCCAGCATCGAGGAGCGCGTCATTCTGGCAATCAAGGCGCCCTGCATTATTCCCAACGATACCGCCGGCATGATAAGGTAGCGTAAATGATTGATTAGCCCATTCGACAACGGTTGATACCCGGCGGCCGGTAACCAGTTTAGCTTGACGGCAAAAAGGAGGATAAAGTTCAGTCCCAGCCAGAAGCTGGGGATGGAAATACCCAGCAGGGCAATCATCATAAACGACTGGTCGATCCAGGTACCCCGGCGGTTTGCTGCCATCACACCCAACGGTATGGCGAAGCAGACGGCGATAAGCTCCGCCAAAAGAGTCAGCGATACTGTCGGCCCTAGATGTTGCCAGATAGCTTGCGTAACCGGCATGTCCATAAAGATGGACCGTCCCAGGTCGCCCTGCAGTACCCCGGCAATCCACTTTGCAAACTGAACATAAATTGGCAGATCGAGGCCAAGCTCATGCCGCAGTCTGGTAAGGTCCGCCTCGGTAGCGTCCGATCCAAGCATTACTGCCGCAGGATCGCCGGGCGTAAGATGAATTATGATAAAATCCACAATAGCAACAACCGCGAGTACCGGAATCAGTGAAGCGATTCGTCCTAACACGTATTTAACCATTGCTTCCTCCCACCGAATATTTCATACCTTCGACTGACGGCGACCTTACCGGAGTTTCAGCGTATACAGGCGGCGCGGCCGCCCCTTGTTTATAGGCTGCTCTTCACCCACGACGACTGCCAGCCTTTTCTCGACAAGCTTGTGCATTATCCTCCGGGCACTACGCATCGTGATATCGAACCAGCTAGCCAACTCACCGGCCGTGACCGTTGAGTTGTCGAGATACTCATTGAGCGACCAAAGTTTATTGATCGTCCCTACGCTGACGCCGGCCTCTTTGGCTATTTTCAGCCGTCCCGGGTCATCGCTGCGGATGGAATAATTCAGTTGGACATGTCTGCCAAGCGGTCCCAGGACGGTGCCGTTTTGTAAAACCGCGTAGCACCCTCCGTCGCCGGCGGATTCGGCTTTTACTAGAGCCTCCCTAGCTTTACTTTCCGCCTCGCCTGCTGTGTAGCCGATGCCGATTCCTTGATTGACCGGCAAACGCAAAGTACTCTGTATTTCATCAAGCAACGGAAACCTGGTGAATTTATTGGTCAACTCTTCAATTACTCCCCGGGTGGTTACCAGCATTATTTCGTTTCGATCTGAACAATAAATCAAATTGCGTGTTGTCTCGCCAAGCCCAGCCAGGATTTTTTCAATTTGCTTTTTGTTGCGCACCGCAGATTCCTGCGACGAACAATCGTCCAAACTGCCAATACTGATAATACTGATTACCAGCTGGGTGCCGCGCATATTTATGCTTTTACCCTCAAGCTGTACCATTCTCAGAGAGTCATGTATCGCTGAGCGGGTCGGGATAATTCGATAACAAGGAATTCCCTGGCGCTGAAGGGATTCGTATACTGACGTAACGCAGGTTACAATTGTGTCGACGCGGCTGTTAACCCACAAATCATAATGATATTTGCCTATTTCCTCGAGATTCTGGCCGACTTGGTATTCTTTCACGTATAAATCCTGAAGGACAATATCAAGCTCCGCCATTTGCTCCTGGACGTCATCCCGGCCCAAAACATCGACGCTTAGCCGCAGACGGCGATTAAAATTGTCCACGCTTGCATCATCTTTCATTAATTGAAATAGCACTCGATATAAAGCCGTTCCTGTATAAGGAATATAAACCATCGGCACATCGCAGCCATAGTTACTGGCTATTTGAAAAGGAATCGGCCCTGCGAACAGAAAAATGTCCGTATTCATCTTGAACGCTTCAAGGATATCTACCGTTTCCTCTACATGACGGTAAACCGCCGGCACCATTTGCAAGCTTGGATATCCTCTGCCAACATCCATAATCAATTTGACTAAATCCCCTGGACCAACTACTGCGACTTTGATATTAATTATTTCTCCCCCCTAACCGCTCGTGATTGAGACCGTATATAGTCCGTAATTACCCATTCTCAAGGACCGAAAATGAAAGAGCGCTATTTCCCAAAATACGGGAAATAGCGCCGTTGCTAAACAAAAGCCGCTTCAAGCATACGCTAATACTTGAAGCGGCCCCATTGCCATATTTATCTTTTTTTAAAAGTATATCTCTCTTTTTTTATACTGTCAATAAATTTTTTATCCCCTCCCCCGCCTACTACCATGAGGCTGCTGCTGTCCCCCGCCTCTTCCTGCCTACAATAAAGTGGGAGGATTTTGCCTTCTGCTGGGCGAAAATGTAATTAAAATATGTGCAGGAGGTGCGGCCAATGAGGATATGAGCTTCTACCCGCCCGATTATTACGACCGAGTGAACAGACTATGCGACCATCTGAAAAGCCACGGTTTGGACCAACTTACAAGAGCACGCTATCTGAGGGAACTGGAAACCCTGCTGAATGAACGGTTGAAGGTCATAAAAACTGCCAGGCTGCGCAGGAATGGCAACGCTTAGATATATTTCATCGGGGCATATCGTCACACGGTATGCCTCTTTTGTTTGCTGCCGGAAGCGGTTCAATACCGCGGCCGGTGTATTTTTTCCCCCGAAACCGCCTACACTAATAACGCAAATCTGCACCAAAGGATGTGGTCCGCTTGCCCATTAAATCCTCTGATAAGTCGAACTCCACCCGTCACCTGTACGAATTCGCCGCGGAAGTCGCCAACTTCGGCAGCCTAACCGATAAGATGCGGGCCGCCGAGGACAGCACCGACGCCACCGCCGCCAAAAACGCCGCCGCAAGATGGAAGCAGAGCCGTGGACAGACAGATCCCCTGGCTTAGCGGCGATTTCTACGACTCTGACCTGGCGGCGGACGACGAGGCGGCGGTGGAGCCCGAAAACCAGTCTGACGAAGAGAACACCAGCTTCTGGGATAACATGATCTTCCCCATTTGACCGATAGACGCGTCGCCGCTCCAGGCGACGCTCTTTTTATTCCGCCCATGCATAGTAAGCCGCCCTGGCACGCATATTACAGGTAGCAAAAATCGGAGGTGACCGCAATTGCCCCAGCCCGTCAGCCTAACCCCCAAGGAACGAGTCTATCTGCAGGACGCCCTGCAGATGGAGAACCTCTGCATCGCCAAATGCGGAGTCTACGCTGACCAGTGCAACAACCAGGCCCTGAAATCACTTCTCTTCGACGTCGCCCGCAACAAGCGTCAGCATGCCAACCGGCTCAAACAGCTCCTCGGCCAGCAGTCCAACCCATACCCCGACCGCCAATATCAATACCAGAGGTGAATTCGATGCCGCATCGCGCCCCCAACCAACCGAGCCGCAATCGTTTATCCGACCGGGATATGCTCCTGGACCTGCTCACCACGGAAAAATACATGTCCCATCTTTATGACCACGCAATCATGGAAGCATCCGGTGACACCGTCCGCGACACCTTCGTCGCTCTCCAGCAGGACGAGCACGAGACGGCGCAGATGCTGTTCGACTTCATGAACCAGCACGGTTGGTACACTACCGGTGCAAACCGTCAGAAAGCGGGCCGCCGCCTGCAGACCGGTCAGCCTCTGTCCGGCGGCCGGCCGCAGACACCCAGGGAAGGAGATTTCCCGCAGCCAAGGTACGACAGCCGCTACGCCGTCGCTAGCGGTTCACGCCGCCTCGGCCAAAGCTTCACAAAAAACCGCGGTCAGGGAAACAAGCAGCCCGCCTGGAGCGGACAAAACAGCCAGAGGTATTATGAACACCGCCCCGAGTGGGATTACCGCTAACGCGAAAACCAGGACAAAGTCCTGGTTTTTAATTTAGACAACTCTTAGGTCGTTCAGCACTAAAAGGTTACGTCCAGCGCGTCCAGCACCCTTTGGAACGGCGTGAACATCGTCGCCTGCTCCGAGCCGGCGAACAGCAACCCCACCGCGTGATTATCCTCGCTCAGCACCAGCGAGCCGCTGTCGCCGGGCATGCTCATCGGCCCGGCCAGCAGTTGGCCGGCGAACACGCCGTACTCGCCGTAGTTCATCTCCACCTTGAGCGCCACATCGGTGGCAAGGACGATGCCCGTCGTCAGCCCGGAGCTTCGGCCACTCTTTTTTACCGTCATCCCCAGAGCCGCCTCCCTGACGCCTTTTACCTCGCCCACCTCCAGGACATCAGCCGCCACCGCGTCGACCGTCACCGGCGCAGCCACCGCGCAATCCATCATGTTGGGAGCCTCGTTATCGCGCCATACCTGCACCCGGTACTGCGGCCGGAAAGCGCCGATAATCCTGTTGATCAGCGTCTCGAACGATCTGGCGATCCGGCACACGGGCGGAACAGCCTGGCCGTGAAGCGGCACGAAGCGCCGCAGATAGCCGATAACGGACCCCTCCTTCTCCCCGCCGTCATAGAGGGCGGGCTGCAGGATGGCGTCGCCGGCCGCCGAACGTCCGTCAGCGCCGTTCGTCAGGTTGGCAAGCACATGATTGTTGGATAGGATTAGCGCCTCGCCTGTGCTGCGGTCGCGGACCAACGCGCCGAACGTCCCGGCGGAAACCTTGTAGTGGCCGATACTCACACCCGGCCGTGCCGGCCGGTGTACTCCCGTTCGCTCCGTGTCCAGCAGGCGGATATCGCCCACCTCCATCACGTCGCTCACCACGCCGGCTATCCGCTTCGGCACCATCGCCGCCCGGGCAAGCTCGCTGCGGGGGTATTTCCTCCTCACCAGCACAACCGCGGCTTCCTGGCCGGTGCGCTCACCCCGCACCATTTTGTACCCCCGGCCGACGCCGACAACATTATCAATCACGGCCAGCTCCCTGAACAGGGCCGGCCAGTCGATCCCATTCACCGTCCCACCTCCCCCGAACATCTAGTTTATGATATGCGGGCACGGTAATGGCGGCAACTCGCTAAACCTTCGCCAGCTTGCCTATTTCCCCGATCTGCGCCCATGCCGCCTTGGCGCCGCGGGCGATGCACTGTGTCATGTAGTCGCTCTGTTTGAAGCCGATATCGAAGACCTCAGGCCGGATTACGACGTCGGCGAACCTTACGCCCTTCAGCAGCGTCACCTCGCGATTCATTATATCGATGCATTGCAGCACGATCTCGCTAACCGTCCGCAGGTCTTCGTTCGGCTGCCCGGAATAGCCCAAATCTACCGCGATTATAACCTCCGCCCCCATATGATGGAGGATATCGGTCGGCAGGTTATTCTTCACCGCCCCGTCCACCAGCAGCATCCCCCGGTACTTCTTGGGGGAAAATATCCCGGGCACGGAAATGCTGGCCCTCACCGCCTCGCTCAGCAGCGTGGCGGTGAAATACCTGGCGTTCAAGATCTCCCGCCAACCCTCGCGGGGGGTGACGAAAAAAACGGTATCCCCGGATACTATATCGACCGCCGTGATCGCCAGCGGTATCTGCGTATCCCTGACCGTGCGGCGCTGCACAAGCCCGGCCAGATAATGCTCGATTTTGTCTCCCTTGACGATGCCGCCGGGCAGAACGGACCAGAAGCGCGACCGGCCGCCGAACAGCCACTTCACCCCCTGCTTGAACAGCTCTCCCACCGTCAGCTTCAGATCGATAAGTCCTCCCACCTTCAGGTTCGCCGCCATCGTCTCCAGTTCGCGGGCCCGGTAGCCGCAGGCGTACAGGGCGGCAATCACCGCCCCGGCGCTGGTGCCTGCTATCATATCGACGGGTATATTATTTTCGGCCAGCACCCTGAGCACCCCGATATGGGCCGCGCCCCGCACCCCGCCGCCGCTGAGCGCCACCCCCACCTTCGGCCGGCGGCCGTACTCCTTGCCGTTAACCCTTACTATCATCCTCTCCCCCACCGTCCGCACCTCCTCCCTATTATCGTATGAAAGACGGCCGGGGCGGTGTGAAATAGAAAAACCGCCTACATACGTAAGCGGCCCGCAATTAGCATTTTTCCGCCAGTATTATCATTCTCGGATCCTCGGGGCCGTACGGCCGGGCGTCGAAGCCTCCATACGTCGCCTTGACGGCCAGCGAACATTTCGCCAGCAGCGACGTCATCTCCTCCAGCGAATAAGCGCGCAGCACGAAATCGTTCTGGATCTTGGCCCCTGTCACCTGGTTGAGGAGCACCCGTTTCATCATCGCTACCCCACGCTGCAGCTCCACCTTGTACGAAAGCACGTATTCGCCGCTGGGGTGGCGCCAGTAGCGGTTGAGGTTATTGCGTCCCATCCAGTCGCGGTTTAAAAGATCGATCAGAAACAGCCCGCCTGGCCTCAGCGCCGTCGCAACCTTGCCCAGCACGGCCGCGTTCTCGCTGTCGGAAAAATAGCCGAAAGCGGCGAACATATTTATAACCGCGTCAAACTCGCCGTCATAATCCAGGTCGCGCATATCGAGCAGCCGGAAAGCGACGTCCGCCCCCTCCTCGGCGGCTTTCTGCCCGGCAATCGCCAGAAAAGCCTCGGTGGCGTCAATTCCGGTCACCCGGTAGCCGCGTTTCGCCAGTTCGATGGCGTGGCGGCCGTAGCCGCAGTAAAGATCCAAAATATCCGCTCCGGCCGGCAAACCCAGCACTTCGGCGATGAAGCCGACTTCCTGGGCGGTCCCGGCCGGCGAATAGGTTGTCCCGTCGCCGAAGAAATCCTCCTTCATCGCTTTCACATCACCACCCACAACTGCTAACGTCTATATTGTGTCGCCGGCAGCCACTCTTTAGCCGCAGGTCACTCGTGGCCGGCCGTCCCCGTCCCGCTTGGCCGGGTATGTCATAACGCAGTTCCTGGTAGTCCGCTTGGCCAGATACAGCGCGGCGTCGGCATGTTCCAGCAGTTCGCTGTCCGAGCGGGCATCGAACGGGAACCCGGAAACCCCGATACTCACCGTCAGCGCCTTGCCAGGCTGTTTCTCACAGCCGGTGAACGGCTGGCCGGCGATCAATGACCTAAGCCGCTCGGCGAAGGCGCATGCCTCCGTCAGGTTGGTCTCCGGCAGCAGCACGATGAACTCCTCGCCACCGTAGCGCACGGCAAAATCGACGTCGCGGCTCGCCTGGCGCATGATCTCCGCCACCTGGCGGAGCACCTCGTTGCCGAGGCTGTGGCCGTTGTTATCGTTATAGCGCTTGAAATGATCAATATCGATCAGGATGAGCGACAAAGGCCGGGAGTAGCGGACCGCCCGCTTGAACTCATGGTCGAGCAGGCTGAGGAAATAGCGGTAATTAAACAAGCCGGTAAGGCCGTCGGTAACGGCCTGAACTTCCACCCGCGCCACGTGTTTGGCGTGGGCGATCGTGAGCGCCACCTGGCCGGCCAGCGACCCGATAAGATCGCGGTCATAACCGTGCAGCGGCCTTTCGGCGGTCGTCTCGACGTCCAGCACGCCGATAACCTTATCGGCGTGAATAAGCGGCACAGCCAACTCGCTGACGCCGTTGCCGATCGCCGGTATATAGCGCGGATCATTGGACACGTCCGGCACGAACACCATCTCGCGGGTTATGACCGCGTGCCAGGTGATGCCTTTGCCGTACGGGATGCGGACGTTGGGCGGGTAACCGCGGCTGGCCTTCATCACGAGCTCCTGGCGCTCTTCGTCGAGAAGCAGCACGGCGGCGCAGGCATAGCCAAGCTCGCCGGTGATGCCGGCCACGATCTCGTCCAGCACCTCATACTCGTTAGCCGTTCGCTGCCCGACCGAAGTGATGCGGTACAGCGCCGCCAGCTTCTTATGCGCCTGATCGAGATCCATCAGCCGGAAATCCAGCTTCGACATCGCCGCCAGCAGGTCGCGGCTGGCGGCGGCATTCTGCTGGGAAACGGCGGAAAACTCCTGTTCCAGGCAGACCGACTCGGTGACATCCACGGCACACACAGCCATCGAACCTTCCGCTTCGTCGGGTACGAAGCTCCAGGAGTAATACTCCGTCAAGCCGCGTACCGTTTCGTGCTGAAAGCGGGTTAAACGGGCAGGTTTTCCCGTTCGTGCAGCCGTTTCGTAGGCTTCGCGCAGCGGGCCGGCCGCCGGCCCGAAAAGCAGGCGAAGCAACCGGGAAAAACTTTTGCCTTTCGCGAACCGCCCGGTCGAAGCCTTGCGGCGGCTGGAGGCTATCTGCGAAATGTTGCCGCTGCCGTCGACGGTCAGGGCCGTCGCCGGCACGGAATCAAACAGCGCTGTGATCATGGCTTCATAACCGGTCTGATCTGACACCATATAGCCCTCTTCCTTTGCGGACAAACATTAAGCCTAAATTTCGCTGACAGGAAGGGAAAATCCTGCCGATTACAATGAAAAAAGCCGCCCCCTTGGGGCGGCTTAAAACCCGGTTTATTTCCCTTCCACGAGCGCTGAGCCGCGCTTGATGGCCTGTTCATTGATCGCCAGCAGTTCCGGCTTCTTGGCGAACATCTTGGCGAACGCCTTCAGGACCGATTCCTGGCTCACCGCTTTGGTGGCGGCGATAATCGCCCCCAGCACCACCATATTGGCTACCTTGGCGTTACCGAGCTCATTGGCGATATCGTTGGACGGCACGAGCAGCACGTTCACGTCGTTGCGTTTGGCGCCCCGTTCGATAAGCGAACTGTTGATGATGAGGTTGCCGCCCGCCTGCAACGATTGCTCGAATTTATCCAGCGAAGGCAGGTTCATGGCCACAACCGTCATCGGTTCGCTCACGATCGGTGCCCCGACCGGCTCATCGGAGATAATGACCGAACAGTTGGCCGTCCCGCCCCGCATCTCCGGACCGTAGGAAGGAATCCAGGATACGTGCTTACCCTCCAGCATGCCGGCGTAAGTCATCAGTTGCCCCATCAGCATGACGCCCTGGCCGCCGAAACCGGCCATAACGATTTCATGGGTCATTTCGCCACCCCCTCCGGTGATTTGAATACCCCCAGCGGGTAATACGGCATCATGTTCTTCTCCATCCAGGCCATCGCTTCCAGGGGCGACATCCCCCAGTTGGTCGGGCAGGTCGACAGCACCTCGACGATCGCGAAACCCAGGCCGCTCAGTTGCACCTCGAAGGCCTTCTTGATCGCCGCCTTGGCCTTGGCCATGTTAGCCGGGTTATTGACCGCCACTCGGGCGATATACTTCGCCCCGTCGAGTGTCGACAGCATCTCGCACACCTTGATCGGCATGCCGACCGACTCGGGCTTACGGCCGTACGGCGAAGTCGTCGTCACCTGGTCGGGCAGCGAGGTCGGCGCCATCTGGCCGCCCGTCATGCCGTAGATGGCGTTGTTGACGAACACGGTGGTTATCTTTTCGCCCCGCGCCGCGGCGTGAACGATCTCGGCGCAGCCGATCGACGCAAGGTCGCCGTCGCCCTGGTACGTGAAAACGACATTGTCCGGATGGACGCGCTTCACGCCGGTCGCGGTCGCCGGCGCCCGGCCATGGGCCGCCTCCTGGGTATCGAAATTGAAGTAATCGTAAGCGAGCACCGAGCAGCCGACAGGCACCACGCCGATGGTACGGTCACGGACCTTCAGCTCGTCGATCACCTCGGCCACCAGCCGGTGAATAATCCCGTGATGACAGCCGGGGCAGTAATGGAACGGCACATCGCGCAAAGATTCCGGTCTGGCAAATGCTATCTCCGCCATTTATTTGCCCTCCTTGCCCTGCATAATCTTGGACACTACGCCGAAAACCTCTTTCGGGTTGCAGATCATGCCACCCGTCCGGCCGTAGAAATGAACCGGCTTGGCCCCGTTGACGGCCAGGCGTACGTCCTCAACCATCTGCCCGGCACTCAGCTCGACAGACAGGAACGCTTTGGCCGTCTTGGCGAGCGGCGCCAGCGCATCATAAGGGAACGGCCAGGCGGTGATCGGCCGGAAGAGGCCGACCTTCATCCCGGCGGCGCGGGCCATCTCCATCGCCGACTGGGCGACGCGGGCGGTGATGCCGTACGCCACCAACACCAGTTCGGCGTCGTCGGTGCGGAGCATTTCCCAGCGGGCCTCGTTTTCTTTGATGATCCTATACTTCTCCTGGAGGTGGATATTATGCTTTTCAAGGTCGGGCGCCTGGATATGGAGGGAATTGATCACGTTCGGTTCCTTGCGGCCGTTGAGGCCGGTCGTCGCCCACGGCTTGGCCGGAGCCGCGGAAGCCTTATCCGGGAAGGCCACCGGCTCCATCATCTGGCCGAGCGCTCCGTCGCCCAGAATCATGACAGGATTGCGGTACTTGTCGGCCAGCTCGAATGCCAGCACGGTGCAGTCGACCATTTCCTGCACTGAATTGGGAACAAGCACTATATTGTTATAGTCGCCATGGCCGCCGCCCTTGGTCGCCTGGAAGTAATCGCACTGACCGGGCTGGATGCTGCCGAGGCCGGGGCCGCCGCGGGCCATGTTGACGATGACGCAGGGCAGCTCCGCCCCGGCGATATAAGAAATACCCTCCTGCTTGAGGCTGATGCCGGGACTGGAGGACGAGGTCATCACCCTCGCGCCGGCGCCGGCCGCGCCATAAACCATATTGATAGCGGCAACTTCGCTTTCGGCCTGGAGGAATACGCCGTTCACCTGGGGCAGGCGTTTGGCCATATACTCGATAAGCTCGCTCTGCGGGGTAATGGGGTAACCGAAATAATGGCGGCAGCCGGCGACAACAGCCGCCTCACCGATTGCCTCATTGCCCTTCATCAGGATTTTTTCCGCCACTTTATTCACTCCCTTGCCTATTTATGGATTTCAATCACTACATCCGGACAAGTCCGGGCGCACAACATACACCCGATACACTGCGACTCGTCGCTGCACGAAGCCGGACGATACCCTTTGCTGTTGAAGCGATTGGCGATAACCACAATCTTCTTCGGGCAGACCACCGTACACAGCTCGCACCCTTTGCACCTTTCCTCGTTGAACACAGGTTTCGGCACTTCAATTCCCCCTTTATAAACTATTGTCCCTAACAGTTAACCGATTGATAGCCTAAGCGCCGGGCGATCTTCCCGGACTTCTCTTTGAGAATCCTCACCAGCGTCTCGTAACGCTGGGCCGCCAGCACCGAGCTGGCGCTCGATACCGACAAAGCGGCCATCACCTTGCCGGAGGAATCATATACCGGTACGGCGATGCAGGTTACTCCTTCGATCGTCTCGTTGCAGCCCACCGCGAACCCCTGCTCCCTAACCTGGGCGAGTTCCTTCTCCAGAGCCTCCCGGTCGGTCAGCGTATAAGGCGTGAACCGCTCCACCCCCCGCTGCAGCACTTCGCCGACGATCGCCGGCGGCGCGTTGGCCAGCAGCACCTTGCCGATCGCCGTGCTGTGCAGCGTGATGGAGAAATTGAACTTAGGGATAATGAAGAACGGCCGCTGCGGTTCCACCTTCTCGATAATAATCAGTTCCGTCCCCGACAGCACCGCCATCAGGGCGATCTCCTGCGTCTCGTTGGCCAGCTCGGCCATCAGCGGTCGGGCGATCTCCCGGATATCGAGCTGCTCCGCGCACGCCTCCCCGAGCCGGATAAGCCCATAGCCAAGCGTATAACGGCCTGAATCCGTCTGACGGACGAAACCGCGCAGCAATAAAGTCTGCAGCAGGCTGTGCATCGTGCTCTTCTGAACGCCCAGTTCCTTGGCGAGCTCGGTCACGCCCATGTCCCGGCGATGCCGGCTCAGCAGCAGCAGGAGTTCGACGGCCCGATCCACCGAAGCGATTATATATTGTGAACTAGTTTTTTCCAGCCAAACCACCTTCGTTTCCGTCTGCCGAACGTCGTTCTATTTCTCTTTAGTATATTCGCAGAGTCTAGGATAAATCCTGCCGGTTTTTCCTGCGTCGCGCATGAATACAAAATACCGCGAAAGTATACTCCCGGAGAACACTTGTCGTCCGGATACATATTATCTCCAGCGGAAAATGTTAAATATCCTGCCGGCGCCAGCGTTGCCCGGCAAGGTGTAAACCGTGCCCCATGGGCGAAAAAAGAGACCCGCGATTCACTCGCAGGTCTCTTTGCTATCTGTCCGGTAAACGGTGATCGTCATCTTGTCGCCGGCCTTACTGACCCCGAAGACATAGCCGTCCCTCTTGAGCGACTTGTTGAGGAAATCGACCACATCCACCAGTTCTCCGGCGGCGGTAAAGGCTCTGGCGGCGATCATCTCCAGCGTTTTACCGCCGGCGTTCTCTCCGTCCACTGTCGTTGCCTACCCGACTACTTCCGCGAAATCGCCCGTCTTCGCGCCTGAGGCGTTGCCCTCGTCGGTATCGACGTGCATTTCCAGGGCGAAACTGTCGTGAACGCGCACCAGCACCTTGTCGAATATCAGACAGCGGTCGGCGTCGCCCATCTTCACGGACACGAACTGTTTATCCTTCACGCCGAACTCGGCCGCTTCGGCCGGCGTCATGTGGATATGGCGGCAGGCGGCGATAACGCCGGTGTCGAGCTTTACTTGCCCCTTGGGGCCGACGAGCGTAAGGCCCGGGGAGTCGCGGTGGTCGCCGGAATCGCGCACGGGGATTTTGAGCCCCAGTTTCATCGCATCGGTGAGCGACAGCTCAATCTGGGTCTTGGGCCGCACCGGCCCGAGGATGCGCACCTGTTTGAAACTGCCCTTCTCGGTCACCAGATCGACCCGCTCCTCGCAGGCGTACTGGCCCGGCTGGCCGAGGTCCTTGAACGGGTGGAGCTGATGGCCCTTGCCGAACAGAATATCGAGGTGCTCCTGGCTGATATGGAGATGGCGTGCGGAAATACCTACCGGAATCTTGGGTTTGGCCATTGTTCTGTAACACTCCTTGCTAGAAATAATCTACTCGATGATCTCCGAGAAATAGACTACCGTCACCGTATCGGTAAGGGTCAGGGGCTTATCGTAGATCGACCGCAGGAAGACGAGCAGATCGTCCACATTGGCCAGATCCGGGTTCTCCCCCTGCAGATCCTCGGCGGTGAGCTGGCAGATCGGCTTGACCAGCACCCGGTCGATTGCGGCGGTGTAAATCTTCTTCTTCTGGGCGAAACGCTTGCCGACCGTCACCCAGACTATATCGCCCTCGGCGTATTTATGGGTCTTGTCCCCCAGCCTGATGGTGCAGGTCTTGCGCCGGCATACCAGTTGGCTGTGGTAGTTGGACGAATAGAAGTTCAGCGCGCGCATATCACTTTTCCTCCCCTGTCGATTATCCTATCCCAGCCACTTGCGGATGCGGTCGACAGCCTCGCGGAGTCTATCCTGGGGCTGCACAAGCGCGACCCGCACATACCCTTCGCCGTAGGGGCCGAACCCGACTCCGGGCACGACGGCCACCCCGACGTTTTCTATAAGGCTGGCGGCAAAAGCAAACGAATCCTGCTTGGTCGGCACCGGCGCCCACACGTACATCGATGCCTTCGGCCTGGTCACCTTCCAGCCGAGGGCGTTGAAACCATCGACGACGATATCGCGGCGGCGCGCGTACTCGGCCGCCACGGCGGCCACGCAGTCCTGAGGCCCGGTGAGGGCGGCGATGGCGGCCTGCTGGATCGGCAGGAAGATACCGTAGTCGAAATTCGACTTCACGCGGCCGAGGAGCTCGATCGCCTGGGCATTGCCGACCACGAACCCGACGCGGCAGCCGGCCATGCAGAAGCTCTTCGACATCGTATGGAACTCGACGCCGATATCCTTGGCACCCGGCACACTCAGGAAGCTCGGCGGCCGGTAGCCGTCAAAACACAGCTCGCTATAGGCGAAATCGTGGCAAACGAGGAAATTGTACCGTTTGGCCAGATCCACCACCCGGCCGAAAAACTCCACTGTCGCGGTGGCGGCCAGCGGGTTATTGGGATAATTGAGGATCATCATCTTCGCCCGTTTGAGGACGCTCTCCGGGATGGCGTCGAGGTCAGGCAGGTAGTCGTTCTCGGGCGTCAGCGGCATGAGGTAAAGCTCGGCGTCGGCCGAGATCGGCCCGGCGGTATAGATGGGATAACCGGGGTCGGGCACCAGCACCACGTCGCCGGGGTTGGCGAAGCACAGGGAAATATGGGCCAGTCCGTCCTGAGAGCCGATGAGGGAATGAACCTCGGTCGCCGGGTCGAGTGCGACGGCGAACTTGGTCCGGTACCAGTCGGCGACCGCCTGCAGGAAATCCGGCGTCCCCTTGGACAGCGCATAGCCGTAATTCTTCGGGTCGGCGACGCCCTTTTTCAGCGCCTCCACGACGTGCGGCGCCGGCGGCATGTCCGGGCTGCCGAGACTGAGGGTGATTACATCCTTGCCGGCGGCGACCGCCTTCTTGCGCATATCGTCAACCTGGGTAAAGATCGCCGACGACATGCCCTGCATACGTTTGGCTTGATCCAGCATAATACCCCTCCCTTGCGGTTACGGTTGCAAAAATAACTGAAACCGCAACCTTTTCGCGCGTCTTATAATAATCCTTCTAAGCGAAATATTCCAGTCGGAGGGGCGGGATTCCTACCTGGCAGCCTTTTTATTTTGCACATATTCGTGGATTTTAGCAGCAGCCTTCTTGCCGGCGCCCATCGCCAGAATGACGGTCGCCGCGCCGGTGACGATGTCGCCGCCGGCGAACACGCCCTCCTTAGCGGTCGCGCCCGTCTCGTCGGCCACGATGTTGCCGCGCTTGTTGACCGCCAGCCCGGGGGTGGTGTTCTGCACCAGCGGGTTGGGACCCTGGCCGATGGCCATGACGACCGTCTCGACATCGAGGACGTAGTTGGAGCCCTCGACGGGCACGGGTTTGCGCCGGCCCGACTCGTCCGGCTCGCCCAGCTCCATCTTGATGCACTCGATGCCCTTGACCCAGCCCTTGTCGTCGCCCAGCACCTGGACGGGGGCGGTCAGCAGGCGGAACTCGACGCCTTCTTCCTTGGCGTGCTCGAGCTCTTCGTGCCTGGCCGGCATCTCCTCCTCCGAGCGGCGGTAAACGATGTAGACCTTCTCGGCCCCGAGGCGGAGCGCCGTGCGGGCCGAGTCCATGGCGACGTTGCCCGCCCCCACCACGGCTACCCGGCGGCCCACCCGCACCGGCGTGCCGGTCTGCGGGAATTTGTAGGCTTTCATTAGATTGACGCGAGTCAGGAACTCGTTGGCCGAATAGACGCCGTTGAGGTTCTCGCCGGGGATATCCATGAAGTGGGGCAGGCCGGCGCCGGTGCCGATGAAGACAGCGTCGAAGCCTTCCTCGTTCAGGAGTTCGTCGATCGTATAACTCTTGCCGATGACGGCGTTCACCTGGATATCGACCCCCAGCTTGCGCAGGGCGGCGATTTCCCGCTGGACGATGGCTTTCGGGAGGCGGAATTCGGGGATGCCGTACA
Organism: Sporomusaceae bacterium; assembly: GCA_022839045.1. The sequence continues at coordinate 26,937 of JALHDI010000020.1, forward strand.
TCAGCACCCCGCCGGGGGCGTGGAGGGCTTCGAAGACCGTCACCTTGTAGCCCAGGCGCGCCAGGTCGCCGGCGGTGGTCAGCCCGGCCGGGCCGGCGCCGATGACCGCTACCTTGCCGAGAACCTCGGCAGGCACGTCGGCTTTTTCCTCACGGTCTTTGGCCATGGCGTAATCGGCGGCGAACCGCTCCAGGCGGCCGATGCCGACCGGTTCGCCCTTCTTGCCCATGATGCAGAATTTCTCGCACTGGTCTTCCTGCGGGCAGACGCGGCCGCAGACCGCCGGCAGGTTGTTCTTGGTCTTGATCTCGTCGATGGCGGCGTCGAAGTCGCCTTCCTTGATGCTCTTGATGAACTGGGGGATGTTGATCTCGACCGGGCAGCCCTGGCGGCAGGGGGCGGTTTTGCACTGCAAGCAGCGGGCGGCTTCGGCCCGGGCGGTTTCCTCCGCGTAGCCGAGCGCCACCTCGTTGAAATTGCGGCGCCTTTCTTCGGCGGCCTGCTCCGGCATCTTATGCTTTACTTGTTGCATTTGCAGCTACCTCCTCCGCACCGCTCCATTTTCTCGTGCTCCTGGTACATCCGCTGGCGAGCCATCAGGCCGTTGAAATCGACCTGGTGGGCGTCGAATTCCGGCCCGTCGACGCAGGCGAATTTGTTCTTGTTGCCGACGCTTACGCGGCACCCGCCGCACATGCCCGTGCCGTCGACCATGATCGGATTGAGGCTGACGATGGTGTGGATGTTGTGCGGCCGGGTGACGTCGGCGACGCTCCGCATCATGATGACCGGGCCGATGGCCATGACGACGTCGATCTTCATGCCGGCGTCGATCATTTCCTGCAGGGGGTGGATGACAAGGCCCTTGCGGCCTTTGCTGCCGTCGTCGGTGGTGACGATAAGCTCGTCGCTGACGGCGGCCATCTCCTTTTCGAGGATGAGAAGGTCGGCGTTCCGGGCGCCGATGATGGAAATCACCTTGTTGCCGGCCTGTTTGTAGGCGCGGGCGATCGGGTAGACCGGGGCGACGCCGATGCCGCCGCCGATGCAAACGACGGTGCCGAAATTGTCGATGTGGGTGGCTTTGCCCAGCGGGCCGACGAGATCGAGGAGCCCGTCGCCTTTATTAAGCGCACCGAGCTGGCGGGTGGTGTGGCCGACCTCCTGGAAGATCAGCGTAATAGTTCCGGCCTCGCGGTCGAAGTCGGCGATGGTCAGCGGGATGCGTTCGCCGTCTTCGTCGATGCGCAGGATGACGAACTGGCCGGGCTGACATTTCTTGGCGATCAGCGGCGCCGCGACGTCGAACAGCACGACGCCGGGCGACAATACCTCTTTCTTGACGATGTTATACAAGTCCCATTCCTCCTAAGCTAACAGTTATACCCAATTACAAGGCAATAATTACCATTTCCTACTGTCTCCTACGCGATTCTACAAGACGCAGGCCGCGGACCCCCGCTTCGCGCTTCACCCGCTCCTCGTCGATGGTCGTAAAGCGGCGGGCGTCGAGCAGCACCTTGCCGTCCACCATCACGGTGTGGACATCGGCGGCGGCGGCGGAATAAACGAGCAGCGACAGGCGGTCGTGGCGGGGATACCAGTGGCTCGCCGTCATATCGAAGATGGTGATATCGGCCTTGAAGCCCGGCGCCAGCTTGCCGGTTATCCCGCCCAGCCCGAGGACTTCCGCCCCGTTCTCAGTGGCCATGGCCACCGCCTGGCCCGCCGGCACCGCCAGCGGATCGAGCGAGAATACCTTGTTTAAAAGCGCCGCCAGCCGCATTTCCTCCAGCATGTCGAGGTTGTTGTTGCTGGACGCGCCGTCCGTGCCGATGCCGACCGGCACTCCGTCCGCGAGCAAGGCCGGCACCGGCGCCGCCCCGCTGGCCAACTTCATATTGCTGCCCGGGTTGTGGGCCACCCGCACTTTCTTGTCCTTGAGGATGGCGATATCCTCGGGCGACAGGTGGACGCAGTGGGCGGCCAGCACGCCGAAGTCGAACAGCCCCAGCTCGTTCATCAGGGCGATCGGCGACTTGCCGTGCTCCTTCACGCACCCCGCCACCTCGCCGGCCGTTTCCGCCAGGTGGGTGTGGATCCCGGCCCCCAGCTTGGCGGCCAGGGCCGTCACTTTCCTGATGTAATCGGGCGGGCAGGTATAAGGGGCGTGCGGCCCCAGCATCACCGTTATCCGCCCGTCGGCGCCGCCGTGCCAGTCGCGGTAGAAAGCCTCGCTCTCCGTCAGCGCCTGGTCGGCGGTCGGCGCCACGCCGGCCATGCCGCGCGACAGGGCCGCCCGCATGCCGCTCTCCTCCACCGCTCTGGCGACGTCGTCCATGAAAAAATACATATCGGCGAAGGCGGTCGTGCCGCCCCTGATCATCTCGGCGATCGCCAGCAACGTCCCCCAGTAGACATCCTCGCCGGTCAGCCTGGCCTCGGCCGGCCAGATCTTGGTCTCCAGCCACTCCATCAGCGCCATATCGTCGGCGTAGCTGCGGAAAAGCGTCATCGCCGCGTGGGTGTGAGTGTTCACGAACCCAGGCAGCACCAGCTTATCGGTACAGTCGATAACCCTGTCGGCCTGCCAGCCGGGATCAACCTCCCCCACCCCGGCGATCACCTGGCCGTCGATGGCCACGTCGGCCCTGATAACCTTGCCGCCGGCGTAGACCTCGCCGTTCTTCAGCAGTATCCTTGCCATCATTCCTCTCCTTCCTGACGCCGCCGGTAATGCTCCACATAGAAGCGGCGCATCGCGGCCACGTCTCCGTCGCTCAATACCCGGGCCCCGCCCAGGAGATTGGCGTATATGTAAATCTGGGCGCCCTTCTCGACAAGTTCGCAGGCCAGCAGGGCCTCGGCCGGCGTACGGCCGCAGCCCACCACCCCGTGATTGGCCAGCAGCACCGCCTGGCGGTCGGCCAGCGCCGCCACGGCGTTGGCCGCCAGTTCCGCCGTCCCCGGCAGCGCGTACTCAGCCACCTCGATCGCCCCGCCTGAGAGCTGCACCAGATCCTCGATGACCGGCGGCAGCGGGCGGCGGGCGGCGGCGCAGGCGCTGGCGAAAACGCTGTGGGTGTGGACGACGGCGCCGATGTCGGGCCGGGCGGCGTAGACGGCCAGGTGCAGGGGCGTTTCGGTCGACGGCGTAAGCTCGCCGGCCACCCGGTTGCCCCGCATATCGACGACGGCGACATCCTCCGGGCGCAGGCTCCGGTAGTCGCGGCCCGACGGCGTGACCGCCACGAGCTCCGCCCCGGGCACGCGGATGCTCACGTTCCCCCACGTCCCGGCCACCAGGCCCCGCTCCAGCATCGCCTGTCCCGTCTTCACAACCTCGGCCCTGACCGCCGTAAGCTCGTTCATATGCCCTCTTCCCCCCGTGATAACCCTTACGCTTTATTGAGATAATCGGTCTGAACCGTCGACAGCTCGTCGATAGCGATGCCCATCGCCTTGAGCTTGAGGGACGCCACCTTGCGGTCCAGCTCGTAGGGCAGCTTGTAAACCTGCTTGTCCATCCGCGCGTGGTTCTCGAGGATATGGAGGACCGACAGCGCCTGGATGGCGAACGACAGGTCCATGATCTCGGTCGGGTGGCCGTCGCCGGCCGCCAGGTTCACCAGCCGGCCCTCGCCGAGCAGGTATACCTTCTTGCCGTCCGCGAACACGAACTCATCGATATTCTTGCGCACCGTGCGGCTGCTCACCGCCAGCTCGTTCAGATGGTCCTTGTTGATTTCCACGTCGAAATGGCCGGCGTTCGCCATGATCGCCCCCGGCTTCAATGCCTTGAGGTGCTCGCGGCACACGACGTCGCGGCAGCCGGTCACAGTTACGAAGAAATCGCCCTTGGCGGCCGCGTCCAGCATATTCATCACCTGATAGCCGTCGAACAGTGCCTCGGCGGCCCGGATGGGGTCGACCTCGGTCACGATGACGTTGGCCCCCAGGCCCCTGGCCCGCATCGCCACGCCCTTGCCGCACCAGCCGTACCCGGCCACCACCACCGTCTTGCCGGCCACCGTCAGGTTGGTCGTGCGCATGATGCCGTCCCAGGTCGACTGGCCGGTGCCGTAGCGGTTATCGAACAGATACTTGCAGTACGCGTCGTTGACGGCGATCATCGGGAACTTCAGCTTGCCGGCCGCCGCCAGCGCCTTGAGGCGGTGGACGCCGGTCGTCGTCTCCTCCGAGCCGCCGAGGATGTTGGCGGCCAGGTCGGCGCGCTCGCCGTGAAGCAGCGACACCAGGTCGCCCCCGTCGTCGATGATGATGTCAGGCTTGGTGTCCAGCGCCTTGTGGAGGAAATGGTCGTACTCCTCGGCCGACGTGTTGTACCAGGCGAATACCTTGACCCCCTGGCTGGCCAGCGCCGCCGCCACGTCATCCTGGGTCGAAAGCGGGTTGGAGCCGGTAACGGCCACGCTCGCCCCGGCGTTCGCCAGCACCATGCCCAGGTATGCCGTCTTGGCCTCAAGGTGCATGGTGATAACCATCCGCTTGCCAGCCAGCGGTTTGGTCTTCGAAAGCTCGTCGTTGAGCACGTTCAATACCGGCATGTGCTCCTTAACCCAGTTGATCTTGTCCATCCCCTGGGGAGCGAGCTTGATGTCTCTGATGATCGATTCCATTTATCTGCCGCCTTTCTTGTCGCGTAGCGCGGCGATGGCCTCCCGGTAGGGGGCCTTCAGCACGCCGTGCTCGGTTATGATAGCCGTCACCAGCCGGTTGGGGGTGACGTCGCCGGGCTGCGCTCCTCGATGGGGATATCCGCCCCGCTGCCCAAGGAAAAATCGAAGGTAGAAACAGGCGCGGCCACGTAGAAGGGGATGCCGTGCTCCTTGGCCAGCACCGCCACGGAATAGGTGCCGATCTTGTTGGCCACGTCGCCGTTGGCCGTTATCCGGTCGGCGCCGACGATGGCCGCCTGCACCATCCCCCGCTGCATCACCCAGCCGGCCATATTGTCGGTGATCAGCGTCACCGGGATACCCTCGTGCTTGAGCTCCCAGGCCGTCAGCCTGGCGCCCTGCAGCAGCGGCCGCGTCTCGTCGGCGAACACGCGGCTTATCCTGCCCTGCCGCCATGCCTCGCCGATAACCCCCAGAGCCGTGCCGAACGCCACCGTCGCCAGCGCGCCGGCGTTGCAGTGGGTCAGAACGGCGCTCTGCGGCGGAAAAAGCGGCGCACCGTGGGCCGAGATGCGACGGTTGACCGCCTCGTCCTCGCGGGCGATAGCTACCGCCTTCTCTTCCAGCGCCGCCGTCACGGCCGCCGGGTCGGCGCCGCTGCCGTAACGGCTGGCCACCGACAGCATCCGGTCGATCGCCCAGAAAAGGTTGACCGCCGTCGGCCGCGTACCCCGCAGCGCCTCGGCGACTTCCCGCAGCGCCGGCCAGAAATCCCCCGGCCGCCCGGCCAGCTCGCGGGCCCCCAGCACCAGGCCGAAAGCCGCCGCCGCCCCGATGGCCGGCGCGCCCCGCACCTCCAGGCGGCGGATCGCCTCGGCCACGCGGCGCCAGTCGCGACAGTCGATATACTCCGTACTTCCCGGCAACGCCGTCTGATTCAACAATCTCAGGCAGTCTTTCTGCCATGCCAGCGATCGCAACACCAATCACCACTCTCTACAATTTGAAGCCGCCGTATTCGGCCAACGCCCGCCGGCACGCGCAGGGGGCCTCGGGATCGATCCTCGCGATAGCCGCCATCACCAGCGTCTTGAAATTCTCCAGGTTGGTCCGCATGGCGTCGAGCACCTCGCCGTGGGTCAGCGGTTGGGGCGAAATACCGGCGGCGAAATTCGTCACCATCGACACCGTCGCGTAACACATCTCCGCCTCCCTAGCCAGCACAACCTCGGGAACGTTCGTCATGCCCACGATGTCGCCTCCCAGCATGGCGTAAGCCTTGATCTCGGCAGGCGTCTCGAACCGCGGGCCCTCCGTGCACACATAAGTGCCCCAGTTATGGCACGGGATAGCGTTATCGGTGGCCGTCTTGTGCAAAACGGCCCTTAGTGTCGGGCAATACGGCTCGGTCACGTCGACATGCACGACCTCGCGGTCGCCGCCCTCATAAAAAGTCGCCACCCTGTTCTTGGTGAAATCGATGAACTGGTCGGTCAGCACGAAATGGCCCGGCGCCATTTCCCGTTTGAGAGACCCCACCGCCGTCGTCGCGATAATGCTCTGCACGCCGATCTTCTTCATCGCCCAGATATTGGCCCGATAATTGATGAGATGCGGCGCGATAAAATGCGTTTTGCCGTGGCGGGGTATGAAAGCCACCTCTTTGCCGGCATACTCCCCGACCTCGTATTTCACATCGCCGTAAGGCGTCGTTATCATCTCCGTGCGGACGTTCTCCAAAATTCGCGGGTCGTACAGCCCCGTGCCGCCGATAATCGCTATCCTTGTCATCTTCCAGCCCCCCAAATCGCTGCATTTCTCTCAATATAATATGTGCCAAATGTTATGGGCCAACAATAGGTTGTACAAAGTGTTATATATTGTACTTTATACCTCAAATCTCCTCCCTGTGAAAGCGCCAAAAATGTGGAGGCCGCCTAAAAAGTCCATCTGCGGCGTTGCTCCTTGGCCCCTTGAGTCTGGAGCATTTTCGACGGCCGCGGCCTTCGGTGGTTCTACCCAAAAAACAAAGACCCCCACCAAAAAAGTGAGGGTCTCGCAGCAGAGCTTACTTGAAGATGCCGAACGGTTTGCCCATCGGCATGAACGGCTTGCCAAAGTGCGTGTTCAGCACGACCGCACAGCAGGCGTAGAAGGTCACGAACGAGATGACCAGCTCGGTCCAGGCGGCGACGGCGTGCGAAGCGTGGGCGGCGATGCCGAACGCGTTCAGCGCCAGGGCGGCGAGCAGCACGTCGATCAGCACCATGATGGCGAAGATAACCTTGTTGACTTCCATCGCGCCGACGGTCATCAGCACGGAAAAGATGAAGTAGCCCGTGAAAGCCCAGCCGAGCTGCTGCACGTCGGCGGCGCCGGCCAGAACCGAACCGAAGACACCCATCTTCATCATCCAGGCGGCCGCGATCGCGTACCAGAAGAAGGCGTACGCGCCGAACACGGTTGCGCCCCAGATATTATTATGGAAGAAATCGAAAATCGACGCGACTAGTTGGGCCGTTGCCCCCAGGAAAATTGCGTAGACGATCACGAACGACAACCCGGTTGTCCACCCCAGTTTCTGCGAAGCAGCCACCATCGTAACCATTGCCAAGCCGAAAAGTCCCAGTCCGGTCGGATTCGCGAGCACCACCTGTGTTTTCTGCGGTCCTTCTGCCATTTTTTACACTCCTCCCCAAAATAAAAACATCCAAACAAATAAACACCTATCTAAAGTATCATATACAAGCAGGCTCGTCAATCGGCAATGTCGATATTTCGAAAAATTATAACAACATAATTTATACTGTATATGTCCGAAACTCTCTAATCCCTTATCCCGCAAAGCGTGAGCAGCTCCGCCATATCCTCGATGACGTGGTCGGGACCCGCTGCCGCCACGTCCGACCACGGCACATACGTCCAGCGCACCGCCGCCGTCTTCACCGCCGCCGCCTTGGCGCTCATGATATCGAACAGGCTGTCCCCCACCATCAGGCAATCGCCCGCCGGCAGTCCGAGAGCCGCCAATGCCCGCAGCACCGGTTCGGGGTGCGGCTTATGCTTCAGGCAGTCCTCGTGGCCGATCACCACCGGAAAATACTTATCGAGAGCGAACAGCCTCAGGCCGCGCACCGACGTGACCCGCGTCTTGGAAGTCACCACCGCCAGCCTGACTCCCCGGTCGTACAGCTTCTGCACCACCTCGACCACCCCGGTGAACACCTTCGCCAGTTCGTCGTGGTAGCGGCCGTTATACTCGCGGTAAGTTTTTATCATCGCCTCCGGGTCGTCCCCCATGAGGGCCAACGCCTCGATCAGCGGCCTGCCGAAGGTCGACTTCACCAGCGCCATATCCGCGTCGCAGCCCCGGTGTGTCCTGATGGTATGCTGGAACGATTTGAGGATCAGATCGGTCGTATCCAGCAACGTCCCGTCAAGATCGAACAGAATGCCTTTGTAGCTCATCAGTATCCCCCTGTCATCCTGGGCTTGTCCACGCTTCCCAGAAATTAACGCCAGCCTTACCAGTCGCGCTGATAAAGCTGGCGTGATACTTTTTCGCCCTTCGCCGGCGGAAATCCTCTCGGCTAAAGGTTGACGCCCACCAATCCTCCCAGGGCCCCGGCGGCTATCCCGGCGAAAACCTTGTTCGCCAGCACCAGCAGCGATACCGGCTCCTGGGTCATCTCCAGCCCCACCCCGACGGAGATCAGCACATACATCACACCCACCGCCATGCCGACCAGCAGGCCGGCGCCCCCGGCGCGCTGGGCGGCGAACGCGCTGCCGATGAAAATGCTCGTCACCGTCACCGCCACCATAATGTAGCGCAGGTAGTCCTCGATAAACAAGCTTTCCGTGGCCAGACTGACCACCGACAAAAATACTATCGCCACCAGCGACACCATCAAGCTGACCAGCACTCCTGCGCCGATCGCCATCGCCGCCCCCGGCATCTTTTGCGGCGGAACACTCACCCGTGTGCGTCTGGTCACCTTAGCCACAGTATTCCCCCCTCAAGGGTTTTACTGTAATTTATGCTAAGTAGCCAGATTCCATTCCTCGATAAGCTTGATGATTCCATAGTTGGTGAGATCGAAATGGATCGGCGTCACCGATATCTTCCCCTTCTTGATTGCCATGACGTCGGTGCCGTCCTCGTTGCCGGTGTCCTTCAGGCTGCCCCCCATCCAGTAATACGTGCGGCCCCGCGGGTCCTGACGGCGCTCGAAGGTATTTTCGTACTCGATTACCCCCAGCTTGGTCACCTCCACCCCCGCCAGCCCGTCGGCCGGCAGCGGAGGCACATTGACGTTCAGCAGCGTGTCCGGCGGCAGCGTCCGCTCGGCCAGCGTCAGGACGAGCTTGCGGGCGAACCGGGCCGCCTGCCGGAAATCCGCCGGCTTGAAGGTAGCCAGCGACACCGCGACCGACGGGATGCCGTGGAGGGCGCCCTCGATCGCCGCGCTCACCGTCCCCGAATACAGCACATCGGTCCCCAGATTGGGGCCCTGGTTGATCCCGGAAACGACCACGTCCGGCTTCACCGGTAACAGCGCCTCGACAGCCATCTTGACACAGTCGGTGGGCGTCCCCCCCACCCGCCAGGCGCACAGCGGCGGATCGTCGATACAGAACTGATCGACACGGATCGGGTGATGGACGGTGATCGACTGGCTAGTCGCGCTCCGCTCGCTGTCCGGCGCCACCACCGTAACCTCGCCGATCGCCGCCAGCTCCCGCCACAGCGCCTGGATGCCCGGCGCGTTGATCCCGTCGTCGTTAGTCAAAAGAATACGCAAAATTATTCCTCCCTTTGCACCCTAGCGAAGGCCGTAACCTACAGCTGCCCCATCATCTTATGCGTCTGCGGTATCACCCGCACATCGTCCACCATATCCAGCGCCTTCGCCAGCAGCCGCAACACAGCCTCCGGGGCGATGCCGGCCACGTTGTTCACCGGCGACACCGGCTGCAGCACCACCGGGATGCGCCGGTCCACCGCCGCCACCAGCGCCAGCGCCCGGTGGAATTCTTCATCGCCGGTCGCCGCCGTCAGCACGATCTTCACGAACAGCTCGCGGGCCGCCGCCAGGCGGAGGAAGCGCCCGTGCTCGGCCCACAATTCGCGGCCGCAGGTCGACGGCAGCTTGATATCCATACTCACGATATCAATGCGAGACAGCACCGTCGCCAACTCATCGGGCATCGTCCCGTTCGTCTCCAGGTACAGGCGGCCGGCCAGCTTTGGCGCCAGTTCCGCCAGCGCCGCCGCCTGGCAGAGCGGTTCGCCGCCCGTCAGACTGACCGAGTGGTGCGGCGCACGGAGAAGGCGGTTGACATACCCGGCCAGCGCCGCGACTGGCACGGGATTGGCCACCGGGAAGAAATCCCGTCCTCCCGGCGTCCCCTCCACCCAACCGTCAGCCGCCGGCTTGCGGGAAGCAGGCGTATCGCAGTAAGCGCAGACCAGGTTGCAGCCCGCCAGGCGCACGAACACCTGCCGGTAGCCGACATATCTGCCTTCCCCCTGGATGGAGGAAAAAACCTCGACAATATCCACCTATGCCGTCACTCCTCCCGGTACACCGCCGCCGAATGCGGCGACTCCCACACCTTCGCCGCCTTCATCGTCACCCCCGCCGGCAGGCGCCCGGCAAGCTCGCGGTACACATACGCGGCGATGTTCTCGGCCGTCGGATTGACGGTGCGGAAAGGCTCGATCTCGTTGAGGTAATAATGGTCGAGCGTTTCGATAACCCGCGAAACCTCCTGCTTGAGGACGCGGAAATCGACCAGCATCCCCAGGCCGTCCAGACCGGGCCCGGCCACCGTTACCTCCACCCGCCAGTTATGGCCGTGGAGGCGGCTGCACTTGCCGGGATAATCGGCCAGCCGGTGGGCCGCCTCGAAATCGACGATCGTCGTCAATTCATACATCGCTCAATCCCTCCCAAACCTATGATTTGCCCGCCGTGGCGTTCGTACTCGCCGGCAGACAAAAATAGATGAGCCCCATGACTCATCTATTGAAACAGCGCGAACACTCGCTTGGCGGACTCACTATTTCGCCGCCTGCTTGCTCAAATAATTGTCCTTGGGAAAATCGTCGGCGGTCGCCAGCGCCACATCGCGGTAGCTGAGGCCGCGGGTATGCTGGGTATGGCTCCACTCCCGGTCGTTGCGGTGCAGGAAGCCGATGAAGGTGATGGGAATCCAGCTATAGACGAACAGCGGATAAAGCACCATATACCACCACGCCTTCCAAGGAGCGCGGATCTTCGCCAGGACGATCACCGGGAAAACGTACTGGCCGACGGCAATCAGCTGCCAGACCTCGACCGGCAGAATCATGAAGAGGATATTGGTGTAAAACGGCACGAGGTGGTAAATATAGCTGCAAACCACGAAAGTAGTCGACAGAATCAGAAAGTGAGGCTGCAGGAGGTGGAGGACGCCGTCGAGGATGCGGATGTCCCGCTGGCGTATCCCCTCGTACAGCAGGCGGGGTATGTAACGGCTCGCCACGTCGAAGTGCCCCTGGGCCCAGCGTTTTCTCTGGTGCCACGACTGCATGAAAGTGAGCGGCTTCTCGTCGTAAACGACGGCATCATGGCACCAGGTGGTGCGGATGCCGAGCAGCAGCGCCTTCATCGTAAACTCCATATCCTCGGTCAGGCAGGTGGCTCCCCAGCCGAACTTATGGAGCACATCGGTCGAAATGCACATCCCCGTGCCGCCGAGAACGCTCGACAGGCCGAGATTATACTTCGCCAGGTGCCAGATATGGTTAACCACCCAGAAAGAAAGCGCGAACGTGCCGGCAATCCAGGTATCGCACGGATTCTTGGCGTCCAGGTAGCCCTGGATGACCTTCTCGCCCTTGCACAGGCGGTTGTTCATCTCGAGGAGGAAATTGGGGTGCACCAGGTTATCGGCGTCGAAAACCGCCACCGCGTCGTACTTGCGCGGCAGACGGAAAAGCTTGGCGAAAATCCACTCCATCGCGTAGCCCTTGCCGCGCTGTTCAAGGTTGAAACGCTCGTACACGATCGCGCCAGCGGCCCGAGCCAGTTCGGCCGTGCGATCCTTGCAATTGTCGGCCACCACGAAAATATCGTAAAGGTGGCGGGGGTATTTGAGCACATGCAGGTTCTCGATCAACTGGACGATGACCTGTTCCTCGTTATGAGCGGCGACAATAACCGCGAACGACTTCTTCGGGGTCATGATCTTGATTTCCCTGCGGCGCCAGACGCCGAAGAAAGCGAGCGCGAAGTAGTAGAGGGTGAAAAATACGATAACTAGCTGCATTGGAACCATTATGTAGTCGAATAACTGGTTCATGGGCCGGTCTCCTTTTCCCTAGGCGAATCCTTGAACCCGCCCGTCTCGGCACTTGCTGGCTCAGTCATTGTTGCACAAGTTACATTTTAATTATAGTAAACCTTACTTGTCAAGCCATAAAAAAAGACTTAAAACGGCCTTGCTTACCAGATTTAGGAACATCGCGATTCTTCGCCGGTACAGCGCGATTTTCCTGCTCTTGCCGCTGTCAGGCTACCATTAATATAACCAACAAATGACTTCATATCCCGGGAAACCGGACTTGGGTCCATAACCTTACGCTTCTTTGGCCTCGAACAGCGCGAATAGGTTATTGAGCAGGCCGAATACGGCGTACGCAAAGAAAGCGGCGAACAGCGCCCCCGGCGGCGACAGGTATATTATGTAACCGCCCACCAGCGCTGCCAGCACGGCCGGCACCGGGCGGATCTTTTCGCCCTTCCCCTTGAAATCCGGATACTTCACCGTGCTTACCATGAGGTACGCGAACACGGCCACAAACAGGGCAAACATCCACACAGGAGGCTTGAGGCCGGTCATCACGAAAAGCGCCACCGTGCAGCCGGCCGCCGGAATCGGCAGACCGAGGAAATAGCCCTTCACCACCCCGGTCATGACATTGAAACGCGCCAGGCGGAGCGCCCCGCAGGTGGCGAAAGCGGCGCAGATCAGCGCGCCCGTCCAGCCGAAATCCTTCAGCATATAAACATATGCCAGAAAAGCCGGGGCCACCCCGAACGAGCCGGCGTCGCACAAAGAATCCAGCTCCTTGCCGAACTCGCTGCTAACTCCGAAATACCGGGCCGCGCGGCCGTCCATGCCGTCGGCGACCATCGCCACGAACACCAGCAGCGCCGAAGTAGTGAAATCTCCCTGATAAGCGGCGGCCATCGCCAGAAAACCGAACACAAGATTGGAACATGTGAGCAAATTGGGAATAAAAGATCTCACTCGCGCAACCTCCCTATTACCGTCTCGCCGCCCCGGACCTTGTCGCCTTTCTTGACCAGTATCTCCACCGACCGGGGAACGACAATCTCCGTGCAAGAACCGAACTTTATCATGCCGTAGCGTTCGCCGCGCTCAAGGACCACGCCCAGCGTCACCCAGGAAACGATCCGACGCGCCAGGATACCGGCGATCTGAGTCACCAGCACCCGCATCTTCTCGTTCTCCAGGCCGATGGTATGCCGCTCGTTCTCGCAGCCTGCGGATTCCTTGTAAGCCGGGCGGAACCGCCCGCAGGTATACTGCTGGAATTTTATCTCGCCGGCGATCGGGCTGCGGTTCACATGGACATCGAAGACCGACAAGAATATCGTAACCTTTATCCCGTCCTGTTCGAGGAACTGGTCCTCGTACACTTCGCTGACCCCCATCACCGTACCGTCCGCGGCCGACACCACCAGTGTGTCGTCGCCGGGTATCGCCCGCCGGGGGTTGCGGAAGAAAAAGGTGACAAACGCGGCCAGCACACCGGGGATGATGGCCCAATAATGATCGACGGTCAAGGCGGTGACAAAAGTGATAAGCACGAGAATGCCGATATACAGAAAGCCCTCTCTAACGATCGGAGTCTGGGTCATCAAGCCACCTCCTTCCGGTCAACTATCGCCTTCCCCCACAAAACAAAAAGCAAGACAGAAATCCGCCCTGCCTTATTTTCCTAAATCATTATAATATACTCGCCAGACGCTTGTCTAATGTTTTTTGGCTGCCAGC
>JALHDI010000141.1 GCA_022839045.1 Sporomusaceae bacterium
GTAAAATGCCGTAAACTATATTTAGGCGATTATAGAGTATAGGGCGTGTATATAGCCCCCTATTTCCCTTTATTCTTATTTTTTTATTTTTAGATAAAAGAGTGGCAACACTGGCAACACTAGAACCGTCAGCCCTTATCTCCCCTGGGCTGAAGGGTGTTGCCGGGGTGTTGCCACTAGCCCCTTTTCCGGCAACAGAGTGGCAACACCCTTCTTCTTTTTTACTGGCAACGGCAACACTTTAGTGGCAACACTTATTTTGATTTCAAATAGCATCTTTGGACGCCGTAGGCTTTACCGAAACGCTGTTTTTTTCCATGAGGTGCCCAGCCCGGCATCCGGTACATAATGTCCTTAATTTCCCGTGAGCGGGTATTGTCAAAGGTCTTCGGATCGCCGCCAAAGCACTCGACCCAAATTTCCAGGGCGCAGACCCGGTCCCGCTCGACGGTACCCTCCGGGCCTTCGCCAAAATCGCCAAGGAAGTACGCTCGGCGCTCGCTGAGATCGCGCTCGGTCCAATCTGCCGGCAGCTTGATCTCAAGAAACTCCTGGACCTGGCCAAACTTCTCGGATTCCTCCATATGTTCTTCCTGAACCGCCGCCGCCACGGAAGCCAAGGTTTCGTCCAGATACAGAGCTTCACCGGCCTTGTAAGCGGCCACGGCCTCCGCCCATAACTGGTCAATTTCTTCATCTGTTAAATCCTTGAATATGTTTTTTACCGGCGCCCGGACCCGCGTGGCTACCGGCCAAAACCGCCGGTTTCCGGTGACGTCACGGAGGAAATCAACCTTATTCGTAGACCCGAAGATTACGCATTGACGCGGGAAAACCGATATATTGCGGCCATAGGCGACGCGGAAGTTATCCACCTGTTTACTCAGGAAGTGCTTGACCGCCTCAACCTCGGCCTTCCGCATGGCCGACAACTCGCCCATTTCGAGAATCCAGGACCCCTGGAGCTGCTCGTAGGCATCCTTGCCTTGCACCGTAGTGAGCGAATCGGAAAACCATTGGCGGCCGATCCGTTTCAGCAGGTAGCTTTTGCCCTGGCCTTGCTTGCCGACCAGGACGAGCATGTTGTCGAATTTGCAGCCGGGATTCATAACCCTGGCGACGGCAGCGACGATCATCTTCCGGGTGACAGCCCGGACGTACTCGGTATCAGCCGCACCCATGTAGTCCACGAACAGCGTGTCCAGGCGGCGGCGGCCATCCCAGACCAGAGCGGTCAGGTAGTCGCGCACCGGGTGGATTGTGTTGTAGAGCAGGACCTCCAGGAGAGCGTCGAGGACGATGCCTTTTCCCACGATGCCATAGATGCGGCTGCAGTAGTTCCGCAGCGCGGCCTCGTCGGCGTCCGTCCAGAACCGGCTCTGGCTTGAAGGCCGCCACGGCAGGTCGCCAACCACCACGATGCGATGGGCGAAGTCGTCCATGGCGAATTTACCGGCCAGGTTCGGGTCGTGTTTTAGAATCAGAATGATGTTCTCGGCGACCGGCTGATAGCCACCTTTGCTGCCGGTCTTTAATTTTTTCAGCCAGCTCATATCGTCCGGGTCGATAACTGTGTCGGCAAAATCGGCCTGAGCGTTCTCCAGCTTCTCCATGCCGATCGTCATCCGGACATTTTCGTCCTCAGCCGCCCATTCGACCATGGCCAGGTAACTCGGCATTTTCGTGACCGGCGTGCCCGGCTGGGCCTCGATGTCCAGCTCCCCGAATTTATGGAGCCGCACCAGATCGAAGCTGTTCACCAGTTGCCCGCCGATCGGGTCGGTGCCGTGGTGGGAATACGCGAATTTGTCTTCATAAAGAACCAGGCCGCCGGCCGAGGACCCAGGAAGGTATGTGTACCGTCCCTCCACGGCACACGGCTCGTAAATATCGGACAGAAACGTGTCCAGGGCCTGCTGGATGGAATAGGTCCGGCAGAAAGCACCGACGATGCCCGGCTTTGCTAAAGGGTCGCCTTGCTTCTCGGCCAGCTTGGCTCGGTTGTTCCGTGTCCGCGACGATTCCGGCCATTGGCTCTGGTCTTGCCAATTCTCATACCTGGCCAGGATTTTGTCCGGATCGAGCCAGGCACCGTCCTGTAGCTGAAAATAATACTCGCCGTCGGCTGGTGTAGAAGGCCAATACATCAGCCTGTGGGGTTGGTAGGTGGTGTCGTCAAAATAATCCATGCCGATGCCGTGCGCCAGCATCCGGGAAACGGCTTGGTACTCGTCTGGGTTGACCGCCCTGGCCAGCGGGATCACGAAACGCAGACGCGGCCGATCGGAACGGTGCTTGTGCGTTGAATAAACGCAGGCAGCGTAGTCGTTATAAAGGCAGAACTCGTCCCATAGCCCAGGCGCGGCGAAGTCGGCATCCAGGGTGACGATTTGCCGCCAGGCTACCGCCCCCGACGTCCGACGGCCACCTTTCAAGATGCCACCGACGAAGGCACCGACATCTTTCACAGTATCCTGCTCGGTCTTTACCATGGCGTTGAACTCGGCCAGCGTTTCCCTTGTCCGGGTCGTTTGGCTCAGTTTTTCAACCAAGTCGGACCAGGGCATCTCTTTGTTTTTCCAATCCTTCTCGAAGCGGCTGCGGCCGACAGCGACCGCGAGCTGGCCGTCGTGCTTTAAGTTCCGGATTTTAGGCGTAGAGGAAATCATATTCAACCTCCATGATCGCCTTCATAATCGGGAAAACTTGTTGCCAGACGACGCCGTTCCCGCAGCACTTCAGGCGCTTTGCTCTGTTTTTTTGCCCGGTGGTTGTCCTTGGCGGCTCATAAGGATACTGGCCGTTTTCGGTTATGCCACCGGGAAAGTTTTCGGGAAACACCTGCTCTCGAAGGTTTGCGGGAGCGGTGCGTCCTTTCCGTGTGGTTGCGAATTGCCGTTCCAGAGCCTCGGGCGACCGCTGGGGAAGCATATCCATGCAGTTTGGCGTCGCCCAATTTTGCTGTACCCCGAGCGGAGCTGGCCACCCCGGCCACGGCCGCGGCGTTTCGCACTCGATATCGGTCCAGCCGATCGGGAACCCCATAAGGCACTCCACCCAATCGGCGTTTAACTGGCCCGGCACTTCTGTCCGGAGCGAGCTGTGCTGGGTGCCGCCAGTTGATCCTGTGGAATCCTGTGCTGCCGGAGTCGGCCACATCTTCACCGCCAGATCGAGCGGAGGCGTCGATACTTTCCCGGCCTCTTTGCGCTTCTGCCAAGATTCGGGATCTTCGCTGGTGGTTTTTCCGGCACGCGGTGTCGGCCACAACTGCTGCTCCAGCACCGTACCAGGAACGGTGTCACGCCCGAGCTGGCTCGCCGGCAGGGTGGAGTTATTAGCGTCCTGCGCCGCCGGCGTCGGCCAGTATTTAGCGGCGGCCGGGAGGCCGTTCCGTGGGTCGTTCGCGAAATCGCCGCGTTTTTCCGCATCGTTGGCCCTGGGCGTCGGCCACATTGCGACCGTCCGCGCCAAGCCGTCGTGGGTCGGCGAGCTGCGCTTCCTGTCTTTGTTTTGGCACGGCAGTAGTGCGACCGCGTTAGCATCAAAACTCCGAGGTGTCGGCCAGAGTTGGCGGGCAACGGCGGTGGCCAGATCGTCGCCGCCGCTCCCTTCTCTGTTCATTCGGGCGTAATCCGGGCCACTAGGCGACCCTTTTGGTGTGGGCCACGATGAAGAGTCGTTCCCTTTTGTGGGGCGCTCCTGCGTAACTTGCAGGAAGAACGAACGGCCGGACTTCGTAGCCTTCGGCTTCCAGACCCATCCGGCAGGTGTCGAGCGCAAGATTAACTGCGTTACGCACGTTTTCTGCAAGGACCCAGCTAGGCCGCACTTCCCGCACGATTCGAAGCATTTCAAACCAGAGTCCTGACCTTTCGCCTTCGAGGCCCGCTTGTTTTCCAGCGCAGGACAAGTCCTGGCAGGGGAACCCGCCGATGACGATGTCGATGCCAGGGATTCCGTCGTTTCGGAGCTGTTCTGCGGAGAGTTTTCGTACATCATTGTAAATTTTCACCCCTGGAAATCTTAGTTTCAGAACTTCTACAGGGTAGGGTTCTATCTCGCAGCAGGCGACGATCTTCATGCCGGCGGCCTCTGCGGCCAGGTCAAGCCCCCCAACCCCTGTAAATAGGCTCAGGGCGTTCATGACACCACCTCATCAGTAATCCAGCGGACTTTGATGCCCAAACCCCAGGCGTGTTTTATTTCACGCTGGCAGCCTTCGGAATTCTCCCATTCACCGTGAACCCAGACCTCCTCGCAAGTTTCCAACAGCGCCAGGCAGAGCTGCATACCGTGTTCCGGATCGTAGGTGTTCGGATCGAGGAAGGCGAGCGCGTGCAGCGGCGACACCGGGAGAATGTATTTCTCCTCCGCTACATACCTGCGGCAATGCCGACTCGCTTTTTCTATGTTTTCCCGCCAGTTTTCGCCCCGCAGCGGGTGGGTAATGTAAACACGTTTCATGGTTTATACCTCCTATGCCGCGATGTCGTCAAAGACGACCGGAATCCGCACCTTCAGCTCGGCCAGCAGCGGGCGCATCAGCTGCCGCATTTGAGGGTGGGCGTCCGGAGCTGTTCGCAGCCGGAGAATATGGCGCCACTCGCGAAGGTTAGCGGTCACGACGATCTCCGTTTTTAGCGAGTTAGGCAGGACCGACCGGGCCATCTCCGGCGCGGCGCCGTTCTCGATTAGATCAAAGTATGCTCGCTCGGCTTGGTTCATCGCCTCTCGCCAGATTACATACTGCCAGGTCGCGGGGTTGAAGGGCGGCGCCACAAAGGTGATGTTGTTGCCGTATTTCTCGTTAGCATAATTGCAATAGCGGGTCGATTCCTGGGCGTAGCTCGCGGGACGGTGGCGAACCAGCTCATGCGACACGCCGCGATCAGTGATGAAATGAACCGAGAAAACGGTGTGTTCGATCATGGCCTCATGGCCGCGATCGACCAACATCCTGACGAACGCCGGCGCCGATCCGGCGGCGATTCGGTCCTCTGACTTGTAGCAGAGGCGCCCGATCCGCTCGATTTTCTGGAGCATCGCGGCGCCGTCTATTTTGTCAAGAAAGCGATAACTAGGGTCGACAATTTGCATTAAAGCCCCTTCCCGCCTTCCTCCCGGAGCGCGCCCCAGGTTTTGGAGAACTCGCGCTTCGCTTTCTGGGAGTTCTCAGCCTTAGCGGACTTCGAATCAATCACAGGTACCGGCTCGAAGCCCATGTGTTTGTAACGCTGGACCTCCTCGGCCTTCTTAGCGTCGTTGAAAGATGTCAGTTCGCTGAGGTATCCTGTTATCCGGCGTAGCCGCTTGATTGGGCTTTTCTCGCGGGTGAACACCACCAGTTCGTCGCCTTCGACGCTAATATCAATCGAGCTGATCGCCCGCTGCTTGGCCTTCCAGATTTCGACTTCATCGGCGCAGATAGTCTGGAATTCGTCTTCCGTCAGACCC